>SXZI01000133.1 GCA_005788035.1 Bacteroidota bacterium
ACAGTTTGAATACCTTCTCCTACAAGATCAATACCTGATGTAGAATTATCCACTCCGCCATCATTTGATGTAAAGTCCATTGATGCGAGATAAGACTTTACCTCTTTCGGTGTAAATTCAATAGTGATTTCCTTCTTCTGACCAGGAGTCAATGTTAATGGCAAGGTTGGTTTATCAATAATTGTAAATACGGAAGCACTTGAACCGCTAACACCAATTGCTGAAATGTTCAGATCGCCTTCTCCGGTATTGCTTATTTCAGTTTTCATTTGTTTTTTCTGACCGAGTTCAAGAGCACCGAATTTTACGTCTGTGTTCAAAGTCAAGACTGGTTTTTTTGCAGCTACAAAAATATCGCCTGCAAGCCATTCAAGTGATTTGGTCATGAAGTTTTCACGTGGTACAAGATTGTCGTATGCTTCAATAGGTTGAGTAACGAAAACCAATTTTCCACCTTGTGGCGAAGTATAACGAACGCCAACAACATTAGCTGTGCTATTATCTGAATAAATAACAGGTACACATGGCGAACCGGTTGCAAGCTTGAAGATATCTGTGAAAAAGGTATAGCTCGAGAAATTCTGATTAGACATACCATTGAATTGATCGCCAATTGAATCATTATCAAAACCTTTGACACCATATTGTTTTAATGTGACGGTATTGCCACTCAAAGTATAGCGTTGTTCAGTTTTTTGGAATTGAAGTTTCAATGTATTGCTGAAGAAATTAATGACATCTTGATTTTTTCCTGCTGCTGTTGCAGTTGTTTTGTCAAATGCCCACCACATGGATTGTGGAGCAGAGAGATAGACTCTTTTGCCTGCTGCAAGCATATCAGACACTGTCTTAGCCAAAGGAGCTGCATCTGTTGTAGTACCAATCGGCAATCCATTATAGATTTGTCCATTGAGAAGTCCACCACCAAAAACACTGATGACAAATACTTGCAATTGATCCTTATATGCATCAATCAATGTTGCATTGTTGGGTAATTTCACAAGGCCTTGCCCGAAGCGTTCTTCAGAGCCAATCGCGCTTGCATAAGCATCATTGTTTTGATTTGTATTCAAATCATAAATGACAGCTGCCTTTGCAATTTCAGGCAATGCATAGACGCTTGTGCTAGAAGTTTTTGGATTTGTATTTTCCAGAGGTTGAGGTGTTGCTTCGATTACAACAGTTGCTAATTCAGCAACGTCGATTGCTGCAGGAGCATTGATTGTGACAGTCACATCAGCTGAAGCTCCTTTTGCGAGTTGCAATGTTGCTGGCTCTACACTTGCTGTCCAATCTGCAGGTAATGTTGATTTAGAATCATTTACAGCAAGATCGAAGGTCAAGTCAAAATTATTGTCATTTGTTACTTTGATGACTTGTGTTTTCTTTCCGCCTGCAGCAACTTTCAAATATGGAGTTTCTGCTTGCTCCAATGTTGCGCGAGTGGAACGAATAAGAAGAGATTCTTCAACTGCTTGAAGAATTTCTCTTGAAGTAACATCACCTGAATACTTTTGCACAAGACCTACAAGAGACATACGCTCTGGTTTCCATGCCGCATTTACAGTGAAAGAATAATTTTTTGTATAGACCGCTCCTGCTTTTGGATTATCAGGTATGACGCCGGTTGCGCCCCATGTACCATCGGCCATAAAACGAGCAACATGTCGATGAGGATAATTCTTTACCGGATTTCCTCTTTGATAAAAAGGGTGCCCGGATTGTGTATTGAATGCATTCACTTGATCAAACTGAGAACCAGATCCGATTACGCTGTCCTCAACAACGACAACATTCACTCGGACAGGTCCGGTAATATCACGATTGATTTTTGCTTCCAACTGGCATGTGATTCGACGAGTACCTGAATTGAATGAAACATTCTTCAAGTTCACTTCGACTGCAGCATCTTGACTGATGATGCCCGGAACATAACCTGCCCAAGTTTGAGGACCTACACCATTATAAATACGATTAACTGACCCACTTGGAACACCATTGATATAGGGTTGGAAATCACCCTGATTGGTCATTGACATTCCGTCATTTTGATGAACAGCAACCATGATGACTTCTTCATCGGTGTATTGCTTTGATAATTCATCAAAAGCAACTGCTCCATTCGGGCAATATTGACACCATGCACCGGTGTATTTTTCAATGTATACACGTCTTTTGGACTGCGCATTTGAAACTTGCGCTACAAGTCCCATGCAAATCACAAGGAACAATACCTTGCGAAAAAATGAGTTCATAATACTCATGTGATTTCTCCATATATAAATTGTGGTTAACATTTTTACATTCGTACTATCCCCACTAATCGAAATTACAAGGGATTAAGGGACTGAACAAAGAAAAAATACCGACAGGAATGTGTTTATTGTACACAATCCCTTTCCACTATGAGAGACAAGAGAGCATTCAAAAAATCACATGGTTAATATCCGCCATTTTGATAATATTCCATTTATCAAATACTCATTGCAAAGCCCCCTTATCTGCTTGATTTTTCATATTTTTGCCAAACTTTCCTTCTCTTATAGAACTATTGAACAATATCATGAACAATGATGCAGTTTTAGCATTGGAAAATGGCATGATCTTCCGTGGCCGGGCATTCGGAGACGTGAATGTCGAGGCAAAGGGAGAAGTAGTCTTTAATACATCGATAACAGGATATCAGGAAGTCATGTCTGACCCAAGCTACAAAGGTCAGATTATGACGTTTACTTATCCACATATCGGTAATTATGGTGTAAATCCTGCTGATTTCGAATCTGATTCTCTCAAAGTGGAGGGCATCATTGTAAAAGAATGCTCCCGGACTTATTCAAATTACAGAGCTACCGGTTCCTTACAAGACTTGATGAAAGAACAAGGAAGAATTGGCATTCAAGGACTGGATACACGTCAATTGGTGCGTATTCTCAGGAGTGAGGGCGTCATGCGTGGCATCATTTCCGCTCAAGACAAAGATCCACAAAGACTCATTGAAGAAGCTCGATTAATACCTTCCATGGAGGGTTTGGATCTTACTCTTGGCGTCACATGTAATACTTCGTATGTTTTTGAACCTCAAACAGAGGAATTGATTCAAGATCCACTCATTCCCAAGAACAGAGTATTTCGTATTGCTGCCATTGATTATGGAATAAAGCGCAATATCCTTCGCAGATTGGCTCAGTATGGCTGCCATATAACTGTGTTCCCTGCCCATGCAAAGGCCGAGGAAATTCTTGCCATCAATCCCGAAGGCATATTTCTCAGTAATGGTCCTGGAGATCCCGCGGCTGCAGTACATGCAATTGAGACAATTTCTCTTTTGGTGAAACACGGGATACCTACATTCGGGATTTGCCTTGGTCATCAATTACTTGGATTGGTATTCGGAGCAAAAACCTATAAGCTCAGATTCGGTCATCGAGGAGCAAATCACCCCGTGAAGAATTTATTGTCCGGTGATATCGAAATCACATCTCAAAATCATGGTTTTGCTGTTGATCAACAAGGGTTGCCTTCCCAACTTGAAGCAACGCATATCAATTTGAATGATAATACCTTGTCCGGCATCAGGCATAGAGAATTGCCGGTGTTTTCCGTACAATATCATCCTGAAGCCGCACCCGGACCACATGATTCAGATTATCTTTTCAAGCAATTCATAGAGATGATGTCTGCAGGGCAAACCGTCTCCGCAAATTAAAGGATGAACTCATGACCTTCGAATCAATACTCACATCATTGAATGCAGGAATATTCACCATCACATTGAATAGACCTGATTCATATAATGCATGCAATGAACAACTTACCACAGAATTGCAAACAGCGCTTCAATATGCTCATGACACCGATGATGTACGCTGTGTTGTTTTGACCGGTGCTGGCAAAGCATTTTGTTCAGGACAAGATTTGAAAGATGCTCCATCCGGTGGTGGAAAGCGATCTCTGAAAGATTCACTTGAACGCAGATATAATCCAATCATTCGTTTAATTACCACTCTACCAAAACCGGTTATCGCTGGAATAAATGGTGTTGCAGCCGGAGCTGGTCTCTCACTTGCGCTCGCTTGTGATGTTCGAGTGATGAGTGCATCAGCAAAATTGGTTGAAGCATTTATCGGCATAGCACTTATACCTGATTCAGGTGCAACATTTTTCTACACCAAAATGTTGGGGTATGCAAAGGCATTTGAATTCTCAACTCTGAATAAACCAATTGCTGCTGATGAAGCATTGTCATTGGGATTGGTCAATCAGGTATTGCATCCGGGTGCCTTCCAAGAAGGATTGAATGCACTGGCTAAGAAATATGCAGAAGGTCCAACTCAAAGCTATGGCTATGTAAAATTGTTATTGCAGAATGCCCAGTCCACAACACTTGAGCATATGCTCGAACTGGAAGCTGAGTATCAGCAATTGGCAGGAGAATCCCATGACTATGCAGAAGGAGTGAAAGCATTCATTGAAAAAAGAGCTCCCGAATTTCTCGGGAGATGAACATCTTTACAGGAATTGAATCATGAAATTTGCAGTCCTTACAGGTGGTGGTGATAGTTCAGGTATGAATGCTTTCATCCGTGCAATTGTTCGCGCCACGCTCAATATACGACCTGAAACTTCAGTATGGGGAGTTCTTGATGGCTGGAAAGGATTAATATATAATGATTTCCGAAATCTAGACAAAGGTTCGGTTGCAGGAATTGCATCCGCAGGTGGTACCATTCTCGGAACAGTACGCGTCCCTGATTTAGCCACAGATCCCATATTGCAAGAAACAGCTGCAAGAAATTTACATGACAATCGCATCGATTATCTCTTTGTATGCGGTGGTAATGGCAGCATAAAAGCTGCTCATTCGATCAATACGCTCATTAAGGCAGAGAACATCAAAACAAAGATATTATGCGCACCCGGTTCAATTGACAATGATGTATGCAATGAGTATGGCTCATCCATTGGATTTTATAGCGCTTTGGATAAAAGCCATGAAATGCTCGAGTGGATCAAAGACACTGCATCTTCTCATCGCAGAGTATATCTCATAAAATCAATGGGTAGAGATTCTGCATATTTGGCATTTTATTCAGGTATTGCCGCCGGAGCAGAATATGTGATTTGCCCCGGAGAGAATGTTGACTATGAATATCTTGCAACTATGATTGAAGAACGTGATCGTGATACACGAATCATTGTAGCCGAAGGGTATGACCAAGACTTGCATACCATAAGAAAAACACTTGAAGATATTTTTAAGAAAAGAAATGTTATTCATGAAATTCGTACGGTTGACATGAGCTATTTCCAAAGGGGTGGGAAAGCTGCGGTTTCCGATATCATCCGTGCAAGTTGGGTTGCATATCGCATGGTTAGAGATGCATATAATCACGTTGACAGCGGTTTTTATACAGCATATTATACTGGTCATTCACCTGAACCCATTCCATTGCATATAGCAGCAGACGATAGCAAAACCAATCATGAAGGCATACCACAAGAAATCATCAATTTTGCCTTGGCATTACGTTGATGAGTACATTGCACTGAACTTATTCACTAAGCGTCTTTAAGCGGCATTCATAGACGCATATAGGATTATACATGGAATCTCTCAATTTATTGATACAGTTCGCGAAGGTCATTTTAATCATTGTGACCATTCATGAATTAGGACATTTTTTGATTGCAAGAGCAACAGGAATGCGTGCCGAAATTTTTGCTATTGGCATGGGCATGCGATTGTTCGGTTGGAATAAAATCACAGGATTTACATTCGGCGATCTGCCGGAAGATTGGGATGGCGGTGATCATACTGATTATCGATTCTGCCTATTGCCATTAGGTGGTTATGTTAAAATTTCAGGAATGATCGATGAAAGTTTCGACAAAGACCAAATGCAAAGCGAACCCAAGCCATATGAGTTTCGATCAAAAAGTGCATGGAGAAAAGCTGCAGTGATCAGTGCAGGAGTGATTTTTAATTTCATATTGTCTTTTCTGATTTATTCCGGTGTGAATTTTTCTGAAGGTAAGGATGTCAGCACAATAACGACTATTGCATCTGTGCAAAAAGGATCCATCCTTCAACAATCCGGAATGAAAATAGGTGACAAAATATTAAGCATCAATGGCACAACAATGCAATCATGGGAAGATGTAACAAAAGCATTGACTCTTGATAATTTTGGAGAAAATAGAACAATCATTGTGCAAAGAGAAAATCAGAACATTACATTGTATGCTGATGGAACATCGTTAGTAAATGCAATGACTCAAAAGAAGGGTTTAGGCATCATTCCTGAAGGCATACGCGTTGTTATTGCCGGAATCGAATCAATGTCACCCGCAGAAAAAGCAGGCATAAAAACGGGAGATACAATTCTCTCGATCAATGGCAAAGCAATGTTTGGTGTAGAGGATTTTGTGAATCTTGTTCAATGGAATAAAGATAAACCCTTGGCAGTGACATGGAAACATGGTTCTAAGGAAGTAAGCGATACAATAATTCCGAAATATGACGGCTCTGTTAATAGACATCGCATTGGAGTGCAAACCACTCAAGAGTACTCTGGCCCAACAACACATATTGACTATTCATTGGCTGAATCAGCCGGCTTGGGCCTTAATCAAACTGTGATGAATGTTACATTGTTTTTCAAAACAATCACCGGTATCTTTCAAGGTACGATGTCTGTGTCTGATAGCATAGGCGGTCCGATAAAAATCGCAAAAATAGCCGGCAAACAAGCAGAGCAAGGTTGGACTAGTTTTCTTTTGCTCATCGCTTCCCTATCCGTGTCAATTGCAGTCATCAATATTCTGCCTCTCCCCGCTTTGGATGGGGGTCACCTTGTATTCATCATCATTGAAGGAATAATGAGGAGAGAAGTTCCAATCAAAGTAAAATTGATTGTGCAGCAAATTGGAGTTGCATTATTATTGATATTGTTCCTTTTGATTACGATCAATGATCTTTTCAAATAATAAAAAAAAGGGTCACCAAATTTGGCGACCCTTTTTTTATGATATTTTTTTGAGTGAATCATGTATGATTTTCAAACCTTGTTCTAATTCATCATGAGACAATGTCAAAGGTGGTCGAAATCGAACTGACTGATCACCGCAACCAAGAATTATCAAACCTGCATCCATACAATGTGATCTGAACTTGTTTCTTGTGTCTGCATCTTTTAAGTCAAAGGAGCAAAACAATCCTCTGCCTCTTGCATTACTCATGATCGGTGAAAATTCAGAACAGAAACCATTCAATGAATCAAGCAACGTGGCACCAACCTGCTGAACATTTCCGATGAGCCCTTCCTCTTCAATGATTTCAAGATAGCGTGTTGCACGAACCATGTCAGTTAAACTCCCACCCCATGTAGAATTGATTCTAGACGAAACTTTAAACACATGATCTGGAATATCATCAATGCGATTTGTTACAACCACTCCGCAAACTTGCATTTTCTTTCCAAAAGCCATGATGTCGGGAGTAACACCCAATTGTTCATGTACCCACATGGAACCAGTAAGCCCAACACCTGTTTGCACTTCATCAAAAATCAATAATGCTTCATTGTCATCAGCCAGTCTCCGAAGTTCTTGGAGAAATTCGGGTCTGAAATGATTATCTCCACCTTCGCCTTGAATTGGCTCAATGATAATTGCAGCTATATCATCTTTATTATCATGAAATGCTTGTTTTATTTGTGCAATTGACTCCTCTTCGGCCTTGATGATGGCTTCAAGATGCGACTCAACGGGAAATTTCATCTTGGGATTCAAGACTCTTGGCCATTGAAACTTGGGATATAAAGCTGTTTTTGTGGGGTCTGTATTCGTGAGAGACATCGTATAGCCGGAACGACCATGGAATGCTTGCCTAAAATGAAGAATCTGATGTCCTTTTTCTTCTGTATATCCCTTCAAGAAATTCTTCCTCACTTTCCAGTCCATCGCAATTTTCAATGCATTCTCGATTGCCATTGCACCACCTTCAATGAAAAAACTATACTTGAAGGCCTTCGGAACGGCAATAGTAAAAAATGTCTTAACGAAACTTGCCATCGCTTCAGAATATAAATCTGAATTAGATGGCTTATTTACAGATATTCTGCCTAAATGATCAATAAATCCCTGATCAAGCATTTTGGGATGATTCATCCCGATTGGCGTTGAGGCAAAACAGGTGAAAAAATCCAAATATTCTCTGCCCGATTTTGCATCCCTTAAAAATGATCCATGACTTCCGGTTTCATCAAAAATGATTTCAAATCCATCTGCCAAGATATATTTGCCAAGTTCTTGAAGAACTTCGTCTGCTTGAACGGCATATGTAGGTATATAATGTGACATGATTAACTTCCTCAATATTCAGTAAGGATATGGTGAATTAGATTGTCTAATACATAGACCCGCAAACTACGATTAAACGAAACTCTCTTTGCTTCAAAGGAGCTACTGAATCAGAGGGGAACAACGGAAGAGTATAATACGGCGGCCAACAGAGCATCACGCAAAGCAAAACATGATTCGAAGGAATTTCCTCGAATCGTACCGCACTCCGAAAGGAGAGTATTTGCTGCCAATGTTCTGTTTCTCATGGCCTTAAATTACTCATATGATGTTCTTCCACCAAAATAGTGGTTATTGCCGTTATTTCTTTGTGAATAACTTTGGAAAAAGGCAATTTGCTGCGTAATTTGCGTTCCATTTATTTGAAAATAATAGAGTTTATAATCACAACCGTTTCCAAGAGGAGCCTTTGCTATGTCAGAAGACAAAAAGCATGGTGGACACAACGATTACAAAGAAACATCTACGCATTACCTGGTTTTGCTTGGTATGTTTGTTTCAATTTCAATCGCTGTGTATTCATTCGTAGTACCCAATGCTGTGAAAAGCGCGGTATTGTTTTTGTTTAAGCCGGATGGCGTAACACATACAATATCATTTAGTGAATATAAAGCCCATGCAAACAAGGAACATGTTAAGCATGAAGCATTGGTGAGTTTTGATGGCGTTATTTCAGAGGCCGGCGCAGAAGCAGACAAATTTGTCGAGGGCGCAGGCAGACCTTTGAAAGGTGTTATCAACAATGAATATATTTTTGATCTCACAGATGCAAGCCGTTCAGAGCAAGCAGACGGATATACCAAATTATCCGGCGAGTGGATTCTAAAGGCGCCAAAACTTGGCGAAGCTGCTATTGTTATTGAACCTGCTCTTGGTTTCTCTATCCTAGCATTGATATTGGGTTTTGCTTTGTCAATCCTAATATCAATTGTGTTGCCACCGCATTTGGGATATATGGCAATCAAGGTGCGCCGTGAGATTCATCATGCAAAATCAAAAGTGCGCTTGCAGACAGGTTTCTCCGATGATATCGTTGAAATACTTTCATTGCCTGATGCTCGCCTTGCGGAAATGGCTGAAAATGACAGAAGAAAAATTGAAATTGCTTTCAAGAAAGTATGGGACAGAACTGATAATAACGAAGGTTCAGCAAGCGTCCGCTTTACATCTGTATTTGATGAAAACACAGATGTTGTCACCTTTAGAAATGAAATGTTGTTCTTACGCATGCGCGAATTCTTTTCAGATTTTGTTGTTCAAGAAATTCACGACACCATTTCAGGCCAAGAGTGGGAAAAGAATCAATTCGCTTTCTTCAAAGCACTTCGTTTGTACATGTCACATCACTTCACAGAAGCATATGCAAATACGGTGACAGGTTTGGCTTATTTCGGTGCGGCTATCTTGATTATCATCATCGGTATTCGTGGTTTGAAATTCATTCCTGCAACACGTCCTTCTTTGATTCTTGGAGCTATCTTCCTTGAGGGCTCAATGCTTGCTTTGATGGCTTTCACTCTTCTTTATACTCAAGAAGAAGAGCGTATGGATCGCATGCTCAAGAAGATGGAAGATGCGAATAGAAATCAACTTGACACATTGGAAGATGTTTCAAAAGACATGCACAAAGTTGCAGTTGCTTTGGTTGAAGGCAATTCCGAAATGATCAAACAAAAGGTAAGTCAAGCTGTGAGCGATTATCTTTCTGATGAAAAGAATATTCGTGGCGAATTGGCAAAAGAGATTGGAGACATCGTATTGAAAGCGATTGGATCCGGCGTGATTAGTCAAGCAAAGAAAAATTGATACTCACGACTCATTGTAAAAAACTTAGGGTCTCCAACTTGGAGACCCTTTTTTTATACAGGTTTGAATTGTTCAAATGCTTGCAAGCAAGAGTGGCAATAATGAATTGATCTGCACAATGTGGGGCCGAACGGGGTTTGCATTTCAGTATTCGCACTATTACAGTATGGGCATGAGACCTTGTGCAGGATTTCCAAATCCAATACCAAATCATATGTTGGCGGGGGTGCCAAACCAAATGTTTTCAATGCTTGTCTTCCCTTCTCTGAAATTCGGTTTGAGTCCCATGGTATATCGTAGTTAACGTCAATGGAATAAGAAGAAGTAAGCTGAGACAATACTTCCGCCACACCTTGTTTCATGACGTCTATAGCAGGGCAACCTACAAATGTTGGTGTCATTGTAATGGCAATTGAGTCCGCATGGCACTGAACACCCGTGATAATCCCCAGATCTACAATTGATACGGTGGGAATTTCAGGGTCTGAGACTTGTTCAAGTGCTTTTAAAATATCTTCTTTGATAAATGTCATTTACAATTGTGCATCCAAATGTGTTTGCAATTGTGATATTTCTTTGTCATTTCCACTGCCTGAGATTTTATACTTTGCAATTCCTTGAGGATCAATATGAACGACGGTAGTGACATCATTCTTGCAAGAAAAATGATCCCACAATAGACCATCCCAATCCATGAGAACAGTATATGAATAATTCTCTTTGAATTTTCCTCGGATGAAACTTTTCAGAAAAAATGGAACTGAACTAACATTAGCAACAGCAACAAATACTGCTTTGCCGCGATATTTGGGCTCTAGTACCTTAGTCCAGTTTGGAGTCAACTTACTACCTGAACGATCTGCCAAGAACAATAAAACATGCTTTCCTTTGAATGAACTCGACTGAATTTCTTTGGCATATTGATCTTCCATTGTGAATGATGGAATTTTCTGACCTACACCCCCTGCAAACAATGTCATGGAACAAATTCCAATTATTGCAATTGAATACATGAATCTCAAGGCTGACGACATGTGGTTATTTTCCTCCTTTTGCACTCATCATTTTTTCGTGATCTGCAATAAATGATGCAACACCTGCATCAGTTAATGGATGCTTCATCAATTGTTGAAGAATCTTATATGGTGTGGTGGCAATATCTGCTCCTGCCTTTGCGCACTCCAATACATGAATAGGGTGCCTTATGGAAGCAGCGATGATCATAGATTCTAAACCATGTCTATCCCAAATCTCGCATGTTTCTTTTACAACAGCTACTCCATCTTGACCGATGTCATCAAGTCTCCCAAGAAAGACACTTACATATGTTGCGCCTGCATTATTTGCTGCGAGTGCTTGTCCCGGACTGAAAATTAATGTGACATTTGTTGGAATATTCTGCTTTGACAACTCCTTTACAGCAGACAAGCCATTTGGGATCATTGGGATCTTAATAGTTGCCTCTGGAAACCACTTAAGGATCTCATCAGCTTCTTTTAGCATTCCTTTTGTATCAGTTGAGATTACTTCAACAGATACATGACCCCCAATAGTTGCATGAATATGCTTTATTAGCTCTTTTACATCAAGTGTAGGATCTTCTTTTGCCAATAGTGTTGGATTGGTAGTTACACCACTGATTATCCCCGTAGATGCCATTGCTTGAATTTCAGACAAATTGGCTGAATCGATATATAATTCCATGATAGTTCCTGTTATTCATTCCTAAAAAAAGCCCCTCAGAGAAAGTCTCTGAGGGGCTTATGTCATCTATGATTGATGATTACTTGACAACTTGCAAAGAGCGTGTTGCCACTGTCTCACCTGACTTGATAACGATTTGATACATACCTGCTGGAAGTGATTCAGCTGATACTTCCAATGCATGTGTACCTGCTGATACATTGCCTTCGAAGATCTTTGAAACAACGCGTCCAATCATGTCTGTAAGTTCAACACGAACGTTTCCGGAAGTATTGAGTGTATAGTCAAAGCTTGCTATACCTGAAACTGGGTTTGGTCTAGCTTCACTGATTGAAACTGCACTATTGCCATTGTCACCAATTACAACTGCAACTTCATCACTATAGTCAAAAGTACCATCACGATCTACCATGCGTAGACGATAGATGTATGTTGAACCATTACGAACATTATTGTCAACTGCATTATACTCGCGACGAGTTGTGCTATTTCCGGCTGCTGGAATTGTTGCAATTCTTTCGAAAGCAAGTTCATTACCGGTATTTACAGCTCTTTCAACTTCATACCAGCCGCTGTTTTGTTCTGATGCTGTTGCCCAATCAAGAGTAACTGCTGAACCTGTACGGCGTGCATCAAAGGTTACCAATTCTACAGGAGTTACACGACCATCATTGAATTGAACATGGTCAAATGAACCACGAAGAACTCTTTGAAGACCGGTGCGTGGACCTGTGCTACCATAATGTCTCCAATCAACACCATAGAACAACACATTTGTTGTTGGTGATGTTGTCGAAATACCCATGGTGCTATCTTTTACAGCTACAGTAGACTCAATGCTTCTATAACGGAAAGCTTGACGAGCAAATCCTTTAGAGCTAGCATCTGTGTAGATCTTCATCATAGAAGGCAATGGATTAGGATCTGCAAATGTACCATTTACAAAGCCAGTTGCTCTTATGATTTCAGGCAAACCACGTTGCACAAATACACCATCGATGAATGATTGGCCATTTGTTACAACAGACGGAGTGTAACCACTTGCAAATGGAGTAGCTTGAACTGCCAATGCATTATTTCTGGATACTTCCGCTCTGAGTTCGCGACGAACGAAGAATTGATCATTTGTTGCATTCAAACCAATATGATTTGTAACAATTGATTGTGATGACAACATGAAGTTCTTCTTGAGTTGATTTGTACCAGAAGCAAGATATCTACGGATCTGATCACGTTCTGTTCTAAGCATTGGTGCTTGATCATGTGACCACAATACCATCTTATATGGTGTATAGTCAAATGTCTTTGCTTCCCATCCGGATCTATCGAAGATATCATAACGGAATGGGCGATTATTTGGATTATTCAATGGATCACTAAAGAATCCAAGTGTATCCAATGCCACTCTCAAACTATCAGAGTTCAAACGACCAACTGTTGCATTCAAATAACCTGGAGTTATTGGAGCTGTTGTAGTATGAGGATATCCACTATTCACAGCTGAAACAATGAAACGTGTTGATGAAGCTTGACGAATATAGAATCTTGATTCAGCTTGTGTTGTATCATTGAATCTGTTTTCATCACTATTGAATGTAGCAACATAAGCTCTGATAAGATAACGTGGTGTTACATTCGGACGCATTGTTGCATCAACTGCTTGTCTCATCCATGTTGGAGTTGTATATCCGGTTCCAAGCTGACGCAATGTTTGAAGATTTACTCTTCCAAGCAATACATCACGAGTTTCACCACCGGAGATGGTAACTGATGTAGTATTGATTGTAGCAGGAATGCCATAGGTTGGAATTGCATTGCCACTTGTTGCAGCATCTTCCATTGCAATAGAACCTGACAAATTAATTGTTTGGCTAAGTGTACTGTTGTTACGTACTCTTACCATTACTGGAATCGAATTAGTATCAGTTGTTATATATTCCACATCTGAGAAATTTCCATTTGGATATGAGCAAGAACCGCTTCTATAAGCTCTAGGAGCAACAACGGCCATCACTTCAACATCATTGAGATATGGAATCGCATTGTATTCATCAGCACCAATATCATAACGATTATTCGCTGAACCTCTTATTTCACCATCAATATCAGTTGAAACTTCAGTAAGGTTAGTTCCAGCATTATTCAACATTGATCCGATTCTAGAAGCCTGACGCAAGCTTACAACTGGCTCATTGCCAATTCTCAACATTTGATCTGTTGTTGAATTGAAGAAGTTACCAACAAATGATTGATTGTCTTGTCCTGTCCAATTATACCATTGATCTCTTGTTTGATATTCATTCTGGCAGCTAGCGAGAAGAATTTGACTCAAAGTATCGACTTCAACAAATCTCATAAATGAACCTTGTTGTTGCCATACATTTGGTGCTGTTGAAGCTGCTGGCCATACTGCATTGAAGTTTGATGTAAGACCGCCGGAATATGAAGGCAATAATCCAATATGGAAGAATGCCGTATTAGGATAGCCGGCTGTTATCGATGCTGTATGCAATGGAGATGTTACTGCAACAGCATTGTTCATCAACTTAGCACCACTTGCATTCATTACTGAAATTCCAATTGCTGCACCACGAACAAATGAAGCAAGTGTGCTTAATGAGTCGTCTTGAATCAATACGGTATTGTTAGCAATGAAGTCTTCACGTGTGAAGTATCTGCGAGCATCTTTTGTTGAGTTGAACGAGAATCGAGGATTCAACAATGATGTCAGGTTAGTAGCATCGATATTTGAGTTCCAGCCTTCATTTCTGTCTGTAGTCAACTGAATACCAGTTCTGTGCATTACAGTATTTCTGAAAATTAAACCTGCTGAAGTAACGACACCTCTACGCAAATCAAAGATCACATTTCCAATAATCTTTGTACGCTCCGGAACATTCGGCTGAAGAACATTCTCGAGGATATTAGTTTGTGAGAAATTATTTTGACTTTGATTAACAAGGATACCTCTTGTATGGTAATATCCGCGTACATCGTTGATTTCATTGAAGCTGATTTCAGTATTGATATTGTTATAACCAAGAGCAGTTGATGTCGTATCAGTCCACAATCCGGCTTCTATACCGGATGTTTCATTGAAAACGTAGATAGATGGAGTAGTAGCTAATGCTGAACTTAAAGCAAAGAATGTACCAGCAACATTATAAATCTTATTGCCAGAAATTTTTGCACCATCTTCATATCCAATAAAGATACCTGTACGACCAACTTTAGAAATTCTATTTCCAGAAATCTCAGTACCTGTGTTATAGTATCGTACAAGTTTGTTGCGTTCTTTCAATACACCAATACCGAGAGACATGACTCCGATACCAAAGCCTGTGATTTCATTGTTCTGAATCTTATTGCCTTTGTTACCACGGTATGTGATATTGTTTTCTACCAATACTGTATCCAATCCTAAGCGGTTTGAACCGAATTGATCTGCAGGAGGAAGATTGCGTTGTACGATGCCCGCACTAAAGAATTGTGCTGGGAATACTGTAGCATTTGAGTCACGGGCAAACAACAAGTTTGATTGATCAATTGCAACTCTTGGAATTGTTGACCAAAATTCTGTTTCCGGAGCTGAAGGATCCATTTCAATCAAGCAATTCTTGATTGTAGTATTGTATGTTCTGCTACCAAAATATGCAACAGCTTTTCTGTTCGCAGGTGTTTTCAATCTCAAACGGAGTGATTTTTGCGGACCACCATCGAATGTAATATAACCAGGATAGTTAGCATTTGCCTTAGTTGGGAATTCTCGGTAAACAGCATTTTGGTTCCATGGATTGGATGATTGTCCGAATTGGATACCAACACCATTAGGGCTGTTCAATTGAATTGTTACACCTGCGCGTAATAGACCAACCGAAGTTGGGTCAGGTGTGAATGTAACAGGTGCAGTTGGACCAACACCAATCATAGTTGATGTAAAATCTAGTGCAGGTTCATTAGGATTACCCTCAGTACCTGGAGTGATGCTGTTGACAGAATAGAATGCATCAGTGAACAAGAATTTAACCGGACCAGAAACTCCTCTTGCATACAATGCATCTACAGCAGCTTTGATTGATGTAAAGTTTTGTATACCCGGCTTTGGAACTGTACCAATGGTATATGTTCCATTCAATCTTTCATTGATTGTAAATGTATAGCAGCTCTTATTGTTCGGTGCATATTGGTCACCGGATGCAAGTGTTTCGATACATATTTCAAGAGTACCAGTAGCTCCTGGAGTAAACTCTTCAAAATATGCAGGGAAAATATTGTAGGAACCACTTGGTACTTCCACATTTGTTGTTGACTGTGCAATAACATTACCATTTAGTCTAGCTGTCATTTGAACAGGAATCTCATCAACGTTCAAACCATTATTTGCAATAACCGCAATCGGCTTGATCGGACGGCCTGTATAATAAACATTTCCACTTGAAGGACTGATAAGTGAGCGAGCTTCGAAATCGTTCAAATACCACATACGGAATTTGTAACCACAATCTGTGGCTGGTAGTCTGTCATTACCTTGTTGCTGGTCTACAGCAAACTGAGCATCTTCTGTTTCAAGCAAACGGGCTTTTACGACAATACAAAAAGAATCAGGTGAAGCAGGTGTAAACGTTGTTGGGAACAATACTTCGTCAACTGCAGCAGTAAGTACACCACCTACAGGCAATCCACCACCTTGATCTGTGCTACGTTCCACACTATCTATTTTGATAATGTTTTGCGTCATAGCATTTCGAATTTCGTAAAAAGCCCTATAACGGGTAATTGCCTTAAGGCCAACATTCATAAATCTTGCACGGATAGGTACTGACCCTATATATGCCTGACGTCTTGAAGGTAATGGTGATTCAATACTCGACACAGTAATATCACGGTTAACAGCAACGTTAAATGGATATTCTAAGTTTTGAGTTGAAATCACATTACCCGAAAGAACTAACTCATGTTTAATAACAACTTTATATGTACCACCAACAGCGCCCACCGTAGTAAAACTACCGGTAGTTCCTGTAGCCATTAAACCTGCCGCTGCTTCTGCAGCATAAACAATTTTAGATGTGCCCGGAGCAACTGGAATAACCTTAGAGCTAGGATTTGATGGGTCACGCATTTCATACATTACTGTACCAGCATTGAATCCAGCAACATTTAATGCCTGGATCTCATATGTGAAACGCTGTGAGAAGTTTGGAACACTCAAACGATCGATTTCAACAGATGGTTTTGGAAAAGCCGGACCTGAACCATCAAATGTTTGGCCAACTTCAAGAACGACAGGGCTTGCAGTTATGCCTCCGAAACTCGTACCACCCGGCCAAGCATTTGTGATAGAACCACCCAATACAAAAACATTATAGTCTTCAGTTTCAGAGTAGGTTAAATTATTACATGGATCAATCGATGTTCCGAGAGTTGCATAACCACAACGAACTCTCATTCTTGTTGTACCAGGCAATGCTGTCACAGGTATTGTTATGGTACCATTTCGTGATTGGTTTGCTGGAATGACATCAGCGCTGGCATATACCCTTTCAGTAGGTTCATATGTTCCATTTTGATTGAAGTCAATCCAAATTGCAACACCTTGTCCATAAAATGGAGAAACCCCAACATTAAAACTATAAGACTGACCTGTCAAAACTTGAGGGGCAGTTATAGAGTTGAAATACGAAAAGCCATTACCACTGAGGTTGTTACAACCAGAATTCAGATTGGATAAGGTCGCAAATGTAAAGTTATTTATGTAGTCATCAGCACCACAACCTACAGGGGTTGCAGGTATACAATAAGACTGAGCTTTCATTTGCGAACCGAAAGCAGACAGGACAAACAGAGATACAACCGTGTATCCTATCAACCTAAATAGTCGTTTCATGCGGTTCATAAGAACTCCAGATGAATTGTGTAAATAAATAGTAAAATATTTGAAATATTAATTTCACAGTTAGAAGTGACCATAATTTTTGTACGAAAGTACTTGGCAATATGGTCAACACGAGTTATTTACGTTGAAAGCAAATAATTGCCCTACATGGACTTAGAACCGAAGCGCACTGAAAACACGCCAAATTCCAAAGGAACATTGGGACTTCATTAAACTAAAATAGGTAAAACAGTATATTCTGACAAGAAAAAAATAACATCATATGGTCATTGATTTATAGACAATGCTACCATGTACTCATAAGTATTACTATTTCTCTGGTATGTCACATTCCAAATTCTACCAACAAGCGCCATGCCAAATCTATTCTATCAGTGTCTGTAAGCACAGATACTATATGCTCCAATTGATGAATATTTGGCTGAATTTTGTAGATTTTTCCTAATTCGGGAATTTTGGAGCATTCAATCAGGGCCAAGGCCTTGAGATCTTCATTTTTTTCAGGTATTTCTTTCACGCCGGCCAATTTGGCCAATTGCGCCCCGGTAAGAAGATTACTTTCTCGAATGAATATAGGTAGGGCATCAAAACCAATTCCATTCCATTTTGGCTTAAAAACTTCAAATATCCCATCTCCATGAGCTCTGCAATAATAATCATATCCCATTCTGGCGACCAAATCCAATGCTTGCGGGTCTAGACGATCATTGATGAACATGGCTTCGTTTATATGAACCTTAACAACTTCCAGAAGCATGATATTCCCATTGCCGCCTCGTTCACGCATCAAAGGTATACTTTGAATGAGTTTACATTCCATTTGGAATGGAGATTCTTTTACTCTGGCCGGCCTGACTATCTTAGACTCAATTGGATTCAATCCGGATTTGACAAATTCATCCACTTCCGGGGAAAAATCACATGAGGCCAAGCTGATTTGTTCAGTCATTGCAAATGTGACAGCATTTATTGTGCATTCTCCTGTTTCAACAATATTCGTATAAGTATCCTTCACCTTTCCTGTTGCAGCTGCAATTGCAGGTCCGATAGCAACAATAGGCGGATTCGAAGCATACGCATTAAAAAAACTATATGGGGCCAGATTGGGAATTCCATCTTTTGACAATGTAGATACAAGTGCAATCGGCCTTGGAGCAACTCCGCTCAAAAGCAGCTGATGCATATCGCGATGAGGTATGTCACCAGGTGTGATTTCTCTAAATTCACTCATGAATCGATGTTCGCATTTTTGGATACATAAATGGTTCAATACTTTCCGATTTGCCTGTATTCTTATTCACTTTCAATACAACACCACATAATTTTGCATCATGCTCCGCCATTTCATATTTGTGAGCTGTTTGCAGCAGAAGACGCTTTAATGCTATCTCTTTACTCATTCCCAATACGGAATCATAAGGCCCTGTCATGCCAACATCAGAAATATAGGCGGTTCCTTTCGGCAATATGGTGGCATCGGCTGTTTGCACATGTGTGTGAGTACCTAATACAGCGCTTACTCTACCATCTACATGCCAGCCCATGGAAATCTTCTCGGCCGTAGCATCAGCATGGAAATCCATGATAATGACCGGAGTTCTCTCACTCAACTTCGCAATTGCGTGATCTGCTCCACGAAATGGGCAATCGATACTTTGCATATAGGTTCGACCCTGCAATTGTAGTACACCAACCGGAGGAATATGGGGCAATTCGATGATCGTCATCCCTTTTCCCGCATTTCCAGGCGGATAGTTATAGGGTCTGAGAACCATTGGATTCGAAGATAGCAAAGGTCGTGCTTGCCAATTCTCCCAAATATGATTACCGGTCGTTATAACATGAGCACCAAGATTGAATAATTCAGTGGCTTCTTTCTCGGTAATTCCCTTTCCATTACAAATATTCTCGCCATTAAGAATAACTATATCTGCCTGATGTTTGTCGATGAAGCTTTTCAAAAACATACGTATGGCATTCATGCCGGGATTCCCGACAATGTCGCCAATAAAAAGAACGGTTAAGGTTTGTGACATGATCTTGGAGTAGAATTGGACAAGGGATGTTTGCAAATTACGGAAATCAAACGCATATCCCGACTATATCTAGGACAGAGTCTCTATCTTTGCCAATCAAGGAAATTACATGTGACGCATAGAATATCAATACTATACCTTTTTATCACCGCTTTGCTTTGGAGCACGGGCGGACTTCTAATCAAATCCATAGAAGCACATCCATTTGCAATTGCGGGAGGCCGCAGCATCATTGCAGGCTTTGTACTTTGGGCATTTTTGAGAAAACCACGTTTCACATTCTCGATAGCTCAAATGATTGGAGCGCTCATGTATGCATTGACAGTGATATTATTCGTGCTTGCAAATAAATTAACCGGTTCCGCGAATGCAATTCTGCTTCAGTATACAGGACCGATATGGGTTGCATTGTTCTCCGGATTCATCCTCAAAGAACATGTATCCACAATTGATTGGATTTCCGTTATTGTCGTTATCATGGGAATGTGCTTATTCTTCCTTGATGGATTAACAATGTCCGGACTGATGGGAAACATCGTAGCAATCTGCTCCGGCTTTGCATTTGCTGGTTTGGCCATTTCTTTACGCATGCAAAAGCACGACTCACCATTTGAATCGATATTGCTTGGAAATATTCTCACAGGAATGTTCGGAGCTTATTGGATCTTTGAATCATTGCCCATGAGCAGTGACTCAATCATTGGTTTATTCTTGCTGGGAATTGTGCAATTGGGCATACCGTATATTTTGTATGCAAAAGCAATACAACATGTCACTGCTTTGGAATCTGTCCTGATTCCGGTTCTTGAGCCTTTGCTAAATCCACTGTGGGTCTTTCTTGCTGCCGGTGAAATACCCGGTAGAGGAGCATTTATGGGTGGAGCCATCGTGTTATTGGCTATCATCATTCGTGGCATAGTTCGACAAAAACAATCATGACAGAAAAAGAAAAGAATATCATTATTGAAGTTCACGAACGAACTTGCCGTGAAGGAAAAGAATTTTATAGAGATCCTTTAACAGGAAATCTGGTCTTTACAAAAACCAAGCATCTTCGACGTGGCTATTGCTGTAAAAATCGCTGCAGGCATTGTCCATATGGATATAATCCGGATGCCTTATGAAATGAATCGAAGCGATACCGTACATTTGTGATACTTTTTAGACATAACTTTTAATCATGCGCCTTTTCATTACTCTTTGTTTTTGCCTGGTATTCTACTCCATATCATCACGTGCCCAGTCGATGATTCGTGGAACTATTACTGAAAAATCTTCCAAAAAACCTATTTCTTCTGCAACAATTCGAGTATTGGGAACCTATTATGGCGCTATTTCGGATGCAAATGGAAATTATGCGGTAAAAAAGATTCCCGGTGGAAAAAACTACACACTGGAAATCACGCGCATTGGATACAGAACGATTAAAAAGACAGGGGTTTCACTTTCAAAATCAGACACATTGATTGTAAATTTTTCAATGGATGAATCAAATGTCTCTCTTGACAAAGATGTATTGGTCATCGGTGAACGACCTTTGGTGGATGTTGAAGAAACACAAAGCATGCGAGCAGTAAACAGAGAAAATATTCAGCAAATGGTTGCTGAAAATGTTACGGATGTACTTACCCAACAAACCGGTCTCATTTCTCAAAACAATGAGATTTTCATTCGTGGCGGTCGTGGATATGAAGCAGCATATCTTCTCGATGGTGTTTCGATTCAGGATCCATTGGCAGGTACAGGATTCGGATTGCAACTCTCTGCAAATTCTCTGCAGGAAGTAGAAGTGATCACAGGTGGATTCAATCCGGAATATGGTCAGGCCACAAGTGGGGTGATCAATATCAAGACACGTGAAGGTGCATCAAAATTCGAAGGTTCTGCAGCCTTGAGGCGCGCATGGAGAATGTTCAATCGAAGTGCATTGGACCGTGATACGAACTCATCATTCTTGACCGATATATTGGAATTGACTTTTTCGGGTCCTGAACCCATAACAACTCAATTACTCCCTGCGCTCGGAATTACATTACCCGGAAAAATCAGCTTCTTCACAAATTTCTATGGAAATGTTTCCGACGATTTGGTTCCTGAATTCGCAAGGGCACCGGTAAAGACATCATTATTCTCAAATGATTTTGCTCTTAGACAAGACAATGCAATCAATATGATGGGAAAATTGACATGGACATTTTCTCCATCACTTCGGTTTACATATACACATACGAGAAACTTTGCTCTGAATCGCAATACGAGAACAGTTCAGACAAATTTGGAATATGTTCTTCCTGATCCCGGATATCAATTTGCTTTTCAAAGCAATTTCGATGGCGCATTATCCTATGCCACCATGCAAAAGTTGCATTCTTTCACCATGTATCACTCACTTGGTCCATCCACATTATATGAAATTCGTGTGAGTAATTTCTTCACTCATTTGAAAGTGGATGCAAATGGAAGATCATTCTCTCAATATACCGAGCCTCAAGATATTCCGCAGATTCCTGCTGATTATTTTGATACCGGTGATAGCAATAGACTAGGCATCATTCCGGGTGATGGTTTTTTTGATTCCGGCAATGGTTTTATCTGGAGAGAACACTATATGGATGAGTGGACAGTGCGTGGAGATCTCACCACATATCTGTCAGAAAAAAATAAAATCAAGGCCGGTGCCGAATTCCGTTTTCAAGAATTACAGCAGGCGGAAATATTCTCTCCATGGCTTGGACCTCTGGGATTAAACAATGACATCTTCAAAACGAATGCGACCATCGGCGCACTTTATGCGCAAAACAATATTTCGTTTAAGGGATTGATTTTGAATTATGGATTGCGCATGGATATTTGGGCACCCGGATTACTTGTAGATGAAGCAATCAAGAATGAAAATATTCCAACAATCACCGACAATCAACGAGCTTCATATAATGAAGGTACATTCGGCATGTTTGGCAGAAGATGGAAAGCACGCTTGAGTCCACGACTAGGGGTATCTCATCCAATCACTGAAAATCAAATGCTCTTTTTCAGTTATGGTCATTTCAATAAACTGCCACGTCCACAATTCGTTTATGCCAAATTATCACCACAGGCAGCAGGTTCTTCCTTTCAACGATATGGAAATCCTGACTTGAGTTTTGAAACAACAATCAGTTATGAACTTGGTATTCGCAATCAATTGACTGAAAATGATGTATTGACAATTACGGCGTATTATAAAGACATCTTTGATTATGTTACTTCACGAAGAATACAAAATCAGAATCCTCGTTTGCTTGGTGGATCATTTACCACATATATCAATGGTGATTATGCACGATCAAGAGGTTTGGAAGTCGAATATAAAAAACGCATAAGCGATTGGTTCTCCGGAGTGTTTTCCGCCACTTATTCAGTTGTCACGGGAAAATCTTCATCAGCCGAGCAAGCCGCACTCGTGGATCGTGGCCTCACTGCGGAGAGAATCACCGAGGACTTCATGCCGTGGGATAGACCTTTGCAAATGAATGCCACTGCAAATTTTAATGCAGGCAAAGGCAAGCCATTTTTGGGAATTGATGGCTTGGATGAATTGAATGCATTCATACGATTCTTCTATCAATCAGGAATGCGATATACGCCTCAAGTTCCTGTGATCGATCCAAGCACCGGGCGCCAACAGGTATTGGACAATGGCAGACCTGTTTACAGGATAGATGAGACCAAACCATTCGGAGCGATTGGCGATCCTTGGTGGTGGTTTGAACTCAATATTCAAAAGACACTGCGAATCGGTGGCGCTCCAATCACCTTCACT
>SXZI01000134.1 GCA_005788035.1 Bacteroidota bacterium
CATGGCAACCGGATTCCGCGCATGTTATTTCACCCGGAGCTCCTGTTGAGGAAGGCGGAGCGCCAAAACTGATTATACCTGCCAAATCGGCATTCATCAGTGAATAAATCAGCAAGCCGGAGCAAAAAAGTATGGATAATCTTTTAGACATAATACACCTGTTTTTTCAAATTTATACAGGATTTTTGATTTATCTATCATATGCTAAAACTATGGCAATCCTTCAGTTCAACAGTCGTATCTTTGTAGGAGAGTAAACAGGAGATATACATGACATTGAACAATGATTCCACTGTGGCTTTAAAGCGAATGCTTTATGCTATGGCAGATGATTCTTTGATTATTGCACATAGAAATTCCGAGTGGACCGGCCTTGGTCCGATGCTGGAGGAAGATATTGCATTTTCTTCCATTGCGCAGGACAAGATGGGCCATGCGCTTGCACTCTACACACTCCTTCATCAACTTGGAGAACCTGAACCCGATATCAGTGCTTTTACAAGAAATGAGCAACAGTTCACATGTTGCCAATTTGTTGAATACCCAATTGGGGGATATGACTTTAGTTTGATGAGGCACTTTCTTTTCGATTCAGCCGACCTATTGCGATATGAATTGTTGGAGCAAAGCGCTTATGAACCACTTGCAAAACTTGCAGTAAAAGTGCGCGGTGAAATCAAATATCATGTCTTTCACGCTGATACTTGGATTATACAACTTGGTTCTCAAGGAAACGAAGAAAGTAGGGCTCGTATGCAATCTGCATTAAATGAGTGTTATCCTCTTGCACTTGGGATATTTGAATATTCAAGCAATGAGCAGCTACTTATAGAGTCTGGAATATTCAAAGGCGAAAAAGAACTTGAATCAAGGTGGCATGATCGCATTTCAGGGATTTTCGATAAGGCAGGATTAACAATTCCTGATAGTGATTCTGTCCAGCCTGTTTATGGTGGCAGAAAAGGATTTCATTCTGAGTATTTGCAACCTTTATTGGATGAAATGACCGAAGTTTTCGGAATTGATCCATCTGCGGAATGGTGATCTGATGTTGATTGCAGGCAATTGGAAAATGAATCTTATGCCACATGAAGGCATGATGCTCACTCATGAATTATGCATGGGGCTATCTGATATTCCCTCTCACGTTGATATGCTTATTTGCCCTCCTTTCACCCATTTGGCTCAATGTTCCCTCATCATTGAAAACAATGAATCACAGCTTTTGATAGGAGCTCAAAATTGTCATGCTTCCGACCAGGGCGCATTTACCGGAGAAATCTCTGCCCCGATGCTAGCTTCTATGGGGATGGATTATGTCATACTTGGACATTCCGAACGCAGAATATTATTCAATGAATCGAATGATGTGATTGCGAGAAAATGTCATGCTGCATTAAAGGCAGGCTTGATTCCCATAGTGTGCATTGGCGAAACATTAGAACAAAGAAATCAGGGAATTGTTAATCAAGTGGTACAAGAACAACTATTGTCAATACTTCAACATGAACAAATTGTCAATCACATTCCGGCTCATGATATTGTTTTTGCATATGAACCTGTTTGGGCAATTGGCACTGGGTTGGCTGCAAGCCCTGAACAAGCTGAAGATGTACATGCATTCATACGTATGCAATTGGAAGAAAAGCTTGGTGACCATGCATCAATGATTGATGTAATTTATGGTGGAAGTGTAAAACCAGAGAATGCTAAAGAATATTTTCTTCAGCCAAATATAGATGGTGCTTTGATTGGTGGGGCATCACTAAAAGCTGAGTCATTTCTTGCAATTGCTGCTCAAGCATGATTTAGGTTTCAAGAAGTTTTTTTGTCATGTTTTGCCTGTGCACAAACATGACTTCAACCATGTTCTTTACTATAAGTGCATAAGCCATTCGCCCCAATATTCCGAAGGGCAAAGAAAACTCAAATACATCTTTCATGCGAGTATATCCCCCGCCCAAATCCTCAAAATATCTGTACTGTACCATTGAAGAAAAAGGCCCTTTTATTTGTCTATCCGCTAAAGAAGTTGGATAATCGTAGATAAAAAACTCCATCAGCATGTTCAAAGGCAAGAAACCGAATTGCCGAATGCTCAACTGTACTTGTTGTCCAAGTCCTGGAGGGTCAGCATGAATGATATGAGCTTTGACAAATGATGGGGTAATTTTGACTAGATTTCGCACATCTGTATGAAAAAGAAACACTTCTTCAATTGGTGCGGAAATAATGACGCTTCTTGTAAAGGAATGCATATGCGTTCTTGTGGAATATATGCTATTATAACATGAAGCGAGGTGTGAATGTTCCACATTCGTTACATCTCAGCGGAGACTTTCCTCAATTCTTGCATAGACCGTTTCTATATCTGCATCTCCGGCAATATTGATCATCTTACCGGAACCAGCGTAGTATTCGAGTAGTGGAGCTGTTTGCTCATTATACACATTAAGTCTATGCCTAATGACATCTTCATTGTCATCCTGTCTACCACGAAGAAGCATTCTTTTGACAATCTCTTCATTGTCTACCGTAATATTAATGATATGAGCAATTGACTTCCCTTGAACATCAAGCAACATATCAAGAGCTTGAGCTTGCCCTAGTGTACGTGGGAAACCATCCAATATGGCACCGGATGCAAACTCGGGTTTGGACATTGCCTCTTCAACTATGCCTGTAACTATTTCATCGGGCACCAAACCACCTGATTGGACAAATCCTTGAGCAGTCTTGCCTAATTCAGTACCTGCGGCTATAGCTGATCTGAAGGCTTCTCCGGTTGACAAATGATGGACGCCTTTACGCTCAGCTAATAAAGCAGCTTGTGTTCCTTTTCCAACACCAGGTGCACCAAACATGACGATGATCATTGTTACTCCGATGAGCTTTTGAATAATTAGATTGGGATAATTCCCATGTTACCACAACAAATATACTTTATCGCCCCCTGTTTTCCATGCAATTTCACAGGATTACAAGGCATATCCAACAAGGAAGACAAAAGATCTTCCGGGCAATGGAAAATGTAGAATGAATTGATAATCGGTATCAAGAGCATTTCGAATCTCTCCACGAAATCTCAAATGCCCTTGGAAGGTAGGAAGTCTAAATTCTACATAAGGATTGATCAAAACAATGGGCTGCAGTTTTGAGTCAGCCAATGCACCTTGCATTCCATATCGTTGACCTACTCCTGAAACAATGACCCCATATGCAAATGGATCTGCTTGTGAGAGTAATGTGACCGAAAAGTTATGTTGCGGTACATACGGTAAAGAAGCACCATAGGTAAGTGACTCAATGCTCTTGTCATGAATATCTTTAAATGCATAATTAGCTTGAAGTTCAGCTTTGATTGCAGGGATACGATATTCCAATGAACCTTCTATTCCAGAAGACCACACCAGTCCAATATTTCTAGCACTCCATTGTAGAGGAGAAATTGGAATAGCCAATATTTGATCCGTGATACGCGCATGATAGAGTGAGAATCGTACTCTTGCCTGCCCCGACATATACGTTAAGCCGAGGTCAATGCCATGAGAAGTTTCCGGTAAGAGGAATTGCGAACCATAATTCAGATAGTACAACTCATTGAATGAGGGCACTCGAAAATCACGTGTGATTTTTGCAGAAAGCGAGATCCCTTCAAGCAATGTATGGACAATGGAAACATGAGCAGACAAAGCCGGCCCTTGCTGATCAGAGAATGCATCTATCCTCACACCACCATCTATCTCGAAGCCATCCAAATGTGTCATTATTCGTGAAAACAAGGCACCTGAACTTCTTTTTGGATTCCCATTTGCAAAGGGTTGCAACATTTCGCCTCTCAAATCTGCATGGAGAAAAGAAACACCTGATGTAATGATTGCATCGGAAACTGGAGTCACATGCAATTCCAATTGAGAAAAAACATCCTTGGTGGAATAAAGATATGATGCACCTTGCAAACCAGCATATTTAGCAAATGGGTCTTCAAACAATGAATATCCTGCTCTGACGGATGCTTTGGCATGAATGTATGCAATGTGGGAAAGTCTGGATTGGAATGACCCGGCAAGCATTGCTTCTTCTTCAGTCAAAGAAGCTTTTGAATCTTCAATTTTACCAGTCAACACGGGACCGGGAATGCCTCTTTTCCCCCTTGAGAAAGAAGTCCACATGGAAGCTGATAAACCTTGTTCTTCTTGTTGATATGTGCCCCTAACAAATGCATTGAGTCTGGAAGTACCTGCATTTTCTCTGGCAAGATTTACTAATGCAGTATTTCCCGCAGGTTGGAATCGGACAGGAAAATTACCTGAATACTCCAACTGATCTACATTTGCGGAGATCGAAGCACGTTTATTCCCTATTCCACCCTGTATTCTTCCCGATTTTTCCCCAAAACTCCCAATTCCTCCCAGCATCGAGCAAAAAAATGTATCTCGCACTTTTTCCGTATTTATGGATATGACCCCTGTCATTGCCCCGCTTCCAATGAACGAGGATCCGCCTCCCATGTCAATATCAATGCTTTGGCCGGGGAATACAGGAAGCGACCCAAGATCAAATACCCCGGTTTGTGACGATGCAAGTGGGATGCCGTCCATAAGAATGACATTTCTCATCGGACCAAACCCCCGAATTGATATCATATTTAGAGATCCAGGCCCACCGAAATCTCGCAATTCTATGGAAGGAAGGAACATCGCAATCGATTGCAAACGGTTATTTCCAAGAATCGACCCAATATTATTGCCTAATGACACTTTAGTTGATATTTTGCCATTATTTGGCATCCCAATATTAATCGAAGATTCCTTGATCACCTGATTAGTCTTATAACTTGGGATTGAATCCTCTTCAATTACGGCTTGTCCATGGACTGAACATGTCATTATGAGCATGTTTAGAATCATAAAAATACTGGCCAACCATGCTTTGAAAGGGAAAAAGCCATATATTTGTACCTGTGAATGGGCCTTCTCTACGGAAGTCCCTTTTTTGTTTCTATGGATCGTCGATAATAAATTCATGCCATTGGAATTACCAGGAGAAATTCGCTCACTACTTGAAAATGCATGTTCAAAACAACATGCAACGCTTATTGATGCAATACTTCGGGGCACAAAGGAACGCATGATATTGGAACTATTTGTTGATACACCTGAAGGCATCTCTCTCGAACAATGTGAGAACATCAATCGAGATTTGCTTAAACAATCAGAAACAAATGCATTCTTGGATGCAATTAGAAGCATTGAGGTTTCATCTCCAGGTGTAGACAGACCACTTACACATTGGTGGCAATATCCAAGAAATATCGGTCGTGTATTAGAATTCACCTTCTTGAATGAAGAAATTCACAAACATGGTTCCTACACATTACTCGAAGCGGATGAGCACGGAATCGTTTGTCGCGACTCAAAACAGTCCAAAAAATCCGGAAACGAAAATACAACATTCTCTTTTCCCTATTCAGAAATTCAGAAAGCAATCGTGAAAATATCATTTAATTGATTGCATAGATAGTATCACAAACTAACATCATCAACATGGCACGCCGTAAAGTCAAACCCAAGTACGACAAAAAGCTAATCATTGAAGCATTTGCAGAAATGGCTCGTGAAAAAAGTATAGACAAAGATCTTCTACAGGGGATGCTTGTCGAGACGCTTTCCATGCTTATCCGTAAGAAGTATGGACAAGAAGCCAATTTTGACATTGTTGTAAACATGGACAAGGGTGATTTGGAGATTTACCTCATGCGCACCATTGTTGAGGAAGTTGAAGATCCAGCACTGGAAATATCATTGAAAGAAGTGTCAACTCGCTCAGCAGAAACATTCGATATCGGAGATGAATTCATTGAGGAAATTACTCTTGAAAACATATCTGACAATTTTGGAAGACGCTTGATTGCACTGGCAACGCAGACCCTCGGTCAGCGGATTCGTGATGTTGAAAAAGACAATGTATTCAATGAATTCAATGAAAAAGTTGGAGAAATTATTGTTGGAGAAGTGTATCAGGTACGCCCTGGAAGCCTGCTTATCATGCATAATAAAACTGAAATGCGCATGCCTCGAGAAGAGCAGATACATAATGAACGATACAAGAAGAATATGTCTGTAAAGGCAATAATCAAAGAAGTCCGAAGAATGCAAGGAAGCGGTACGCCTGACATCATTCTGTCACGCTCTGCGGATGAATTTCTAGCGCGACTCTTTGAAATCGAAATTCCAGAAGTATATGACGGAATCATTGAGATCAAATCCATCGCGCGAGATCCTGGTGAAAGAGCGAAAGTCGCAGTATTGTCTTATGATGAACGCGTTGATCCCGTTGGCGCTTGCGTTGGCATGAAAGGCATTCGTATTCACTCTATTGTTCGCGAGTTGAATAATGAGAACATAGACGTGATAGAATATTCAACCGATCCAAAAGTGTTCATAGCGAAAGCATTGGCACCTGCCAGAATAAGAGATATCGTAATTTCAGCTGAGACACGCTCAGCAACAGTCGTTGTACCTGATGATCAAGTTTCATTGGCAATCGGAAGAAATGGTCAAAATGTTCGTCTTGCATCAAAACTGACTGGTTTCAACATCACCTTGATTAAAGAAGGTGGCGAAGACATTGAGCTTATTGAATTCAGAGATGAGATCGGTAAAGAAATGTATGAGAACATCATCAATCTCGGCATTGATACTGCTCGTGAGTTTCTAGATGCAGACATTTATGATTTGTTGGAGATTCCGGGCATGTCCAAAAATACATTGCTCGAAATTCGAGACATTATTCTTTCTGAGTTCGAAGAACAAGAAAGGCCCGAAATCAGAGATGCCATCTTAGTGGCAAATACTATTCCTGATGAACCTTCCAATGAAGGTTCCAGTGAACAACAAGATTCTGAAGCATGACATTGCAACAACTCATGTCATTGATTTTTTTTTAACATTCAACCATAGGTTGTATGCCTGCATCAAAAGGAACACGATTATTCAAGCTTGCCTCCCAAATCAATATTGGGAAGGATGCCATTGTAGAATTTCTTCAAGGCAAAGGTTTCAGCGTTGAAAATAAACCTACATCCGTACTAACAGATGAGATGGTCGACGTAGTTATGGATAAATTCGCTAGAGAAGCGAAAGCAGCTGAAAAGCAAAGAGAAAAGCTTGAAAAATATCACCATGCTCGGAATCCTGAAAAAGGCGAGTCTGAAGATGCCTCATCAGATGCAGTTTCGGAAGTGGAATTAACTCCTGAACCTCAGGCAGCGGAGTCATTGGAAGGAGTTCAATCAGCACCTTCAGTACCTGAAGAATCTGAAGCACAAGAAAAGCCTGCTCCCAAAAAATCATCTAAGAAAAAATCAAAGGATGAAATTAATCCTGATACACCGTCTGCAACAGAAATTGTTGAACCAGAACCTATTATCCCCCCATCTATAGAAACAAGTACTGAACCTGTTGAAGAAATTACGGCTGAACCTGCTCAAGAAAACGTTCCTAAAACTGATGATGATTCGCAAGAACCAAAGAAGAAAAGAAAAAAGCGTATCAATGAGGTTGAGTATGAAGCGGGTTCGATGCCCCAACTTAGAGGTTTGACGGTAGTAGGAAAAATCTCTGTACCCTCTCGGCAAGAAGAAGGTGGCCGTTATGGCAGACCGGACAGAAATGCAAAAAGAGGAGATCGTCCACAACAAGCTGAAAGAAAAGACGATGATCGCAGACAAAACAGGCAAGGAAATCAACAAGGAAATCAGCATTCTATTGGCGAACGGTTAAAAGCCAAAGGTCAAGAAGGCGGTTTCGGCATGTCTCCTGCTAAAACAGAAGATGATGCGGATAAAGGAGCAAAGAAAAACTTCCGCCCTGCGCCTCCAAAAGATGCGAAAGGTGTAGACAAAAAGAAAAAGAAGAAAAAATCAATTCGTGAAACTATCACTGAAGAAGATGTAACAAGGGCAATTCGTGAAACACTGTCCGGAATGGAAGATTCCGGATCAGGTTTCAAGACCAAACTCAAACAAAAGAAAAAGCTCGAACGTGAAGAAAAAGAAGCTCGTAGAATTGAAGAGATCGAACGCGAAAGCACTATTCTGCGTCTGACTGAATTCGTAACAACAGCTGATCTTGCTGCCCTTATGGGAACTACAGCAGCTGAAATCATTATGAAGTGTATGTCTTTGGGCTTGATGGTCAGTATCAATCAAAGACTTGATAAAGATACCATTACACTCATAGCAGATGATTATGGATTCCAAGTAGATTTTCTAGATGAACAAGCTGCACAAGAAATCACAGACATTGAAGATGCAGAAGATTCATTATTGGCTCGACCCCCGATAGTCACGATCATGGGTCATGTAGATCATGGAAAGACTTCTCTTCTCGATTATATTCGAAAAACAAATGTTGTGGCCGGAGAATCCGGTGGAATCACCCAACATATCGGTGCATATCATGTTGATCTACCTGATGGAAGAACAATTGCATTCCTTGACACTCCTGGTCACGAG
>SXZI01000135.1 GCA_005788035.1 Bacteroidota bacterium
ATGCCATTGCGATATTCGAGTCCAACGCGAGCGCCATAGAGCAATTCCCTGTGAATGGCTTGAAGAGTGTCTTTTACGACTTTATGTAACGTCAGCGACCACAAAGGCGCATCATATTCTCTTTGCTCATTTAATTCAGGAGTGCGATATCTTCCGACGATGACTTCCGAGATTCCATCACCGTCAAGATCTCCCGCACGCGTGAATTCCGTGGCACCTGATTCATCGGAATCGATGATATGTCGCAAAGTGAAATTCGCATTCGCATATTCATAATAGATCACATCACCATCGGTATCACCAAATATGATATCGGGATTTTGGTCGCCATCAATATTCGTGATTGAAATCGCGGGGGGGCGCATGCTATTCGGAGAACCGGAAGGACCTCGCCTTGAGGTATTCGGCATGATGCCGAGTATCTTGAATGCAGTGTCCGCATATGTAAGCACCACGCAATTCGTATCACTGAAACCGAAAATCTCTGAGATACCATCGCCCGTGATATCTGCAAGACCCGCACTCCAAAATTCTTTGATGCCGGGAATAAGCGTTTCCTTGAGTAATACTTTGCCAAATGCAGAAAGCGCATTGCCTTTGAATGCTTTGCCGAACAGTCGCATCTCGCCGAGCGAATGCGCGAACACTTCGGGTTCAGCATCGCCATTTACATCCGCAACGCCTTTCACGATCCAAGATTCAGCAATGGAATCCGTGATTTGAAAACTATTGCCATTAAAAGAAAAGATGCGCGTATTGCCAAAATTACCCGTGGTATAATCCGTGCCGATAATGGCTGCATTACCAAAATTATCTTTGATTGATTTCTCATAGAGATATGTCATAGGCATGGCATAGGGCTTTCTTCCTGCTGAAAATGGATTACCCGTCCCGCTTGGCGCATTGCCTTGAAGCGTGACAAGAAGTGTATCGCTCGTATGTAAAAATCCCGCATGAATCTCAGCTGAAAATGCATCGCCTTTCAGATAGGGAAGAAGATAATGATGCTTGAAACTCACTTTATCATCATCATTGAGAAACAGCGTATCATCCTCATGAGCTATGCGAATAGAAGCTCTACATGGATGTGAAAATTCCGCGCTGATCATTGATACCATGCGATCATCACGCCACACGGAATCAATGCGAGAGGAAATCAATCGAAGAGAAGAATCCGGAGAAATGAGCATTATTTCATTGCGATATTCAATCTTTTTCTGACCATCATGTGAAAATGTCAAACGCAATACAAGATTCTTGTGTAAGAGAGAATCGCTGATATTCAAAACTCCAAGGGTATCATTTAATATGCGGTCTTGCATATAACTTTTAATCGGAAACCATTCATTGGGTACTTCGCCAATACCAAAATCCAAAGACCAAGAAGTGAATAATGGAATCATCGTGGAGCCAATGATTGCAAGTTCAGTCTGATTCTTCACATTGATGATTGCATCGCGTTTTGGAGAAGAAATTCCTGCTTCAAAGCGACCCTTTTTGTTAAGAGCATTTACTGGATTGACAAGTCCTGCGCCATATTCAATATCCCAACCAATCTCCCCTAAATCTTTTGCTGATGAAAGCAGCATGCCGGTGATATCATCATTGTTTAAAGCAGGATTCACGCTGAGTAGCAGTGCCGCTGAGCCTGCAACAATCGGAGCAGAAGCGGATGTACCTTGAAATGTGCGATAGCCACCGCGTCTTGCCGTCGTCATGATCCCTGTGCCGGGAGCGACCATGCCGATTCTGGAGCCATAGGAAGAAAATGGCGCGCGATTATTGAATTGATTTGTTGCTCCAACAGCAATCACATGTTCATAGCCTGCGGGATAGCGTTTGCCTGTTTTTCCATCATTTCCTGCAGAAGCAATCAAGACACAATTCAGTGAATGTGCCACATCAATCGCCGCTTTTGTCATGGGTGAATAGACTGCATCACCAAAGCTCATGCAAATCACGCGCGCGCCGGCGAGGGCAGAATATACGATTGCAAGAGCGACATCATCTTCTTCGGCATTGCCCGTTGCATCGAATGCGCGGACAGTCATGAGTTTGCAATTTGGAGCAATGCCGGCAATACCGATTGTATTATTTGCCTGAGCACCTATGATACCTGCAACGCTTGTGCCATGACCCTGTTCATCGGTGACTATAGGATCAGGGATTCGATCATCTCCGATATTCGTGAATGATTGATCGACAAAATCAAAGCCCGTCACATCATCGGTCCAACCATTGCCATCTTCATCGATGCCATTGATATCACCGGCAATACCATCGCGAATCTCAGTTGATGGCCAAGCATCGAAGCGATTATTTTTATTGAGGTCTTCCGCGGTCCGGATGAAGATATTCCTTTTGAGATCCGGATGTTCAATGTCGCAGCCGGTGTCTATGACAGAGACCACCACATTGTCACCTTTTGCAATGTTCCATGCCTGGGTAATCTTCAAGTCTTGCATAGCCCATTGTTTAGACCACAATGAGTCATTTGGGGCTTGTTCATCAAGGGTAAAAGTCCTCATCGGACCATGTATAGTTAGTCCATCGATATGCAAAGAAAGAATATCTGTTTCTTCTTCGGAAGAAATAATGAGAAAGTCTTGTAAGCGACCAATGCTCTCTTTTGATCTTTGTGACAGTACCTGTTCATTTTTCCCTGAATTGTCTACTAGAATCCCCTCAAAAGGGAAGCGCAGGCTAATACCCTTTCCCTGAAGTGCTGAAATAATCCTTGTTTTGCCCGACTTATCAATGGACGCGACAAATTCCTCAGAAAAGGCAATATTGAATGAAATTAGACCCAGAATAATGCTGATTTGAAGCATGAATCCAAGTTTAAGGGGATTTATCATTTCTTGATGCCGTTTATTCATGGAAATAGGGGGTAGTTTACCGAAAAATTCTTTGACAAAAGCCCATCCAAGCCGTAAATTAGCAATAATAGATAACACAATTTTGTTTTCCACTTCATGGCAAGGAGCTATATGCGTACATCGTGGAATATCACTTCGTTGATTATTGGCGTATTTGCCGTCGCATTCATGTTGACGAATACCGGGTGCACACCAAAAATCACAGATGAGCAATTAACTAAGCTCAGACAATTAAAGGAGCAGGCAGCTTCACTGGAACAAGATATCAAGAAAAAGGAAGCAGAAAAATCTGCACTTGAAAAAGAAGTTGCTGCCAGACAAGCCGAAGATAGACAGTCTTCACAAAACATTGAATTCATCAAGCAGAAATTACAATCATGGCCTAATTCTTGGCCGGACTATGTGCCCCCTTCAAATGAAGCGGTCATAGAAACACCGGCGCCGCCTGCAAAGAAGAAGAAAGGCAAGAAATAATCTACTTAATGAATTTCCTTATTGGAGACCGATATATGAAACATGTCATTTATATGTATTTACTCATCATGCTAGCATTTGGTCAAACTGCTATTTCACAAGAGGCACCTCCTGACTGTAATGCTTCAGAAGCACAAATGAAAGCGAAACCATTCACTAGAGATCAAGGTGATATTTGTATCAAAGAATGGGAGCAGCGCGTAAAAGACCTTAAAGACCGCCATGCAGGTTTGGTCTCATCAATTGCAACGTTAAATCAGTCGCTTACTGCCACCAATGCTAGTATTCAAAAAAATAATGATGAGATTCTAGCATTACTCAATGCAACGCAAAAGCAACTTGAAGAGTTTGCACAACGTCTTGGAGTATTGGAAGGAAAAGTTCGTGCTATCAAAGGACTCAATGAAGCGCAATTGATTGAACGACAAGAAGAATTAAGATTTCTGGAAACTGAACTGAATAATTTGCGCTCCGAGAGAATCGCATTATATCCACCATATTTCAATCGCATCACTGAGTTGGCTCGTGATATTCGCTCTCTATACAGATCTAAACCAACCAAAGATTACATTGTTGGTACATGGGCTGATGATCGCGACTGTTTATGGAATATTGCCGGAAAAGCTGAAATTTATAATGATGCATTACTATGGCCAAAAGTATGGCAGGCTAATACAGAAATCATTCGCAATCCTGACGTGATTTTCCCAGGTCAAAAATTGACACTTCCTGCATCCGCGCCAAAAACTTCGGATGAGATGAAGGCCGAACGTGCTTATTGGAAAAAGAAGCGTGTAGCAGCACAACGTGTGGCTGCTCAAAAAGCTGCGGAAACGGCTGCGCCACAAAACTCAGGAACGCTCAAATAATGCGTTCCCAAGGCCGCAAAGCCAATATTGATGTATTCATTCAATGAATGATTATACCCCTTGCGACATATCGCGAGGGGTATTTTTTTTCCCCATACACACTAGATAATGCATGGACAGCATAGAAAAAAAAGTAAAAATCAATGAGACAGATATTTCGGCATTATTGGGATACAATGATTTGTACCTTACGATGCTTGAATCAAGATTTCAATCAAGCATCACGGTCAGGGGTGATACGGTCATCATTCGTGGTGAACCTTCAGAAGTAAAGATCATCGAAAAAACTCTTAATGAATTGCAATATATTCTTCGTAGAAAAGGGATGCTTACCTCAGAGGATGTAAATGCAGTCCTGCAATTTGCAGATTCAACGATGCCGCAAGTACAGGGCAATGCTTCGACCATTTCCCTTAATACAGTAGTTCTTGCAGGAAAGCGTGAATCCATAAAGCCGAGAAATCAACATCAGGCAGAAATGGTGTCCAAAGTGCTTGATAATGATTTGGTTTTCGCGATTGGACCAGCTGGAACAGGAAAGACTTATCTCGCCGTTGCTCTTGCCCTTGCAGCGCTAAAAAACAATGAAGTAACCCGCATTGTTTTGTCGCGTCCTGCTGTTGAAGCAGGTGAATCATTGGGCTTCTTGCCCGGTGATTTGTCTGAAAAAGTTGACCCCTATCTACGTCCTTTACTCGATGCAATCACGGATATGGTTTCAGCAGAAAAGTTTAAAAGCATGAGCGAAAAACGCATTATTGAAATTGTTCCTTTGGCATATATGAGAGGTAGAACGCTGAATAACTC
>SXZI01000136.1 GCA_005788035.1 Bacteroidota bacterium
CGCGATTTCACGACCGAGCGGATCTTTGCATATATCGAATTTAGAATGCTGTTGTTATTTCAGATAATTCACAGTATTCATTCATCAATTTGAGACAAATATGTTCAGATGCATCACATTTATGATGCTCTCATTGTTGTGTTGTATTTCAAGTGTAATGGCTTATTCGCAAAACGATACGATTCGTGGAATTGTATTGAGTGCACTTGACTCAACAGCATTATCGGGAGCAACTGTAGTAGTAAAAAACTTAAATATCGGCGTTAGAGCCGATCAACAGGGTCGTTTCGTCATAAAAAAACCAAATGCCAATCAACTTCAGTTGATTATATCATCCGTAGGATATGCGAAAGATACAATTGATATTTCACCTCAGTCCAATGAACTACTTCGCATTTTGCTGACACCTGATGCTCGTTCAAATACTGTGATAGTTGAGGAAACAGGTTTGCAGTCCATCACAAAAGCGGAAATCAAAACTGAAAAAATATCATCAAGACAGCTCAGGGAATCAGCCTGTTGCTCTTTGGCTGAATCATTTGAAAGAAGTCCTTCGGTTGAAGTTTCGTATGCCGATGCTGCTACCGGTGCAAAAGTCATTCAATTGCTCGGTTTGAAGGGCATGTATACCCAACAATTGCTTGAAGCTGTTCCGGGTATGAAGGGTTTGGCTTTACCATATGGAATGGATTTAATTCCGGGAGCATTCTTGGAATCAATTAGCATTTCAAAGGGTGCTGCATCTGTGATGAATGGATATGAAGGAGTCGCGGGCCTTATCAATATCGAAATGCTCAAACCAATCATGTCACCACGTTTGTTTATCAATGCATATGTCAATCAAATGGAACGCTATGAATTGAATATCGCTTCTGCAATCGAACCCATCAGAGGTTTGCATGCAATGGTGATGTTGCACGGGAGTGCATTCAATCATGAAATGGATGGCAATAATGATGGCTATATAGACATGCCATTATTCAATAAGCTGAATGGAACGTTCAGAGCGGAATACATGGCCGATGACATTGAGTATCAAATCCTTGCTCGTTATGTGAATGATGATAACAGTGGCGGCATGACTTCTCCCTTCAAAAATTTGTTTGGCTCTCAAGGAATTTTCGAAAGTAAGACACACCTTGAGAGAAGCGAAGTTATGGGAAAAATTGGTTTTCTGGAATTGGATAATCCATTAGCGGAATCATTTGCTATTCAATTGGCAGGATCCATACATTCAATGAAATCATCATTTGGTATAAGAGAGTATGAAGGTGAACAGAGAAGCGGCTTCATGAAAGCAATTGCTGTGAAAGAGCTATCAAGCAATCACAAATTATGGTATGGTCTCTCTTATATGTTTGATTCATTTGATGAAACGATGTTTGGAATGGATAAATATCGCAAAGAATCCGTGCCGGGAATCTTCGCAGAAGAAACATTTACCCCTGATGAATCACTTACTTTCGTGACCGGGATACGCATTGATGTTCACAATCTATTTGGTACCATTGTCACTCCAAGAATGCATCTCAAATATACGCCGATTGAGTCGTTCAATATTCGCATTTCGGCCGGTAGCGGAATGAGAGTTGCAAACATTTTCACAGATAACATGTCTGCTTATGTCAATAATCGAAGAGTTCAGATTGATTCAATTCTGAATCCTGAAAAAGCTTGGAATTATGGTGGTTCAATTACATATACAACCATGCTGTTCGGTATTCCCATGACATTTGACTCCGAGCTGTATCATACGCGTTTTCTTAATCAAGTAAATACTGATTTTGATGCATCGGCAAGAATACTTCGTATCGCAAATGATTCATTGGCATATGCCACATCATGCATGCTACAAGCACAGTTGATGCCTTGGGAAGGATTCAAAATGAATATTGCTTGGCGTTTCAATGATATGTGGCAAACAAGTAACAATACATTGCAAAGAAGAATCTTGGTAAGTCCTCATAGGGCATTGTTAACGATGTCTCAAGCATTGTTCAATGATAAATTTCAATGCGATGTCACTGTGATGTGGAATGGGGAAGGGCGATTGCCTTCAACGATGGAAAATCCGGAAGGTTTTCGTATGGCAGAACAATTTCCCTCTTTCACCCGTATGAATGCACAACTTTCATGGAGAACACCGGCATTTGATATGTATCTCGGAGCTGAGAATATCATGAATACATTGCAAAGCCATGTTGTGATTTCTCCGGATCGCCCAAATAGTAATCTCTTCGAAGGTTCACTGGTATGGGGTATGCTCGATAATCGCATGATCTATCTTGGAATGAGAGCCCAATTCTAAGGATTCAGTACTTTTGCAGCAGTTTATTATACCTAATTGGCAATGCATATGTTTACCGGACTGGTTGAAGAAGTCGGAAAAATTTCAAAAATAGAAACAAAGGGTAGTGGCCTTACTTTATCTATTCATGGTTCAAAGGTCATGAGTGATCTTGCAATCGATGATTCTATTTCCGTTAATGGCGCTTGCCAAACAGTCATCGCTGTAAAAGGGAATGAATTTCGGGTTGATACAGTGAAGGAAACATTGCTGAAAACTACATTAGGTTCATTCAAGGTTGGTGATTCGGTCAATCTCGAAAGAGCATTGCAAGTGACCGATAGATTGGGTGGGCATATTGTTCAAGGTCATGTTGATTGCGTAGGTCGCGTACATTCAATAACAACCGTTTCCGGTGGTGGATGGGAACTGTGGATTTCATTCCCCGATCAATTTGCAAAATATGTCGTGCCGGTTGGTTCAATTTGTATAAATGGTGTAAGTCTGACTGTTGCCCGCGTTCGAAATGCCATGTGCATGCTCGCAATCATTCCACATACTTTGGCGGTGACCACTATTGGGGCATTGACCGTTAATGCTCAAGTGAACATAGAATTTGACATTCTGGCTAAGTATGTTGAAAACATGATCGGTCTACAAAAACATTCATCCTCTGCATATGATTCATTGATGGATCAACCTGACTTATGATCGCACACACTTTATCATTTGAACACATACCGGGTATGTCTGAGTTCTCAAAGAATAACCAGGTGCTTTCGCTTGAACGCGATATTGTTGTGCGCGATCAAAGAGCGCAATTGCTCGGACCTAAATCAGCTGAGGTGATTCAACAGACGATGTCCGATGTCAATTATTCATCCCTTCAGAAATCACATTTGAAAGCACTGTCATCTGGGAAAGCTAGTGTCATTGTAACGGGTCAACAACCCGGTTTTTTGGGAGGACCTTTATACTCTTTGTATAAGGCAATGACATGCATTGCGATTGCAAAGTCTCAATCAACACAAGATCATCATGTAGTTCCTGTCTTTTGGATCGAGGACAATGATCATGATGGAATAGAGGCAGGCATTGCTACCATCATTGACGCTAAGGGCACCCTTCATTCAATTGAATGTGAAGATAAGCAAGAATTGCAGTCCAAACTTTCCATATCGGAACGCGTTTTTTCTAAAGACATCAGCAGGATAATCAATGAAATTGTTTCATTGATTCCAGACACAGAGTTTGGTCATTCAATTGCAAAAGAATTACAATCAATTTATCAACCCGGTAAGTCATGGTCAAGTGCATTCTTATCATTTATGCAAAACCGTTGCGGTGAATTTGGTGTCTTGTTTTTCTCATCCTCGATTGCTAGAAAGTCCGGTGTATTTTCCGATGTCATGATTGATGAGCTGATGAATCCGGGAAATCTCAAAACATATGTTGACCGTGCAAATAATGATATTCTCAAAGAAGGTAGACAACTTCAATCAGAAGCAGGCGATATCAATGCATTTTATCATGATGCAAATGGACATAGAATAAAAGTTGAATGTGTTGCCGATGATATGTTTCGGATAGGCAGTCAATCATTTGGGAAGGATGAGTTGCAACAATTCTTCAATGCTCATTGTAATCAGTTCTCACCGAGTGTATTGCTTAGGCCTCTCGTTCAAGATGCTGTACTTCCCACCATAGGTATGATTGTCGGACCCGGTGAAGCGCGTTACATGTCCCAACTTTGCTATGCATATCCTGCTTATTCAATACCAATGCCTATGCTTTACACTCGGCATTCGGCCACAATCTTATCCGGCTCGATTGGAAAATATCTTGCCAAGTTTGGTTTGACCACATTGGATTTTTTCAAGACAATAAATGAGATTGAGCAGGATTTATCTTTGAGATTTGCCCAGGATGCATCAGGTGATGAATTGTTTGAAGCATTGTCAAAGCAAATTCATGATGCGATACAGTCGATTGCAAAACATGCAAATACAATTGATCAATCATTGCAAGGTGCTGTATCTGCAACGGAACATGGCATTGAAAAGCAATTGGATCAACTCAATAAAAAAATCAAATCAGGCATCAAGAAAAAGCAAGATCAACTCTTTGTGAAGGCGCAAGAAGTTCATGATTGGGTATACCCTCACAATCATTTACAGGAGAGGATATTGAGCGCTTTTTCAATTGAAGTGAAGATAGGGTCTGAAGGATTACGGAGAATATTGTCTGAGATTCAGGAATCAACATGTGATGAACATTTGATCTTCCTCCCCGACTGATCAGGATTGACGTTCTATGACGAATATTGCAAAATCTTTCAATGAAGATTTATACTCTGAATCAGGAAAAACATCAAGTAGGGAAATAGCTTCTTCAATCAATACCTGTGCTTTATTTTGAGCGTATTCAATGCCTCCGTGTTCTTTTACGAATGACATGATGTGATTGATGTCCGAAGATTGAAGATTGCCACGTTTGATCATCCCAACAATAGAAGTGGATATAGATTTAGGAACGCTTCTCAAAGCATGTATGAGTGGAAGTGTGATTTTTTTCTCTTTTAAATCATTGGCATATGGTTTGCCAATAAGGTTTGTTCTACTTACATAATCCAGCAAATCATCTCTGATCTGAAAAGCAAGGCCAACCAATTCGCCATAACGAGTGATGTTTTGAATTTTATGTTCATCACAGATTGCACTCCGAGCTCCTATTTCACAACATGTGCTTATCAATGAAGCTGTTTTATCAGCAATGATTTTGAAATATGTTTCTTCGTCTATATTCAGTTGTCTACTTTTTTGCATTTGCAACAATTCGCCCTCGCTCATTCTTTGCACGGCCTTGCTAGTGGCTTTCAAAAAAGCAAATTCATCATGATCCACGGCAATGTGTAATCCGCGAGAGAGTAAATAATCGCCCACCAGAACAGATGCTTTGTTTTTCCAAAGTGCATTGATTGAAGGCATACCTCGTCTTTCCGCGGCATCATCCACAACATCATCATGCACTAGCGTCGCTGTATGCAAAAGTTCAACCATTGAAGCTCCGACGTATGTCCTATCGGTAGTCCCGCCACACAATTCGGCACTCAAGAATACAAGCGTTGGACGAACTCTTTTACCTCTTTGTCGAAGAATATATCGTATCACCAGATTGAGCAATGGTACATCTGTACGCATTTGCTCCCTGAAATAAGGATGAAATGCCTCAAGATGATGATTGACAACGCTGCTGATTTTGGCTATGGACATGAAATTATGGGATTGATGGTTCTGGTTCTTTCTTCTTCCTTGCAAACACCGTAACGAGGATACTTAGTTCATATAGAACCCAAAGAGGTGCTGCAAACACCATTTGGCTTACTGGATCCGTGCTTGGTGTAAGCGCGGCTGCCAATACCAAAATGACTACAATTGCATGCCTTCTGTACTTTCTGAGCATTTCAGGAGTGATGATGCCTATTTTGGACAAGATATAAGCAATCATCGGGAGTTCAAAGATCAGTCCTGCACTCAGGAGCGTAGTGGTAATGAAGCTGAAATATTCCGTCACATCAATGCTGTTCTTGATCAAAGTGGAGCCAAAAGACGCTGTGAAAGAAAGCATCACGGGAATCATGATCCAATATGCAAATGCCACCCCTGACAAAAAGCAAAAAGATGTGTAAACCGTTATTTTCCCTGCCCAGCGACGTTCTTTTTCATATAAGCCTGGAGCTATGAACTTCCATAGTTGATAGAGAGTAAATGGCATGGAAATGATTAATCCCGCCATAACGATAACTTTAAAGAAAAGAAAGGCCTGTCCGAATGGACGAAGATTTTGTAATTCGAGATTGACTGAAGCTGCGGGTTGCAAAAGAACCCAATTCATGAGTTGATCAACAAATGCTCCAGCCACAATGCAACCAAGAACCACCCCCAAAGCCACCAGCCCTACGCGACGTCTCAATTCTTCCAGGTGGTCAAAGAAGCTCATTTCAAACTGTTCACCATTTGGATTATTCGACATATGTATATCCGGTGATTAGCATGAAACAAACATAAAAAAGATGTGGCCTGAACGAAGACTATAGCCATTAGCATAAAGGCAATGCAAAAATACGATAATAGCCCTTGTCGACCAACGCAATGTCCGGCACGGCCTTTAGAAATTGAATGGTATTGGAGAGTGTTGTCCAATTTTCATACTTAATTGTGGAAAATGCCCTAAATCACTGATAATACCTAGTATACGCAATTCGTGGTCACGATTTCAAGCATATTTAGGGGGATTTGATGCCATGCATTGCGTATGAATGCACGGTATTTTTGCAGTTCAGTAAAAAGCAAGAAATATTTTTTTTGAAAATGAAATTTTCTACTTGTTTCTATGTGGAAAAATTTTCCATTTTTGCACCCCGGTTTTGCAGTACAAACAGATAGCAATCGGATAAACTCCATCCCGCTTTAGGATTATCCATTCGCTGTTTTTGAAAATACCGATTTCCCCTCGGTTCAATCCCGGTCAGATGAATTAAGGTCATTCCCCAATTTGTGGCTTCATATCATCAACTAAACCCAACATCAAATTGTTGTGGTATCAAGCGCGGACAAGTAGTTCGTGCATTCTCAGCTCAACGGTCTATGATTCGTTTGCAGGTCTTCATGCTTTTGTATGAGTATCCCAAACGGTTCATGCCAGCTATTTGGAAAAGGAGTATCCTCTTGGCTAGAAAACGCGACACAATTGATTTATTTCCGGGTGACAAACAAACCCGAGCAGATATCGTAAAAAAACAAGCGACTGATCCCAATAATCTGGTGATCGGCGAAACAGGGCAACCAATCCGACCCAGGAGTCCGCAGGCAATTGAATATTGGGAGGGAATGTCTAGGCTTATTCGAGATAATGTTTCCTCTCAAATGTGGAAGACATGGTTTGAACTTATCAAGCCACTCACATGGGAAGAAAATACCCTTACCATTGAAGTACCCAGTCAATTCTTTGTTGAGTGGATAGAAGAACATTATCGTGATCTCCTCCGCAAAACACTTAGCCAGGTTGCGGGCGAAGAAGCATCATTGAGATATGAAGTTGTTGTCAGCAAAGGCGAGACTTCACTTGAAGATAGAACCATTCGCATCCCCGCGCTTCGAAATACACCGACCACTGGCAATCAGTCAGTTCTTCAATTTGCAGCGCAAAGCAAACAGGCAGAACCAGACTTTGAATTTCTTTCTGCACTGAATCAACGATATGTCTTCGACAATTTCGTGCGTGGTGAGAGCAATCAACTTGCAGCTTCTGCTGCATTTGCAGTAGCGGAAAGACCCGGTAAAACCAACTTTAATCCACTATTCATCTATGGTGGAACAGGTCTTGGAAAAACGCATCTTGCCCAAGCGATTGGAAACTATATTGTTTCACATAAATCCGGTGCAAGGGTTCTGTATACGAACAGTGAGCGTTTCACTTTTGAATATGTGAATGCAATACAGAACAATAAGCTTAATGAATTCACTAATTTTTATCGCAGTGTAGATGTGTTGATCGTTGATGATATTCAATTCTTGGGTGGAAAAGAAAAAACGCAAGATCATTTCTTTCATACATTCAATGCATTGCATCTTCAAGGAAAGCAAGTTGTTCTAACAAGCGACAAGCCTCCCAAAGATTTGCTTGATATTGATGCGCGATTGATTTCGAGATTCCAATGGGGACTTTCTGCAGACATCCAAATGCCTGACTTTGAAATGCGCATGGCAATTCTTCAAAAGAAGTCTCAGGACGAAGGTTTCGATTTGCAACCAGAAGTTGCTGAATACATTGCAAAAAACATCAATGGCAATGTGAGGGAATTGGAAGGAGCTTTGATCAAGCTCATAGCAAAAATCTCTCTTGACAGCAGAGTCATGGGATTGGATTTAGCCAAGGAAGTTGTGCAGGGTATAGCAGGCACAATTGCACGTCAATTGAGTATGGATACCATCGCTTTGGAGGTGTCATCCTATTATCAGATTCCGGTTGAATTACTCTCCGCAAAAACAAGAAAGCATGAAGTTGTCATCGCCCGACAAATGACGATGTATCTGATTAAGATGTTGATTGGAACATCACTGAAAAGCATCGGAGCTCATTTTGGAGGAAGAGATCATACAACTGTTCTGCATTCATGTCAGACAATAGATAATTATCTTGGACATGATATCAAAGTTCGAACCGCGCTCGAAACATTGAAAGGAAATCTCTTGAGTCGGTAAACACAAAACTTCATAACGAATTGCTGATTCATAAAGACCGTTCTTCATAGAATGGTCTTTTTTTATTCACCTCGGCGTAGATCGCGCTCGATGTCTTTTTTCTTGAGATCTTCTCTTTTGTCATGCAATTTTTTCCCCCGAACAACAGCAATTTCCACTTTCACATAAGGACCGGAAAAATACATGGACAAAGGCACAACGGTCATCCCTTTTTCTTGAATCGCTTGCTTGAGTTTTGTTGATTCGCGATCATGCAATAACAGTACTCGATCTCTTGTTGGAAGATGATTTTCCCGATTTCCATGATCATAGGGGCTGATATGCGTACCAATCAACATTGGTGCCACCGCATGCTTGGATTGATAGAGCACATAGCTATCCTGCAAATTGCATTTTCCTGCGCGAAGCGATTTCACTTCAGTGCCGGTGAGAACTATTCCAGCTTCCAAAGTGGAGATGATCTCAAAATCATGCTTTGCCTTGCGATTTTGTGCAATCACTTTTGTGGTTCTATGTGTTTGTTTTTCTGTCATGTTTCCTATGTATGGGCAGCCATTTGACGCAAGTAGTGATAAATCATTGCTTTTTGAGCATTGTGCAGCAATGATAGAGAGAAATTCCGGTGGCAATCCCAACATTGAGGGATTCAGCTGTTCCTAATCCATCAATACGAATGGGTAGAGTGATAAGGTCTGTAATGTGTTTTGACAATCCATGAGACTCGCTTCCCACAATCATTCCCCAATGTTTTGGGAGTTCATTCAAATCTTGCAGTGTATGATTTCCATGAACGATCATGCCAAGAATTTCGCCATCTGCATAGTTTTTTTTCCAGCATTGAAGAATACCCGGAAGATCCTCGGTTGTTTGGATATTCAATCTGAATGTAGAGCCCATTGCTGATCGAAGTGCTTTCGGACCGAAAGGGTCCGCGCATGTACCGCCCAGTATGATGGAATGCAGGCCGAACCAATCAGCGGTTCGCAGGATGGTTCCAAGATTTCCCGGATCATTGATGTCTTCGAGGGCCAAGAAACAATCCGGCATGCTATGTTCAGTATTCGGTAATTCAGCTATGCAAAAGATGTCCTGAGGTGTTTGAGCATCACACATTCGTTCAAAAGCACTTGTGCCGGCCTTGCACACTTCTATCCCGGCTTCCTCAAATTCTTCGGCAAGATGCAAAGCCTGATCATTCGCATCATCTGATATCACGGCATATTGAATGGTAATGGAGGATCCAAGCAATTCCTTGCATACTTTTATGCCTTCTGCAATAAATCGGCCTTGTTCCATGCGTTCGCGTTTTTTTCCAAGTAGGCGAATTCTTGCCTGTTCGACTTTTGACAGATAATCCATTGTATGACTTGAAGTGATTTGCAATGGGCAAATCTACGATGTCCCGACAAGAGAAAGAAACAAAGAGAAGATTGATTATTTTCGTGGACCAGTATTTTCGAAGTCATGAACACAGAATACATACATAGAAACAGCAATGACAGAGATTTGAATGAACGAGAGAAGTCGGTTCTTCGATCGATTGTACAGTCATATATTCTTACCGCCTCGCCAGTGGGTTCTCGATTTCTTTCCAAGACATCCGAAGAATTCACATTGAGTCCTGCTACGATTCGAAATGTCATGGCTGATCTGGAAGATCTGAATTTCATTAGTCATCCACATACATCAGCCGGGAGAGTGCCCACAGACAAGGGATATAGATGCTATGTTGATACATTGATGGATGTAAGAGAATTATCCGAGAAAGATAGGCATGTTGTGAAAGATCAATTGCAAGCACTATCTCAAGATCAGGCATTGAAGGATGCTTCCAGAATACTTGGCGCTTTATCCCATTGTCTTGCAATTGTGGAATTGCCACAAATGCTTGACATCAATGTGAAGAAAGCGCATCTCGTACCATTGTCTTCGAATCGTTTGTTGATCGTGATGGAATTGGATTCCAATATCGTGCGCACTGTAACATTGGAAACGGACATCGTGTATGATTCTGCACTTCTTGATCATACAACGCATTTCATCAATAGCAGAATCAGCGGCAAGTCCATCAGATTTTTGCGTGATCACATCGTGGAGATGATGATGGATGGAACCAGTGGCCAGCATTCTTTGCTTCGGCTATTCATTGATTCTGTTGATACATTGCTAAGTCCTCATGTTTCAAGTGATGAAAAAGTTCACATTGCAGGAGCACGGCATTTGTTGGAGTATCCTGAATTTGATTCACCCAATCAATTGAAGGGAGTGATCGAATTGGTGGAAAATGAGGATGTAATCATTCATTTGCTTGATCATCATGATGATTTGCAGCAGCAATCCGTGAAGATTGTCATAGGGAATGAATTGAGGGAGGAAAAACTGCATGAATACAGCTTGGTTATGGGATCTTACACCATGAAAGGGGCGCATGGATCCATTGGGCTGATTGGCCCCAAAAGGATGAATTATGCAAAAATGGTATCCCTTGTGCAATATATGGGGCAAGTGCTCTCTCAGAGTGGGTGAACATTGTTTTTGGGGCTCATTACGCTGGAAATTTTACTATTTTTGTCGGTGATTCAGTCATTCATTTGAGATTTTCGTGAATATTCAAATCATTGCTTTTTTCGTGTTGGGATTACTTGCAGTTGCCACAGGAATCTTGCTTGTCACAAGAAGAAATCCTGTTTCGGCAGCAGTTTCCTTGATCATGCATTTCTTTGCCTTGGCGGGTTTATATCTCACATTGCAAGCCCAGTTCATAGCAGCTGTTCAAATTCTTGTCTATGCCGGCGCGATCATGGTCTTGGTTGTGTTTGTGATTATGTTGCTAAATCTTGGCAAGGAAGATGCATTGAAGGAACGTTTCAATCCTCGAACAGCACTTGCGATTGCATTATCGAGCGCATTGGCATTGGAAGTACTTCTTGCATTCTTAAGTACGCCTACAGGTTTCAATGAGATTGCTCCTTCCGCCGAGAAAATTGGATCGCCAGCAGAGATTGGGAATGTCTTGTTCTCAGGTTATATCTTTCCATTCGAAGCAATTTCATTATTGCTTTTGGCGGCAGTTCTTGGTTCAATCATTTTGGCCAAAAGAAAAATCGAAGACTGACATTAATCAATGATTTCGCATCTAGAGAATACCATGAATATAACCTTGATACCTTTGGAATTTTATCTGGCATTATCTGCAATCATTTTTGTGATTGGAGCAGCTGGTGTTATCACAAGAAGAAATGCAATCATTATTTTCATGTGTATTGAAATGATGCTCAATGCAGTGAATCTTACACTTGTTGCTTTTTCTGCATATCTCGGAGATTCTGCAGGACAAATGTTTGTGTTTTTTGTCATGGCAGTTGCAGCAGCCGAGGCAGCTGTAGGATTGGCTATTGTACTTGCCCTATTCCGATCAAGACAAACAGTTTATGTTGATGAAGTAAATCTCATGAAATGGTGAACTTTCAAGTACTTAGAAAAATCAAACTCCCTTTGGGAGTTTTTTTTTGCCCTCCTTGATCATAACCCTACAAGAAATCATACATGATTTCGTCAATAGACATGTTTGTGAAGTTATTGCTTGATGTAAGGTTTCATCGATATAGGCTGTCTTTATAGTATCGAGTACACCACATAGTCGATACGGAAGAGCACTCTCTCTCCCTCTTTTCGCCACCCAACAAATGGCAGTGATATGCCGGATTCACCACCCGGCATATACGCGGTCTCGATGGGACCGAATATGGAGCAATCTTCCAAAAAAAACCCCGGCAATAATATGTCGGGGTTTTCTTTTGTTTACAATCGGATGTGTTATTTACCAACTTTTCTTACTTTTTTAACTTCCGCTTCGGAGACGATTCCACCATTATTTCCCCAACTATTTAGTACATAAGTGATCACTGCTGCGGCATCTGCATTTGAATACTTTGTGGGAAGGGCTGTCATCACATTGTTGAATTTTTTTCCATTCACAGTAATTGGACCTTTCAATCCATTAACAACATTGTCTGTGATTACTTTTACGCCTTTGGTCTTAACATAATCCGAGCCTGCCAATGGGGGATATACCGTGGACAATCCCTGACCATTTGCTTGGTGGCATGTTTTGCAATATTCATTGTACACAACTTGTCCGCGTTTCATGAGTGCTGCTTTGTCGGGTCCTGCTGCATTAACAGAAAAACTCCAAGCACTGAAAGTTAGAATTGCAATTGCGAGCTTCGCGATAGAATTATTCATGGTTTTCCAATAAGGTTGTATTGATGTGTGATGGAGATGAATCAAATATTCTCTTCGACATAAAACAATCTTTATGACATAACAGTTGCAAAGCAATTTAATAATCTTCAATTCCTTTTCATGAGATTTACCAATTAAACACGTAACATTCTCTGGAAGTCATCATGATATGATGATAATTTCGACATTCAATTAGAAAATTCTTTGGTTTTGGCCACTGTAACAATGATTTTTGTCATAGTGAAGTGAATATGGATTATACATGCAACAAGCTTTATTTACATTGATTCTCGCGGAGTCGGAAGGAATTGAAGACTCTCTGTATCCATTTTCGGTGATGCATTCATCGTGGGAATTGCGTTTTGGTGGAAAAAGAGTATTTGAGGTATTCCGTGATGCTTTGCCTGAATTTTCTTTGCGATTCATAGGAAGGGATCTTCAAAAACGATCTTTCTTAGAACAAGAGGGAATAGATGCCGGTGATTTATCGGCTCCATCTTGCCCTGTGATGCTCTTGCGTTCTGATATCGCGCCAACAACTCATGTTCTTACCATATTGCGCCGTATGGCAATCGATGGAGCGCAATCATTCGTCATAAGAAGCAATGGCCAAGTCATCGGAATATATGTGATGCATGAATCCGAACTTTCTCAGCTTGACTTATTTGCTCCTTCTTTTGAAGGCGTCATTTCTGCTTTTGGACTTGAAACATTGCCGGTAACTGATATAGCCGTTGAGTACTTGAAGCATCAATGGGATGCCATGCTGATGGCTCCGAAAGCAATTGGGGAGTCATTCGGTTTCTTTTCAAAGAAATATAAAGAATCCGTACCGGCCCATGTATTCGCATTGAATTTGGACCGCATTACATTAGGGAAGAATTGTGAACTCGCTCCAGGAATTGTCTTGGACGCTAGCAAAGGACCAATTATAATCGAATCGGATGTCGTCATTATGGCTCATGTTTTTGTTCAAGGCCCATGTCATATTGGTAAAGGAAGTATTATCAAAGCCGGAGCGCAGTTGTATGGAGGCACCGTTATTGGACCTCATTGCAAAATCGGCGGAGAGGTTGAGCAAAGTGTTTTTCACGGATATTCAAATAAACAACATCAAGGTTTTATCGGACACTCCTATTGCGGTGAATGGGTGAATCTTGGGGCATTGACAACTACCTCTGAC
>SXZI01000137.1 GCA_005788035.1 Bacteroidota bacterium
GTCCGCTGCATAAAGGACTAACTTTCAAATTTTCAATACTATACGCTCTGTAGCTATATATGTCATTCTTTATCTAATAATTTAAAAGGGTGGTTTATGAAATATATTTCTCTGTTTGTGATCATTTGTATGTTTTTAATCACATCCTGTAATGATAATTCCCAGTGTACTTGTCCTGATGATAATTCTCAAAATGATACAATTACAAAAGATACATTTGAAATTGTAAAAATAGGCACTCAAATATGGATGTCGAAGAATTTGGATGTGCATCGGTTTAGGAATGGGGATTCCATACCTCAAGCAAAGTCAGAAGCAGATTGGGTTTTAGCTAAAGAAAACCAAAGACCCGTATGGTGTTACTATGCATTTGATGAAAGTAATGGAAAAATGTACGGCAAGTTATACAACTGGTTTGCTGTAAGCGATTCACGTGGTTTGGCTCCTAAGGGTTATCATGTTGCATCAAGTCTTGAATGGGATTCACTTGCAACATTTTTAGGAGGTTGGAATAAAGCAGGTAAGAAGTTAAAAAGCACAACAGGTTGGAAAAATGAAGGCAATGGGGACAACAGTAGTGGATTTAATGGTCTGCCCGGCGGTTATTGTCACCAAAACGGAGCATTCGATAATATCGGTTTCATAGGATTTTGGTGGACTTCTACTAAGGCGTATTCTACTACAGCATTTAGATACGGACTTAGTAATAATGATTTAGGTCTTAATTCTACATACGCCAATAACCAAGACAGTTATTCAGTTCGCTGTATAAAAGACTAAATACAAGAAATGCAACCTCAACTCTTACTACAGCAGAATACTTTTAAATTTGTAATAGATCAAGAATGGTTCTTTATGAAATACCTATTCATATTATTGCTTGCTGTAGTATTTTCCTTTCCGGCACTTTCTCAATCTGAAGTGAAGATTGGCAACCAAGTTTGGATGTCCAAGAATTTGGATGTTTCAACCTTTAGAAACGGAGACCCTATTCCTCAAGCGAAGACAAATGAAGAATGGAAAAAAGCAGGGGAAAACAAACAGCCTGCATGGTGTTATTATGAAAATGACCCAGCGAATGGTGCGAAGTACGGTAAGTTGTATAATTGGTATGCAGTAAATGATTCAAGAGGTCTCGCGCCTATTGGGTATCATATTCCTTCCGATGCTGAATGGACAAAACTTACCGACTTTTTAGGTGGAAATTCTGTTGCAGGAGCGAAGATGAAGTCAAAAACTGGGTGGACTAAGGGCGGGAATGGCACGAATAGTAGCGGTTTTTCAGGTCTTCCGGGCGGTTACCGTTACACCAATGGATCATTCGACGCCATTGGCAACTACGGTGACTGGTGGAGTTCTACGGAGTACGATACAAGCAATGCCTGGGACCGCTACCTGGATTACAACTATGGCGATGTAAACAGGTACTACTACGACGATAAGACTAATGGTTTTTCTGTCCGTTGTATTAAAGACTAATCTTCAAAACTTCAGTTTTATTCTTTCCACAGCTATATTTATTGTACACTATTATAATCAAAGGAGAACTTAAGCAATGCAGAAACAATCCTATTTCTTGTTACTGATTACTTTACTTTTTATAGAAAGTTGCAACGATTCTCCAACAACTACTACTCCACAAAACCTAAAAATTGGAAGTGATTATCAAGGTGGTAAGATAGCATACATCTTTCAGCCGGGTGATTCCGGATATGTTGATGGCGAAGTACATGGTTTAATTACTGTCGCGGATACTGTGGTTATTTCTGCGACATGGGGATGTTATGGAGCAAACTCGAATTACAGTATACCAATATCTGGTGCTACCGGCTGGGGAATTGGCGAAGGTAAGAAAAATACATCTGCAATTGTGCAAAGATGTGGAGAACAAGGCATAGCGGCAAGAGTGTGTAATGATCTGATACTGCATGGTTATAGTGATTGGTATTTACCAAGTATTGGAGAGTTAGTAAAGATTTATGAAAACAAAGATTCTATTGGTGTAATTAATAATGGATATTATGATCAATTGTATTGGTCAAGTACTCAGTCATCAGGTGCACAGGCTTGGATAGTTGATTTCAATGGAAATGGCAGTCCGATTGGAAGCGGTAATCCGACACATAAATTTAGGACAAATTGGGTAAGACCAATGAGGTCATTTTGATGCTTCTCTGTTCGTTGCATCAAAGATTAAATTTCAAAGTTTCAGCTTGATCTTATTTACAGCTTCTCTCTTTGACTTGTCTACTATCTTAGCATAGATTTGAGTAGTGGAAATTTCACGGTGCCCTAAGAGTTTTTGCACCCTGTAAATATCAGTACCCTCACTAACTTGAAGGGTTGCAAAGGTATGGCGAAAAGAGTGAAAAGTTATTTGTTTAGTCAAGCCTGCAGCATTGATCCAACGCTTGAGTATATCTACAGCCGTAGTCTTAGGTATTGGATCAAATACATTCCCATTTGCATTTTCCATGCTGCCTAGTAAAGAATAAGCTTGATCAGTAATGGGTAAGACTTCAACCCCTTTAGTCTTTTTTTGCCTATAGTGTATAGAGTAGCCTTCGCTTGTATTGTGGACTTCTTTCCATTGCAGCTTCTTAATATCAGACCATCTCATACCGGTCAATGCTGAGAATAAAGCTATACGCTTAAATGTATCATTGCTGCAGGGTGTTTGTACAAGTATATCAAGCTCCTCAAGTGTGAGGTATTGCCTTTCAGTCTCTTCAAAACCGAAGCTCTGTATCTTTGCATTCAAGTCAAAATGCAAATAGCCCTCTTTATATGCTGTTTTCAAAATTGTTTTGAAGCGGTCAAAATAGATCTTCGCACTATTTCTAGCTAGGCTAGTTTTCGGATCAAGCAGGTACGCTCTGAAATCATTGCAGAGCTTTTCAGTCAGGTCAGCAAACTTCAACCCTTTAGGCGCAAAACTTTGTAACTTTGAAAGCGTACACTTGTAAGAAGGATCTTTGAGGTGCTTGCTGAAGAAATCAATAAAGTCTCTATCTCCTAGCCTTTTGATCTCAAGCCGTTCACGTTCAAAGTCTGAGTATACCTCTAGCTTGTTTACCTCATTTTCACGGTTGATCCTAATTTGCTTTGCTAGATCTTCTCTATTCTTGTTAGCTTCTTTCTCAAAAACGTCTGCAGGCTTTTCATGTAAGTGTATGTTTAGGAACTCTCTCCTTGTAAGCTTACCGGTGCCTTTAGGATCCGGTATTGCAGGGTAAAAGTCTAGGTATAGGGAAATCATTCCCTTTGAGATTTTCTTCTTTCTTAGAGTAACTTTGACCATTGCAGCATTCCGTACTTTTTTTGCTCAAATATAGGCAAGGTACAAGAGAGATACAAAATAACCATGAAAATACATATATCAAGCGAAAACAAGCAGTAAGGTAGGAAGGTAAAGAAGTGAGTATTTAAGCGGTTTGTAAGTAGTATTTAGTAGTTTTGTAAGTGTTTGTTTTTAGCCCCGTATTTTTTATTAGCAAATATACGTACTTGACGCACCCGATTAGAGGATGGTTTTCATGATGAATGATTCATCACATCAACAGTCCATGAAGGAATTACTTGATTTTCTGTTTTCATTGCACAGATTTGGTATAAAACCGGGTTTGGAGCGAATTGCATCTTTATTGGACTCTTTGGGGAATCCACAGGATTCGCTTCCATGCATCCATGTTGCAGGAACGAATGGCAAAGGATCCGTGTGCTCGCTTCTAGCTGCGATTTTTCAATCGGCTGGTTTTCGTGTAGGACTCTACACCTCACCTCATATACGATTGTTCAATGAACGCATAAGAATCAATGGCGAAATGATTTCAGATGCAGACATTGCTTCACTTGCAGGAAGAATGATGGAGGAAATCAATAGGGAGCATACCACATTTTTTGAAGTTACCACAGCGATGGCATTCACGTATTTTGCTGAACAAGGCGTGGATATTGCCATCATGGAAACGGGCATGGGTGGTAGATTGGATGCCACCAATGTGATAAAGCACCCACTTGCAACCGTAATCACATCAATTGATTATGATCACATGGAATTTCTTGGTAATGATTTGGAGACCATAGCCGGAGAGAAGGCCGGTATATTCAAGAAGGGAAGTCCGATTATCATCGGAGAAGAGCGTGAGTCATTGATTGCATTGTTCAAATCAATCGCACATGCAAAACAAACAGGTGATGTATACACAGTGAATGATGAGTGTTCATTCATGAATATTCGCATGAATGCAGATTGTTCAATGAACTTGGATTGTGTGATTCGGGGAATGTATATGACTGATTTGCATTCAGACAGAGTTGGAGTGCATCAGGCAAGAAATATCTTGATCACTTTGCTTACATTGCAAGTGTTGAAATCAACATTCGATATTGATGAGGCTGCAATACGTGCGGGGATTATTTCTTGCACGACCATGACAGGCATTCAAGGGAGAATTCAGTGTGTAAGACTCAATCCTCCGATTGTTCTAGATGTAGGCCATAATTCTGCATGTCTCAGGCGTTTACGAGAAACACTTGATGCTTGTGGTTACTCAAAACAGAAATGGGATATTGTGTTTGGAGTGATGAAAGATAAGCCGATTCAGGAAATGTTGGATATTCTAGCGCCAATAACGCAGACAATGCATTGCTGCTCACCAGTGATCGATCGCGCCTTGGATGCTTCTTCATTGCATGAGGCATGTATGAAGCAATCGATAAATGCCGTCCACCATGATTCGGTTGCAGACGCGATTGACCATGCACTTCAATCGGGAAATAGATTATTGATCACCGGTTCTTTTTATCTTGCAGAAGAAGCAGTGATTGCACTTGAACAAAAGGGAATCCTTGTCAATCAGACAAATCATCGCCCGGAAGCGGAGTAAAGGGAAGTCGCATGGGTAAATCTGCCGTTGCCCAAGCAGTATGTGAACATAGCGTGGAAATTTTCACTAATCTATCCATGTCCAGCTTGCTGATTTCATCGCTTACTTTATGATAATCCTCATGTTCGCCGGTATAGAAAAACAATACCGGAATTCTCTTCATGGCAAAACTTGCCTGATCGCTTCTAAAGAAATACTGTTCGATTGTATAGGTAAGATGCATTGAATCAGACTCAAATAATGTTCTATTCATCTCAGCATTCAAATTGGCCAATTCTTTGCAGCGAGTGTTTCCACCGATATACAAAGTGTCATTGATGCTTCTTCCAATCATGTCCATATTGAACATTGCAGCACATTGAGAAATCGGCAATGGCGGTGTATCGGCAAATGCTTTGGATCCAAGCAGCCCCTTTTCTTCACCGGAAAATGCAACGAACATCATTGATCTCTTTGGCTTAATGGGAGCATTTGCCAATGCCTCGGCAGATATGAGCAATCCCGTGGTTCCACTCGCATTGTCATCAGCACCATTGTAAATCGAATCTTTGGATGGATCATTTGGTTTGGAATATCCCACATGATCATAATGCGCCCCTATCACCACATATTCATTGGGTAATTCAGAACCTTTTATCATTCCCATCACATTGCGCACTTCTACCTTTTCTGTTCTCAAGGTGGTTTGGAAATTCAACACTTCAATTTCGCCAAGTAATCTTGACTGGGGCTTGAACAGAGAATCAATATGTTTATGAAGTGATTTAAGTGTGTCCACAGAACCAAAAGCTAATTCCACAAAATGTTCGCCGGCACTCACGACGGGTATATTGGGTGTATCTGCATTTTTCCTTGATAAAGGAAGTGCATCAGCCGGTACATTCGGGTATAATGAAGGCCAAGGAAATCCAGAAGGACGTAGTTTTAATGTATTAAGCGGACTTTGCAAAACAATGATACCAACTGCACCTTGTGAGTATGCAGTTTTCATTTTTGATTGCAATCGAGAATATTTTGTGAAACGTTTTCCTTCGAATGGACTGTTTTCATTGTCCATTTGCGGTTCGCCTCGTAAAATCACCACTACTTTCCCTTTCACATCCAAATCTTTATAGTCATCATACTTATATTCAGGAGCAGTGATACCGAATCCTGCAAAAGCCACTTGAGCATATTCCACATTTGCTGAACCGGAATACTCAAAAGGTACGAAATCATCTTTCAATTGCATTTCCGCAACCATAAATCCCTTTTTTACAAGAAGAGAGGTCGGCTTATCCAAATGCAAACGTTCAAGTGTATATGTGTGAAAATATGACCCATTTACAGGAAGCAGTCCGATTTCCTTGAATTCATTGGCTAGATATTCTGCTGATTGCTCCAATTCAGGACTTGGCGTATTTCGTCCTTTCATCTCATCGGATGCAAGCTTGTTCATGTGTGATTTTGCTCTTGAAAGAGACAATTCAGGCACGCTGAAAGATGGCCCTTCGGCAAATGTGGTGAAAACATGCAGCATAATGAATAAACAAAGTCTGATTATGTTATTCATTATATGTTCAAATTGACGATGTATGAAATTTGAGAGGAATATCATGACGTTCTTTTACCAATACAGTGATTTTTGACAATAATTCAAGTTCTTCTTCTTGCGGTAATTCCATTTGTAATCGTTTTCGCAATGCTTCTATTTCTTTATCAAGATGTTTCATGCGTAATCTGGCCAGTGATTCCACCAATAGACGCTCTTCAACATTTTGAGGGATCTTCACATTGAAATCTTTCCATTTATTGCTCAATGTATGTTGATCGAACAAGATTTCCATAAGAAGATCACGTACATCATCTTCAAGATCGCCGCGTTCGGATAATACCATATGTGGTGGCCTGCCACCATGATTGACAAAAGCAAGCACAACTTCTTCATATAATTTGGCTGCGGTGTCCGAAAGGAAGGCCTGTCGTGTGATATTCAGTTTCACACATAATGTTTTTAATGATGGCTCATGCGTAAGTGCCAATCGTAAAATTTCCTTCTCTTCCGGCAAAGCATATGTCGTAAGAAAATCAAGAGGTTCTTCAGAAGATACCTTTGACATATCTTCGACTTGTTTTTTTTGAATCGTATTGTTGTTTTGACCTTGCCTTGAGTTTGAATGACGAACTTTTCCTAATTCATCATAGATATGTGAAAGTTGTCCATAACTCAGATGCAAAGTGTCTGCAATTTGTTGCATGTAAAAGTCATGTTGCAGAACATCCGGAATTTTCGCCACTGTATCAATCAGAGATCGAATGGACTGAGACTTTTCTGCAGGACTATCCAGTAAACCTTGTTTTCTGAATGATTCAATTTTGAATTGAATAATTGTCCATGCCTGCTCAATTGCCCTACGAAATGCTTCCGGACCTCTATTACGTACAAAACTGTCGGGGTCTTCGCCATCAGGAAGTGCAATCAAACGCACATCGAATCCTTGTTCAATTGCAAGATCCAAACCTCGCAATGAAGCTTGTTCACCTGCAGAATCACCATCATAGACAAGGAAGAGTTTTTTTGTGTACCGCGAAAGCAATTGTAATTGCTCCACGGTCAAAGCAGTCCCACTACTCGCCACAGCATTTCCAAAACCCGCTTGAACAAGTGAAATCGTGTCGGCATATCCTTCGGTGAGTAATGCATGCCCCAATGTTCGAATTGTGGATTTGGCCTGTGCCAATCCATAAAGAACACGGCTCTTGTCATAGATGAGTGATTGAGGAGAGTTAATATATTTTGGTTGATTATCATCTTCCTGCATTCTTCTTGCGCCAAATCCTATCGCTTTCCCAAGATGATCATGAATCGGGAACATTGCACGTCCACGGAAGCGATCATAGGCACTATTGTCTTTGTCTCTGCGAAGAATTAATCCTGCATCTTCCATAGCTTGTTCAGAAAACCCCTGCTCTGAAAGATATTGCAATGTTTGAGTCCATGAATCAGGTGAATATCCGAGACCGAATAATTGCTGAATATCATCATCAAATCCGCGACGGATGAAATAAGAATATGTTAATTGTCCGCTTGATTGTTTTAATTGAGCACGGAAATATGCTTCGGCACTTTCCATCACTTTGTACGCAGCTTCTTTTCGAGAAAATTTCAATTGAGCTTCGGGATCTTTGATTTCATCTTCCGGTAAAGGAACACCTGCTCTTTCGGCAAGCATGCGAATTGCTTCGGGAAAGGTCAGGCCATGTTTCGACATCACGAAATGAAAAACATTCCCTCCTTTACCGCATGAAAAGCATTTGAATATCCCGAGATCAGGATTGACATTCATTGAAGGTTTTTTGTCGGGATGAAATGGACATAATCCCAAAAATCCTTTACCCGAACGCCTCAACTGAACAGTTTCGCTGACGATTTCAACGATGTCCGTACGTTGTCTGATTTCATCCAAAAGATGTTCGGGGTACAACATATCAGCGATTGGGATAAATGATTAAACGATGCTTCAAGAGCGTTGGATTTGTTCCAAGCACGGTTATTCCTGCAGGTACCACAAAAGTCGGGGTTACAAAACCTGTTGAATCTTGAACCAATTGAGGGTAATACACGATTGCTTTGATTTCATCTGCACTTAGTGATGCGATTCTTTTTACTCCACCCCGAACAATTGCTGAAATCCTATTGGGCTCTATGCTATGATCGGATTGTTCCGGTCCGCCAACGATATTGATAGGAATATCGCTAAAAGTCACTTCCGTGATTTGCTGAATATCGCCTGATATCGTTACTTCCTTGATTGCGCTGGTCACGAGGTTCTGCAAAGTGTCTTGAAGTGGAACAGTGAAAGAAAAAGGTCCGGTCAAATCACCAAATGAAATTTTCTGTGTGGCCCAAGAACGTAATGTTGGAATGATTGATCCATTTCCTCTTACAACGATGCTATCGGGTTCTATATGTAGTTTTCCTACAAGCATATATCCTTTTCCGGGACTAATGCTCACTCGAGAACGAACCGGTAGAGTTTGCCTGAACAACATGCCTGTTTTCAATGTTATTGATTCAGGCAATACCTCAACGACTTTCTCCAAACTGACCGTTGGATTGATGCCTTGAAGCAATTCGGTTTTTGTAAGCTCTACAATGCCATCGGAAGATATGTTTGTTTTTGCAAGATCGATCCTGCATTCTTTACCTGAGCTGAAATATTGCAAATAGAGCAATTGCCATCCCGAAGTGCGGAGTTTCACGGAAATCGAGTTTGGAGGCTCTATTTCAAGTGATCGTTCTTCGGGCAAATCCACCACAAGCGGATATGTCACATAAACCGTTGTAAGAGAAGTCATGCTCACATAACCCCAAAGCCCCAAAGCCAAAACTATGGATAAAAGGATGGGCATTATGGGTCTTTTGCTTGTCATGTATCTCAGGATGAGTCAATTGATTGTGTCTGCAAATTTACAAAACTCCTTTGTCTGCTTCGGGACTTTTCAGGACACAAGGGCGTTTCAACAGTAAATAATGATATTTTTGACCAAAGTTCTCATATAGAATCCTACATGAATAGACATATCCGACATAGTTTCATGAGCCTACTGGCATTGCTTTTTGCAATGCTTCTTATGAATTGCTCGGACAAAAAGCCGGATGACAAGATTCGCATTGTTGCCACAACCGGCATGATCGGTGATGTACTGGCATCTTGTCTTGATACTCAGGCCATTGTTCAAGTGCTCATGAAACCGGGAGTGGACCCACATTTGTATAAAGCAACCGCCGGTGATGTGAGCTTATTGTTGAATGCGGATATCATTGTTCACAATGGACTTCATCTGGAAGGTAAAATGGGAGAAGTCTTAAAAAAACTCTCTTCTAAAAAGATTGTGATCGCAATGTCCGATCAATTGCCAATGCATCAATTACGTAAGATTGATGGTGCGCATGACCCTCATCTATGGTTCGATGTTGCATTGTGGACCACATCATTGCAAGGAGTATTGAAACAGATCAAACGACATTATCCAGCATTGATAGAGCATAGCAATGCTCGCATCTCAAATTATGTGCAGAAATTGCATGCTCTGGATCGACATGTGGATTCGACAATTGCCATTATTCCCAAAAAACGTCGCATACTCATTACGGCGCATGATGCATTTGGTTATTTCGGTCGTGCCTATGATATTCAGGTCATCGGCCTGCAAGGGATGTCCACACTGAGTGATTTTGGAATGAATGATCTGATGCGTATCGGTGATCTTATCATCCAAAACAATGTTAAGTCTATATTTGTTGAAATGTCAATAGCTCCACGATCTATGGAAGCCCTTTTGCATAATGTCCATTCCCGTGGTGGTGCTGTGAACATAGGTGGTAATCTTTATGCAGATGCATTGGATTCACCAAACACAAAAGCAGGAACATATATCGGCATGTTTGAACATAATGTATCAACTATCCAAAAAGCATTGCAATGACCATGATTCCACTCGATGATATTTCGTCTCTTCGCAAAGAATATAAGCGTGGAGATTTGATAGAAGATGCAATACCGGAAGATCCGATGCAATTGTTTGCACAGTGGTTTTCTGAAGTCGGTTCAATGAATATTCCGGAACCCAATGCAATGATACTCTCCACGGTTTCTCCTGAAGGCAGACCTTCATCCAGGACTGTATTGTTGAAGGGTTTGGAACAAGGTTCTTTTGTGTTCTTCACCAATTATGAAAGCAAAAAGTCCAGAGAGATACAGCAGCATCCTCATGTGTCTCTGTTGTTTTTATGGCTTGAAGCGGAAAGACAAATCCGCATAGAAGGCATTGCAACAAGAATACCTAAGGCAGAAAGTGAATCATATTTTGCTTCAAGGCCAAGAGAAAGCCAATTGGGTGCTTGGGCCTCCGAGCAAAGCAAGCCTATTTCCTCTCGAGAAGAACTTGAACAGCGTTTCAAAGAAGTGGAACAACGCTTTCAAGAAAGCGATGTGATACCCATGCCTGATCACTGGGGTGGTTATGCAGTCTCACCTACAAGCATTGAATTCTGGCAGGGAAGGGTAGGCCGTCTGCATGATCGCATCATATATGAAAAACATGGCGATGCCTGGACCAAACAGCGTTTGAATCCATGACATCACTTCTGTTATTTCTGTGATTCGAGTTCTCTCAACAAAGCTTGTTTTTCAATTTCAAGCTGTCGAATTTTTCTTTCAAGATTATCCAATTCTTCGGGCATTGAATCAATTTCGATTCTCAATTTGCTTGCGGCTTCATCCACCAAATCAATTGCTTTATCGGGGAGAAAGCGATCAGTGATATATCGGGATGATAATTGTGCTGCCGCAACGATGGCTGAATCTGTTATTCGTACTCCGTGATGCACTTCATATCTTTCCTTTAAACCGCGCAAAATCGAAATGGTATCGTCGATACTAGGTTCTTCAACCAACACTTTTTGAAAACGGCGTTCCAAAGCTGCATCTTTCTCAATATACTTTTGATACTCATCCAATGTTGTTGCACCAATGCATCGAAGATCACCTCTTGCCAATGCGGGCTTCAAGATATTGGCTGCATCCATTGAGCCACCGGTTGCACCAGCACCAATCAAGGTATGTAATTCATCGATAAAGAGTATGATTTCTCCATCGGAGTCAGTGACTTGTTGAACGATTGCCTTAAGGCGTTCTTCGAATTGTCCGCGAAAACTAGTACCGGCAACAAGTGCTCCAAGATCGAGAGCAACGATTGTTTTGGAGCGCAATGTGTCAGGAACATCTCCGCTGATGATTCTCTGTGCAATGCCCTCGACAATAGCTGTTTTTCCTACGCCCGGTTCGCCGATGATCACCGGATTATTTTTGGTTCTTCGAGATAGTACCTGAAGAATTCTACGAATTTCATCTTCTCTTCCGATCACAGGATCAATTTTACCTTTTCGTGCTTCATCATTAAGAATGCGGCCATACTTTTGCAATGCCTGATACTTATCCTCGGGATGTTGATCCGTCACACGCTGACTGCCTCTGGTCTCGGTAATGATGCGTTTGATGGCATCTTTCTGAACGCCCTGATCTTTGAGCAATTGAGCAGCCGGTGATTGAATTTCCGCGCAGGCAATGAGAAGATGCTCAACGCTTGCATATTCATCATTCATCGACTTGGCTTCTTGCAAAGCTTTTTCAAGAACCGCATTCAGATCTTGAGACACATAATTGCCTGTTGAGCCAGAAACCTTGGGTAAAGCACTCATTTGCTCATTAATTTTGATCTTCAGATAATTGACATTTGCACCAATTTTCATGAGCATTGGAGGTACAATACCTGATGCATCCTGAATCATTGCTGCAAGCAAATGTACTGGCTCAATTGATTGATTTCCATATCCATGGGCTATTTCTTGGGCAGTTTGGAGTGCCTCTTGTGATTTCAAGGTGAATTTCTGGACATTCATAAGGACACCTCAAGAATCTGTTTCATGGTTCTACCTATGTTTTTGTGCATAAACACGGCTTATGACGAAGATCCCGGAAAGAAATTTCCTTAGCCCTCAGCAAGTACGTATTTTGCACAATCACTAGCGCAATCGATTACCATGTATATTCGCTCCATCATCATCGAACATCTCCGCAATCATGAGCATTCGTCATTGACATGTTCTCCGGGACTCAATATCATCAGTGGTTTGAATGGCACAGGTAAAACCACGATCCTTGAGGCGATTTCCATATGCGGTCTATCCAAATCTTTTCTTCCCGGAACCGATGCGGATCTCATACAAAAAGGCAAGAATTCATATACCGTATCACTTGTTGCTTCATCTGATTTGGGAGTTCCGTATAAAGTTGGTGTTCGTTATGTTGAGGGACAAAGAAAACTCATCAATTCCAGTATCGGAGACAGGATGAATCCGAAAGACATTCTTGGTGAATTGCCATTAATAGTTCTATCTCCGGACTTCAAGGAAATCACATTCGGTTCCCCCGATGATCGACGAAGATTCATGGATGCTCTTCTATCCCAGGCAAAACATGTTTATGTTGACGCTGCAATCACTTTGAGAAGAATTTTGAAGCAAAGAAATGCAATGTTGCAAAAAGCAAGAATGCAAGGTGTGAGACCCGATGAGGATTTACTTGATGTATTGACTGCAACCATGATTGAATCAGGTTCAATGCTTGCTTCCTTGCGGGCGCAATTCATCAGAGACTTCACTCCGTATTTTTTGCAAGCATATGATACCATGACTTCAAAGAATGAATCAGTGGGAATAACATATGTACCTGATACTGCGCAAGATCAATATTTGTCTACAAAAGAAGATTTCAGCGAATCGTATATGCTTGCATATCGATCATTGAAAGAGGAAGAAATACGCCGCGCATCAACATTGTTTGGTCCGCAAAAGGATGATCTTGAAATTTCAATCAATGGGGGAAGGGCAAGGGAAACAGCATCGCAAGGTCAGCATAAATCCTTGCTCATCAGCATAAAATGGGCAGAATTCACTTATCTCAGAGATGTCCGTAATGAAACACCTGTATTACTCTTTGATGATATTTTCAGTGAACTCGATGGAGAAAGAACGGCAAGAGTATTACAGCAAGTACTGGACTCAGGAGCACAAACATTCATTACAACCACGGAAGGGGAAAAATTGATAGGGGCTTTGCCAGTGAAGACCGAATATGAGTTATTCAATGCGCCTTTTGAGTGAGAGAATATTTCTTTTCGATCCTTTGAACAATTACAAAAGCAATGAGCAAGTTTATAAGCCACCCAATCCAAGATGCAATCTGATAGATTTCATATCGATGAATTTCTGTGAACATACTTAAAAGCTGTTTTGATAATCGTAGTGTGATTGCCGACAAGGTAAGAGAATAGCTCAGTATCATGTACTTTTTATGCTTAACAACCATTCTTTTTTTGATAAAATTAAATGCTTGCAATGTAAAGTAGAACCATAAAATGGATAATATCACAAATGAGATTTGGGAAATTATACCACCATATCCATAGATTCCCATAATAAGTCCTGATGGAGCAGATACGCACAGGATGCAGACAACATAGACCATTCCAAAGAATCTATGAATGAATGGAAATCGAACTCTGAACGAATCCATGAATTGAGGAGCACCAAGAATCAGTATGAAAATACTTGAATATACATGAGAAAAAAAAGCTATCTGATAATGTCTTAAATGAATTATATGCTGTTTTGTTGCCAAAAAAGCAGCAGTGAAATCAATAGGAACATACTGAAGAGTAATAATAACCATCAAGAAAGAGTAATACAAAAAGAGGCATATAGTTATGCCTCTTGCAAGAACAGAAAAATTCACATTTGTAAACAGTTTGCTCATTTATTCTACTCAATGTTGCCTATTAATCACCTTGCAAAGTTCTGATATTCACGATAATTCTTTTCATACCTTTCCAGCATTTTAATATTGTACTTTTCAACAGGCGTTAAGCCCTGTTTTGGGTTTGAGCTGATTGGAATATACCAATCCTGATCTTCGAAGAAAATCCTCAATGGTCTCTTTTTAAATGCGTAACCATGGCGAGCGAAAATAGTATTTCTAAGAAGTATTAAGCTACCTATTGATAGTCCGCTTACATCATCTTCTGATAATTTTTCTTTTGAAGGATTTGCCGTGAAAATTAATTCGGAAGGCATGGATATGGCTTCATAGATTTCACTGTAATCGTCAGGTTGGGCAACCAAAGTGCTAAGAAGACTATCGGTCATGTCTTTTCTTGTTTGAGAAAAAACCACATTCGGATCATAGGTAAATACCCTTTTCTCAAGTCTGCATGTTCTTTTGGGGATCTCGATTTGATTCAGTGAAGTCCATTCTCCTTGGAGATAATCTTGATTCTTATCGATTGAAAGAAAAAACTCACCAATTCCAATTTCTTTTCCTGTTTGTTTTATCTGCAAAACAAAA
>SXZI01000138.1 GCA_005788035.1 Bacteroidota bacterium
AACACTGTCTATGGTAATTGGAAGAGATGCCCGTTTCTTTGTTTTCGATTGAAATAATGCAGTAAATATAGGCTTGATGGAATCAACTTTGCAGAAATTCTTCACTTTCACCATTGTTCCTCTTGTATATGATCCTATGGTCAAATCTGGATGATAAATGGGATCGCAAACAACCATTTTATAATCACTTTTTATCCCAACATATTGTAATTGAGAAGTGTCGTGTTCTAATCCGCAATGAATATCAATCAACTCAGCGGGAATGTCACGAGATGCATAAATCGGAACTTGCAATGTATCGCATTGAGTGGCCAGAAATGTGTCTCTTGTAACTCGGAGATTGTCATATGTAAGCGACATGCCGAAAGGATTTGCTTGCCCAAGACCCGTTATCAAAATTGTTGTGTCCTTCTCGGCACATGGTTGGCTAACATGCAATACTACACGTGCTTGATATAAACGTGGTGCTCTAGGTTTGAAATTCAATCGAAATCTCAGAGTATCTCCACTTCTCATGGTAACTTGTTGAAATGGAGTCCCATCAAATTGCGCGGCTGTGAATACTCTTTCATCGGGGATAAAAGATATGGAATCAATGACAATGGGGAATTGATCGGGATTTTTATCAAATGATGGAATCGTCACACGTCCAAACAAAGGATTCAGTGTTGTATCAACAGGCGTTGGTGGAAATGTTAAAGAAATTGGTTCCGGTTTATATGTCAATGCTCTTTTTCCAGCCAATACAACACGGAAGTTATTTCTAGACCAACCCGGTCCATGAGCTTTGATTCTAATTTGTGCGGTACAATTGATGTATTTGTCTTCCGCGGGTGTTCTGGGGCAGAATAAAACTTTCACTGTATCTGTAGCATCTTTTGGTATGGTATATGGTATCACGCCATTAGGTGAGTATGTGGAAGTCCAACTCCAGAATTGAGGTGTGCCATTAGGTATGCCTGTACTGTCAATAATGAGTGAATCAACAATCATTCCATGCACAATGGATTGATTCACAAGTGGAAGCCTTCTTTCAATGCAATCACATGGTTTAGTATAACCCCAATTCATTAGTGAAATTGGAACATCCAGTGGTATGATGATACCTCTTCCTGTGAGCGTTCCTTCTTCAGAAATTGGACACGGGTATTGTGAGTAAGCTTTGATCTGCCCAGTATATGTTTTCGCTGAGTCTGGTTTAAATCTAACTTGAACCAGAATGGAATCTCGTGGTGCCATTGTGGTCGGAATAGATTTTGACGTTGATATAATTGTAAATCCTTGTGGGATTGTCAGCGAATCGAGTCGAAGTGGAAGGAATGATACATTTTCAACCAGAACTGTTTGAGTAATGGTATCGCTCACTTCAATGGTACCAAAAGTAGTAAGAGTGGTGACGAATAATTTTGGATTGGCCGATGTGCCATACAAAGGTGCAGACCACTTGACGGTATTGGATTCATAATTCAAAAAAGCTCTATCTGCACGATCTTTTGTAATATCATTCGGCGTATACTTGAAAATCACTCGTAGTTTACCGGATACAGGAATGATCGTATCGAGTGTCGAAATATTCGGAGGAGAAATGATTGAATATTTTCCTGAAGGATCTGCCAAAATAAATTTCTGTACTCGCTGATCGAAGTTGGCAATATTCAATATATCCAATGTATCTAGCTGTTCGCCACAACCCAATACATTTTCAGTTTTCATCATGATTGGGTCGAATTTGAATGTCTCCAATATTCCCCTGCCTTTTACCTGAATGCAATCGGTTGTAAAACAGCGTGTCTCAAATAAGCAGAGTTTATCAACATATTGGGTATCCTTCAAGGGTTTAAAGTCAATGAGCACATTCTTCGTTTCTCCGGGAGCAATGCTGAAGGATCTTCCCCCAGGAAAGAAAAACACTTCTCCTACTTCAAAGTAGAACGAAATATTTAATGGATCAACGGCCTCATTTTTTATAGATGCTATAATGCGTTTTTGTTGCCCGACAATGCAGTCACCCGAATCGATGATTCTTGCTGTCCATCGAACTTTTGCTTCATACCCTGTGCCTGATAAGTAGACCTTTTTTTCAAAAGTGCAATCAATTCCTTTAAGTGTATATCGTATGATGGCCGAATCTTTATATGCACCTGATCTTTGCGGGAAAAATCTGAAATAATTAGCTGAATAGCCGGTATTTGGATTGAGAACCGGTTTGTTTCCGAGCCTTCTGCCGGTGAATCCCGTGGGTACAATGATGGTATCGATGGTGATTTGCCTTGATGTCAAATTCTTCCAAACCCACATACTTGGATTTGACAATGTATTGATACATTCAACGCCCCATCGAATCGAATCTACTCTTCTATTACCTGCTTCATTTGTTACTGCCAACACTTCTCTTATGACACCACGCATTGGTACTTTGATAAATTTTGGCTCACATTTATCTGTGGTATTAATGGTGAGTGTATCAAAAAAGATGGAGGATGTATCTGTTGGAAATACATTGAATCTTACTTTTACATCAATACATGATCCTCGGGGAATGAGATAAGGCAAAGAAGGGGATATAACGGTGAATCTTCCAGGCATTTTATTCAAAATGCTCAAGATTGAAACAGAACGCCCTTGACCTGGGCCCAAGGAATCTGAATCATTGCAAATTCTATATGTTGTGTCTTTGAATGTTTGCTGCGGACACCCAACATATAAAGTATCAAAGTTGATTGGCGTTCTAGGGAAAGATAATTCCGTTTTCCTGTTCAATCGAATTGGAACGATTATTTCGCGTCCACAAGCATTCGTGGGTCTGATTTTTAGATCAGCTATTAGTGGACCAACAACACTTGTTCTAACTTGTACAGTTATCGTATCTGGTTTACCCGGTGCTAGTGTGGATGAAGCTTTGCTAATGGTGAATGCATTTTTATCAACATTATCCATTATATAGGTTGCACCGCTACCACAAACAGATGTATCAGTAACAATAAAGGTATATGTTTTTTCTTGTAAACATTGTAGTTCTTCTGTCAAGGATGAAGGTTGTACCACAACTTTTTGTTGAAGTGTTCTATCTGATGCAATACATCGCGTTCCGCTAAACATAGTACCGGTAAAATTCTTTCCTGTTGCATCACAGAGATAGACCACACCATCAGCTTCATTGCAGCGATAATATAAAACGAGATTGGGAGTGTTCCATGCCAGCGATTTCGTCATATTGCAATAGAGTTCTTCGGGAGAAAGTGCTTTATTCCAAATTCTGATTTCATCCATTTGTCCTCTGAAAGTTCTATTCAAACTTGTGTTGTCAGACAAACCATTGGTGCTCCCGAACATGAGTTTCAAACCTTGCTTTTCCGGTGGACGAAGGTAAGATGCAGGATATGTGGGATTGCTAATTGGGCCGGCAACCAATAAGCTGTTCACATAGATAGAAACAGCGTTAGATGGACCATTGAAGACTGCAGCCACATGAGTCCAAGTATTGAAATAGGATGCAAATGGGACAGATGTTTTGGTATTGTCATTTCCGCGAAGTTTTGTGCCATCACCATTAATTTCAAAGACCAATTCATTTGCTTGATTGATATACAATTGCCATGAATCATTATTATCAAAACCTGGTCCCCATAAACCACCCAGAAATTGAATCGTATTTGGTAAACGTTCAACTTTCACCCACATTTCTACAGTTAATGCGGTTTGTTTCTTATCGGGTATAGAATATCCGGCTACTTCTATGAAGTGGGCACCTCTGCCGGTATTCACGGACATCTGAACTGCTCTACCAACGCATGATCTGTCTTTATCGCATGCTGGTTGAGCAAACATTCGAAAAGAACAGGTGCTGAAGAGCATGACGAGTATTGGGGTAACGTACTTTATATTCATATGTATCACGGGGTAGTGGACTTGTTTATTCTATATCACTTTGGAAATAGGAAATCAGTCGATCATCATGGAGTGACGATAACTCATCTGTCTTTTTTTGAATCTCTTGTTCCAATGTTTCTGAAAACACATTTGCAGCATGATATCCATATGTTTTTAGAAGATAATTCAATGCAATTACTTCTGCTATGACAGTAACATTCTTGCCAGGGAAGATAGGCAGAATTACTCTTGAAACAGGAACTTGCAAAATGGAAAATGGATCTTCATCAAGACCGGTTCTCGTATAATTACCTTCTTTATTCCATTCTTCAAGCTCTACAACAATTTCCAATCTTTTCTGAAAGCGAATTGCTCGTATACCAAACATTTTTTCAACATTGATGATACCCAGCCCTCGTATTTCCATGAAATGTTTCACGAGGGAGGTACCAGTGCCCATGAGCACATTCTCACGTTTTTTCGTTAGCATGATCACATCATCTGCTACAAGTCTGTGGCCTCGTTCAATCAAATCAAGTGCTATTTCGCTTTTACCTATGCCACTTCTACCGTGCAGCAGAACACCAACACCATAGATGTCCACAAATGAACCATGAACAACTGCTTGTTCAGCAAATTGATCTTCCAAGAAATCAGACAATAATGCGATGGTTTTGGTAGTGCCAAAGGGTGTTCGAAATATTGCAATATGCTGTTGCATTGCAATATCAATTATATCCTGATCAATTTCATGATCATTAGTTATAATGATGCATGGAATCGCAAACTCAGCCAATCTCTTGAATGACTTGATCCTCTCCTCGTGTGATAACGATTGAAGATAGTAAATCTCTGTATTTCCAAAGACTTGCACTCTGTGAAATGTAAATAATCCAACGAAACCCGCAAGAGCCAATTGCGGCCTGTGGAGACTTTTGTCTGTAATGACATTATCCAACCCGATTTCACCTGTCAATTGCGTCCATTGAATAGGAGCTTTGAGTAGGAGTCGTACCGGAATCATTTCTTTAGATATAGGCTTTATGTGATCAAGCAAGCTCATGAGTGTTCCATGTTTACATTCTGCGATAGTCTGATTGTTTCTCACGTAGTTTTCGTAATTGTGCCATTATTTTATCAGTTGCTGCATGAATTGCTTTATCAAAATCATGACCTGAATCTTTTGAGTTTAAAACATGATGATTCACATGTACGATGAATTCAACTTCTTTGTCATGTTCCTCAGACAATACAACTTCTGTACTTGTAACATGAGGATGTGCTTTTGAGAACTGTATAGCTTTAAGCTCCAGTGTGTCTTGCAATTCCGGCCATGCCTTGAAATGCCTGGCAGTTATGGTAAACTTCATAATATTCTCCATGATAGATTATAAAATTCGTTTTCCCATGCATGATGCCACGATATCCGTGGCGAAAATGGCACTGGAATTCATATCATCCAAAATTGGGTTCACTTCGCTAACCTCAAAAGATGAAACGAGGCCGCTTTCAGCAGCCATTTCCATGATTAAATGAGCCTCTCGATACGAAAGTCCGCCGGGAACAGGGGTTCCTACTCCTTTAGCAACGCTTGGATCAACGCTATCCAAATCAAAACTAATATGTAAATGATCCACTGTTGACCGCATGCGCTCAAGGGTTCGCATTGTGATGTCGTAGATACCGTTTTTATCGATCGATACCATTGTATGTGTAGTTACACCGATTTCACGAATAAAATCCCTCTCTCCTGCATCAATCGATCTTGCACCTATGATAACAAGATGTTCTGGCTTGATCTTTGGGCCTGGATAATGCAGATTCACAAGTTCATCAGCACCGTATCCCATGGATATTGCCAAAGGCATTCCGTGAATATTGCCTGAAGGGGTTGTTTCAGGAGTATTCATGTCAGCATGTGCATCAATCCAAAGTACTCCAAGAGTTTTACCATGTTTTTTACAATGACCTGAAATTCCAGCAATTGTTCCAATTCCCATGGCATGATCACCTCCGATAATCAGAGGGAATCCATTATTGTCCAAAACAGATTCAACCTTAGAAGCCAATAACATGTTGGCATCCTGAATGCTAGGTAAGTACTTTAATTGTTCACTATATACATCGCATGTTTCCTGATTTGCTACGGGAATATCGCCTTCGTCAATGATTGTATAGCCCAATGATCGAATTTTCTCTGCAAGACCTGCAATTCGGAGAGCGGATGGACCCATATCCACGCCCCTTCTTCCTGAACCGAGGTCCATTGGGAAGCCGATGATATGCACTGGTTTATCCATAGTATAGCTTGGTAAATTGAGAAATGTGGTGAAATAAACTGCAGTGGAAAATACGGGAAAAGACCGAACCCTCAAAACTGAAGAAAAAACCTTGTATTCAAGGGTAAATTCAATGCTGATATTGGCTAAAATTCAGTAATTTTGCAATACTTATTGCCCGGGTGGCGAAATGGCAGACGCACGAGACTTAAAATCTCGGGTATGGCAACGTACGTGCGGGTTCGAGTCCCGCCCCGGGCACAATGATTGATGTATGTTGATTAATGATATGCTGTTTGCACGGCGTGCATGTAAGGGTTTCAGTATTTGAATACACTTTGTGATCATCAATCAGTACGTATTGACTACATTTCGAATGAGTTGCCTGATGTTGACCCCCAATAGTGCATATATCGATGATTTGTATGCTGATTTTCTTCATGATCCGAATTCTGTCGGAGAGGAATGGAGAGCATATTTTCAAGCAAGAAAAGATGCCACAATCTCCTCAATGGAACAACATTCTTTTCATTCCAATGATGATATGATTGAAGTTGTTCAGGAAACTCCAATCATTCGACAAGACAAAAAAGTAGAGCAGCAATCTACACAGCCAAGGCAAGACACCGCAATTCCACTCGCCTCATCCGACGTCCCCGAAAAATTATCCAGCATTGGAATGCGTATAGCTTCCAATATGTCACAATCACTGAATGTTCCAACGGCAACTTCATTCAGAGTGATTCCTGTAAAGGCACTTGAGGAAAACCGAAGACTTATCAATAGGCATTTGGAGAGACAGAAAAAAAAGAAAGTTTCCTATACACATATACTTGCATGGGCGCTCGTTAAAGGGTTGATAAAATATCCTCATATGAATGATGCATTCTCAGTCATTGATGGAATACCACATAGAATCAAACGTTCATCAGTAAATATTGGACTTGCTGTTGATGTTACTCGAAAAGATGGAATGAGAATGTTGGTTGTGCCAAGCATCAAAAATGCGCAGACATTAACATTCTCTGATTTCTGTTCTGAATATGATGGTTTAATCGCAAAAGCGAGAACAAATAAACTCACTGTTGATGAATTGTCTGGAGCGTCAATCTCCTTGACGAATCCCGGTACTATTGGAACAGTTTCATCCGTACCTCGATTGATGGAAGGCCAAGGGTTAATTATCGCCACTGGATCAATTGAATATCCGGCTGAGTTTCAAGCAGTAATGCCTGATGTTTTGTCCACACTGGCCATCAGCAAAGTATTGACCATTACCAGCACTTATGATCATCGCATTATACAAGGTGCGGAATCAGGAGAATTTCTAGCCTATGTTCACAAATTGGTATTGGGCGAAGAACATTTCTATGATCAGATATTTGCCAATCTTCATATTCCATTTGAACCAGTTCGTTGGCAAAAAGATAATCGCATCAATCCATTCATGTCACAAGATGAATTGGAATCATTGGATAAAGAAGCAAGAGTTGCTCAACTCATTAATGCCTATAGGGTGCGTGGTCATTTCCTTGCAGATGTGAATCCATTGGGACTTCAAGCATATTATTATCCTGAATTGGATCCTGCAGCTTATGGATTTACGATTTGGGATTTGGATAGGGAATTTGACACCGGAGGATTGGGTGGAATTCATCGCGCTTCGCTTCGTGACATTATTGATATGCTTCACGATACCTATTGCGGCAAATTGGGTATTGAATATATGCATGTTCAAGATCCGGTGAAAGAAAGGTTCATTCAGAAGTGGGTTGAACCTACTAGATTTTCATACTCATTTTCAAAAGAACAAAGACTTCACATTTATAAGCATCTTACCAAAGCAGAGCAATTCGAACAATATCTTCACACGAAATATTTAGGTTCAAAGCGCTTCTCACTTGAGGGTGGCGAGACAACAATCACGTTCCTTGAAAAAACACTTGAATTGTCCTCAAGGGAATTATTGCATGGCGTTGTTATCGGAATGGCTCACAGAGGTCGCTTGAATGTTCTTGCTAATATCCTGAACAAACCTTATGACAAAATATTCGATGAATTCGAAGGGAATTATGACCCAAATTCATTTGAAGGTTCAGGCGATGTAAAATATCATCTTGGTGCTACGGGTGTATTTACTTCAAGAACAGGTGAGAAAGTCAGCGTTATGCTTGCGCCGAATCCAAGTCATTTGGAAGCTGTCAATCCAGTCGTCGAGGGAATGGCAAGGGCTTTGGATGATTTAGTTGATGATAAAGATTGTGATTCTCATTTGCCAATTCTTGTGCATGGTGATGCTGCATTTGCTGGTCAAGGGGTTGTTCCTGAAACACTGAATCTTTCTAGGCTAACGGGATATAAAACAGGTGGCACTATACATATCATCATCAATAATCAAATTGGATTTACTACTTCTCCCGATGATGGAAGATCTACGCCTTATGCTAGTGATATAGCAAAGATGCTGCAAGTGCCGATTATTCATGTCAATGGTGATGATCCAGAAGCTGTTCGTATTGCAGCGATGTTCGCATTCGAGTATCGTCAAAAATTCAATGATGATGTCATTGTTGATTTGTTCTGTTATCGCAAGTATGGTCACAATGAAACTGATGAACCGAGCTATACGCAACCTTTGCTTTATAAAAAGATCAAGGCGCAAGTTCCTGTACGCCTTCAATATGCTCATACATTAAAGGTTGGTGGTGTTTTCACTGATGAAGAATTAGCTCAAATAATGGATGAAGTGAAACAGGAACTGAATTCTGCATTTTCCGCACGTAATTCTTCATCCACAAAGCAATTCAATCCATATTCCGGAGCTGATGTTTTTGCGCATGTAGAAACCAAGGTGGATCCTGAGATTTTAAAATCGATTGTCAATAGCATTTCGCATGTACCAAGTGGCTTCACCGCCAATCCGAAAGTTGTAGATTTGTTGAATAAGCGATCACATATGCTGGACTCTGATAAACCGGCAATTGATTGGGCGATGGGTGAAGCACTTGCATTTGGATCTCTTTTGCTTGAAGGTCATGATATTCGCATGAGCGGACAGGATTGTGGTCGTGGAACATTTAGTCATAGGCATGCAATACTTCGAGATTTCCATACTGAAGAAGAGTTGATTCTCCTCAACACACTGTCAAAAGACCAAGGTCAATTGAGAATCTATAATAGCCCTTTATCTGAAGAAGCTGTTCTTGGTTTCGAATTTGGCTATTCTACCATTTTGGTGAATGGTCTCACATTATGGGAGGCGCAATTCGGAGACTTTGTGAATGGTGCTCAAGTTGTGATAGATCAATTTATCAGTAGTTCAGAAGCAAAGTGGGGTCAGCATTCCAATTTAACATTACTTCTTCCTCATGGATATGAAGGGCAAGGACCGGAGCATTCAAGCGCACGTCTTGAAAGATTCCTCCAATTGTGCGCCGAGAATAATATGTTCGTTTGTAATTTCACCACACCTGCTCAGTATTTCCATGCTTTGCGTCGTCAAGTGAAAGCTCCTTATAGAAAACCCATGATTGTAATGTCGCCCAAAGAGATTCTACGTAAGCCCATTTCTGTGTTAAATGATCTCTTGGTTCCTTCATTCAAAGAAATCATCAATGATGAATCCATTTTGAATCCTTCGGCAATTGAAAAAGTATTGCTTTGTTCAGGAAAAGTATATTATGATTTGATAGCCGAAAGAGCCAAGCTGAATAAACAGCATGCAGTGGCAATCATCAGAGTTGAGCAATTGTACCCATTCAGGGATGATATCGCCGCAGAAATACTTTCACAGTATTCGAATGCAAAACAAGTAATGTGGGTGCAGGAAGAACCAAAAAATCAAGGATCCTGGTTCTTTATCGCTCCTCGTTTGAGTGAGATACTTTCAGGTGGACAACACTTATCCTATGCTGGTCGCTCGGAAGCAGCAAGCCCGGCAACAGGATTTGCCAAAAAACATGAATATGAAAAGCAAATGTTTCTTGCCACTGCATTGCAGTAATATGCTTATCTGAAGATTGGCAAATTCCTCTTTATAAGTTGAAGGTCTCGTAATTGCGAGGCCTTCGCTGCAAACCGAATTATGAAACCCTGATTGAATCCAGTTGGATACCAATTTGCCGACAATTCCCAACAATCCAAGTCTTTTATGATCGAGATACTCGGTGCAACTATCATGGAATTGATCACATCATAACTAAATGAAGATCGAATATTTAATGTAGAAGTCAAACGCAGATCAATATCAGCTCTTGCATCAAATCTTCTGCTTATCATACCCTTTACCGGTTCTCCATAATAGTAAGTTACGCTTGTTGACATTGACCATGGAAATTGTAAAGGCCTTCCACCTATGCCACGCTCTCCAAAATAATCAACATTGTCACGTTCATCAATAGTCCGAACTGCAAAACGATCACCGGTATATGACCACTGTTGCGTACTTGATGAGTCATCTTTTCCATATCCTATAGACATAGTCCCTGACGCAAATTGAGCAGATATATTCACTGATGCATATGTTAAACGTGCCGGTCCTTTTCCTCTTTCCAGCAATAATGCATTCACAGGAGTCATTACACCGAAACTATTTTTCTCTTCATCATATACAGTGAAACCTGCATTTCCATTGAGATTGAACACGCCAATTGAAGGGGTGCGAAATGCCATAGTTATCGGACTCAAATTCAATGAGTCTAATGCCATTGCATAAGAACCTGATATGTCAAATTGCAAGAGCTCCACATTTTTGTCAGCAGTATCACCTTGCTTCATTTTTGCTTCAAAGCGATTGCTTAAAGAATAATTAACAAATGTTGATCCTCTATTTGCACCTCGACCACCATCCAATTCAAAACGGGAATATTCAATATCTCTATTCGTACGAAGATCACGATACGTTCTGATATTATTTGAATTTTGCGAGGTGTATTCTGGAACATACGAAAATGAAACCGTTGGTGAGAATGTATGCCGAAGCGCATTGATTCCGAAAATGCGAGGTTTGATCAATCCGAATAATCGAGTTCCTATGCCGAGTGAAGCTTGAAACTGTGTTTCACGTAGTGGCATAGCGCTTTTCTCAAAAGATTCAATGACAGAAGAATCAATTGGATTCACAGAACGAGTCAATGATCTGAAATACCAATTTTCAGAATATGATATGCTCGGAGTCAAAGAAAAGTAACCAAGCTTTGGTGAGATGCTAATCGAAGGATTATGTCGTATTACACTAGTATTGCGTTCTTGAAATATGGTATCTATAAATAGAGGATTTCCAGGGACTCTGTCTGTTATGGATCTGATGGAATTATGCGAAAATGCTCCACGAACAAAATAGGCTATACCAATATCGTTCAACCATGAATTGGCATGTATCAACCCCTTGAGGGGGAAGAATGTTGGTACATTATAGGATATGTTCGGATTGACGGAATATTCTTTTGTCACAATATTCTGAGTAGCGGCCACATCAATCCCAAGTGTTGTTCCATTATCAAATGACGCTGAGTATCCAGCATTAGAAAACAATGATTGTGTCAATCGGTCACTCAATTCACCTGCGAATCGGTTGATGAAAGATGAAGTTGCAATATTAAAAGATGCAGTTATCCGAGATTGCGGATTGATTGTCTGCTGATGATTTCCAATGATTCTCCAACTATTGACATATTCGGATTGAGCGTCCGGTCTTCTTCTACCATATTCTATGGACAATGACCCATTAACTGTGTTTTGCACTGCATAACGCCAAACATTTCTGAGCAAATATCCTGTTTTACTAAAGACGTCAGCAGTGAACTGCGCATCCATATAATCATTGATTGCCCAGAAATATCCTAAATTCTGAGCCACTATTCCATCTGCAGTTGATACAAAAGGGATATTGAACAGTAATCCGGAAGTTCTCCCAGTTTTATTAGGTACATATATACCGAGTGGTAATGTAATGATTGGAACATCTTCAATCACAAAGGATATATTTTCCATGAAAACACGGTCATTTGTCACAACCTTCATCTTGGAAGCACCGAAGTAAAAATGAGGATGAGGCTTGGTGCAAGTGGTATAACAACCGTTTTGAATGAACAATGTATTATCAGCATCTTTCTTGACCTTCGCCCCATAATAATATCCACCCTCATCTGCTTTGCTTTCACCAAGCGTAATCGTCCCTTTTCTTGTTTCAAGATTGAAGAGTATTGATTTTCCCGTGAATTCTTCGCCATTGTCTTCAAAGCGAGGATATCCCATATTTCCAGTGATCGAGTCCTTGCGTCCTTCAGCTTTTACTACAGATCCATTGAAATCAATTTCGATTGATTCCGCATTCAGTTTTTGTTGCTTAAGCGAAATCTCCGCATCTCCTTTCAACAGCATTGTTCTTTTCTTCAATGAAAATACAGTACTGTCTCGGGATGAATATGTAACTGTTGAATCAAGGCCTGATCTTTTCTTCTGAATCAGTGTTGTATCGGAAATATCTTGAGCTTTCACATACATGGAAGTACAACAGTATGCAACTACCAATACATGAAACACAATTCGTTTGATATAAACAATCATCATCCGTTCAATCCATTCTTAATGGAGTGATGGAGTTGGGAAGTGGGAAGCGCATGATAGGTGGAATGGGTTCATTCACAGAGATATTTTGTGCTGTAATGGTAACACTCACACCGCGGAGAGGAGAATTGAGAGAGACAATAGTTGGCATTGAAATACCATTGATAGTTGAATACTGATCATATACCATTGATAATTCTACGATACCTTCTTTGTTTTTTCTTTGATATTCTTTGATAGTGCCATCAAGCTTATTACACAACAAGTATTCGGTTGCTGTTGGATCAATTGTCCGTTTAAAAAGTAATTTCACACTGTCGGAAAATGATTTGACATGGGAAAACATAGAAATATTTCCCGGTGGTTCGGCTCGGAAGAGTGAAGCATAATCGTCGAATGACAGCGGCAGAAAAGTAACATCAGAAAGTGTTTCTCTTGTGGGCTTGCCTTGAATAGCGCGTCCTTGAAGAATATCATGAAAAAGGAAGAACTGTGAATTCGAAAATAATCTGGCCACACTAATGCCAAAAGGACCACTGATCTCCATTGCAAGTGAGTCCCTTCCCGCCATCTGCATAAGGCAATTGGCTCCATTAGTCGTTTCATTCACGGTAATGCTCATTTCTGCTTCTACTTTCATATAGCGCAGAAGCTTGCTGCGACTATCTGCTTGTCTAATGAGTACAGTGGCAGGATCATCTTCAGCCATTATGTTGAAGCATGTGACAATACATATAGAAAAAGATAAAGCAACATATCCCAACTGCTTGACAATCAATGTAAACAAGTGTGGTATGTGGAAAACTTCGGTCTTCATGGTTGAATACATAAGGAATTTTGTAGGTTTGATGTGCTTTCGGAACATTTCTGAAAGCATATATGTTCTCCTAAGCACATTCAATAAGGAGTAAAAATATGGTTTATGTAACAAGGAAAATGCACTTTTCTGCAGCCCATCGCTTGTTCAACCCTACATTTTCACATGAAAAAAACGACAAAATCTTTGACAAATGTAACAATCCTATGGGTCATGGACACAATTATACCATGGAAGTTACCGTTAAGGGGATACCGGATCCTGAGACCGGATATGTCATCGATCTGAAAGTTTTGAGAGATTTAATTGAAGATCATATCATAGAACATGTAGACCATAAGCATTTGAATCATGATGTATCGTTTTTGAAGGGTATTATTCCCACAGCGGAAAATCTTGCCATTTGTTTTTGGAGTATTCTTGAATCAAAAATCACAGGTGGGATATTGCATTCAATCAAACTTTTTGAATCAGACGCGAATTTTGTTGAGTATTTCGGAGAACCGGTAAGTATACCTGTGTATAATACAGATGCAACAACTGTTTCAGAGGTGGCATCATGAAAAAACAAATTCCATCTACACCACTCATAAAAGCAACAAAAGAAGCACTTGGTAATATCTCCGTTTCAGATGACTTGATACAAGAATTCGTCAAGGACTTTTTCCCTAAAACAAATGAAGCAGGGCAAACTCTATTCGATGCCAATGGCAATTATCCCGTTTCAAGGGAAGAGCGAGATGTGATGATTGAAGAATTATCAGCCAAGTTTGGTGAGATATTCAATATTCTTCGCATTGATCGCAATGATCCCAATAGCATGAATACACCTCATCGATTGGCTAAGATGTGGGTGAATGAACTGTTTGCCGGCAGATTCGAGCCTGCTCCAAAAATCACCGTCTTTCCGAATAGAAAGCAAGTGGATGAGCTCATCATTAGCAGAAACATCACTGTGATGTCAGTTTGTTCTCATCATTGGCAACCTATATCCGGTACTTGTGCTATTGGCTATATTCCGGGTGACTATGTTTTGGGTTTGTCAAAATTATCCCGCATCGTCGAATGGTTTTCTAGACGTGGACAGATTCAGGAAGAACTTGGTGAACAAATTGCTGATTTCATTGAAGATATCATTAAACCAAAAGCTCTTGGTGTAGTGATAGAATCCAAGCATTATTGCATGATTGCTCGTGGGGTAAACGAATCTGAAGAGAAGGCTTCCATGGTTACTTCCGTGATGCGTGGAAGTTTGCGTGATGAGTTACCGCTTAGGAATGAATTCCTTACACTGATCAGAGAATGAAATCTCATTCCAAACATCATATTCCG
>SXZI01000139.1 GCA_005788035.1 Bacteroidota bacterium
CAAAATCACATTGGTTGGAACAGTGCAAAAATTCGGTACTGCTGCCAGTGCGAAAATCATGCTTAATGCAAATGAAGTAGGTTTGACAAAAGCAATTGTCAAGACTGAATCAGCAATTGAAAAGCCTGCAATGCTTGTTGCTCAAGGTTCAAAAGGCAGTACTGAAATCACAATCAAAAATCTTTCATCTGCTGCTACATCCGTCACATTGAGCGTTGATGCAGAAAACTCATTGATTCCTGAAGGATGGGATGCTACAGTTGAGCCTGCAACGATTTCACTTCCTGCAAATGGTACTGCAAAAGCAAATGTTACATTGAATACTGATGGGAATCAGGGTTACGCTGTTATTGCTGTTGATGCAATTTCTGAAGACCCTAGCGTGATTGGCCGTGTCAGTAGAGGTTATGCATATAACATGACACCAGGCATGAAGTATGCAGTGTACAATGCTCATCCACGCATGAATGAAAATTATGCACAACCGCTTAGAAATCGTGGTGGTGAATTTGAAACCAAATCAATTGACTTACCATTGAATGCAGGTTTCATGGAAATGTATCCCGCCTCAACATTTGATGCTGCCATCTTTGCAGTGCATTATAATGGAAGAGGATCTCTTGGTACAAATCCGGCAATTCTTGCACAAATAAGCGGAATGCTCGATGCAGGCAAGAAGGTATTTATAGCTGGTGGACTAGAAGCCTATTTAGGAATTAAGTCTACATCAGCAACAAATGCTACAAAGTCATTCTTTGAATCGAAATTGGGTGTGACAGTTACCAATGATCCTGTTCTCCGTCTTCAAACAAATGCAAATGGACAAATCACTGGTACAATTCCTTTTCAATTGCAAGGTGTCAAAGATGATGTGATCGGTAATGGAATCGATTATTTGGCGAATGATGTTACTAATCTTAATGCAGAGCCATTCTTGTATTTCACTGATGCTCTTGCAGTAAATCCAGACAGCAAGGCAACACCGGTTTTGTACATGGATGAAAATGCCGACAATGTTGCCGGAATTCGCTGGCAAGAAGGTAATGCAAAATTGGTGATGTTCACATTTGATATGGATGGCATTTCAGATGAAGAAGTGAAGAATACCATCATGGACAGAACATATACTTGGCTTTTCAGCAATGCTTCTTCTGTTGAAGAAGATTCTGACTTGTCAATGTTGATTCAGCCTAACCCATTCTCCGGGGCAGCCACTGTTCAATTCATGATTTCTGATCCTTCTACACAGTTTGTCACATTCAATCTTGTTGACATGCTCGGAAGAAATGTACAAACAAGCATGCCCGTTCCTGTATCCACCGGCATGAACAGCTATATGATCAAGAACAATGGTCTCATGCCAGGTGCATATCGCTTGGTTGTAACTGGTTCAAATGGCAAAACTCAAACTATGCCTGTCATGATTAACAGATAAAATCGAGTTTTTTCGATCAATGGGATTGCATATGATTTGCAATCCCATTTTTTTTTATAGTTTGCCACCCAATGATTCGTATTTATCTGGAGTTAACATGCGATACAATTTTACCCGTTTTGCCCTAGCACTAAGTCTCTGCTTGGGCTTTGTAGTTTCAATTCAAGCCCAAAAACCAGTTAAGCGCGTTTTGCTTGAACAATATACCGGCGCATGGTGCGGCTGGTGTGTTGATGGAAGTGTGGTCATGGATGAACTCATCAAAGAGTTTCCTGATAATGTCATTGGTGTGAAAGTGCATCAAGGTGATGATATGGAAATTCCCAAAGTGTTTGATTCGATCAAAACTCTTGTACCCTTTTATCCAAGCGGTAGCATAGACAGAGTAACATTTCCCGGTGAAGCCACTGTGGGCACAAGCCGTGAAAAGTGGAAAGAATATGTTCTTTTGCAAATGAACAAAGGAAGTGACATTGATGTGAACATCAGCAATGTATCTTTTGACAAGGCGACTCGTTTGTTGAAGGCAACTGTTGAAGCCACATTTGTAAAATCAATGAATGGTGACTTGCGTTTAAATCTGATGGTTGTAGAAGATAATGTAACAGGCACAGGATCCGGTTATGATCAAAGCAATTATATCAGCGGAAATGCATCATTCAAAGGCCATCCTTATTTTGATAAGCCCGCCAAAATCGTAGGTTATGAGCATCGTTCGGTCGTAAGAGCTTATCCAGCAGGTGTATGGGGTATCAAAAACAGCATCCCCGCAGTAACAAGTACAGGTGAAAAATATACAGCAAACTTCACATATACGGTTCCTGCCAATTTTGATGAAGGTAATCTGCAACTTGTGGGTGTGGTTCAAAAACATGGTGCAGCCATCACAGCCAGAGAAGTATTGAATTCCTACCAAATTGGATTGCTCAAACCTGTCACTGTTGAATCCGGAATTGTGGATCAATTCCAAAAACCAACCACAATGGGGAATAGTGATTCAAAGATCACAATGAAGAATATCAATGAAGAAGCTGTGAGCATAACATATGAAGTTGATCAAGCAGCATCACTTTTGCCAAAAGGTTGGAAAGCAAGCGTATCAAAAACAACGGAAAATCTTGAACCGGGAGCATCTTCGGATATCATGGTAACAGTTTCAAGTGATGATAATCCGGGTTTTGCAAAAGTCATCGTGAATGCTGTTGTCACAAGTCAAAACTTGGCAAAGAAGACATTCAGATCCAAAATCTATGCTTTATCTCCATTGGTCAAGCATGTTGTATATGGCTCGCATTCAAAGATGAATGAGTTGTATCTCAATGAATTAGAGCAAATCAAACCCAAGGCAACGGCTAAACTACCAATGGATGAAGAAGTTCTTGCGGGATATCCGCCTTCAATGTTTGATGTAGCCGTGATTTCTGTTGACAATGATAATGCAGGCTTGATTGCAAAAAACACAACACTACTATCAGGCATTGCCTCCATGCTCCAAAATGGAAAAAAGGTATTCATGGCATCAGATCAAGAAATTTCAACCTTATTGAAATCCGATAATACTGCAGCAAAAACATTTCTGAATGAAACAATCGGAGTCTCTGTGAAGGCAGGCTCACCCGTGAAGCGTTTCGAACAAGACAAGAACTCCGGTGACATCCTCATGGCATACCCCGTAGTACTCAATGGAAAAGCAGGTGATTATATCAGTCGTGACATAAAAGCCACATTGAATGAATATTTCGAAGATCCACTATTGACTCCATTCACAAGATTCACTGATGTGTTTACATTGAATCAAGGCAGTAATGCTGTCCCCATATTCACTTATGATGATAACTCAGCAGATATCGGTGCCATTCGATGGGAAAACAATAATGCTCGGATGGTCTTGTTTGGATTTGGGCTCGATGGATTGTCCAATAAGGCAAAACGTTCCAATATCATGTCAAGAACATTCAATTGGCTCCTACTTGGGGCATCATCACTTGATGAACCAATGACGGGTGGTAGTCGTATGATGCCTAACCCCGCTTCTGATGTGGCTGTATTGGAATATATGGTAGAACAACCTTCTGAATCCATTGTGATTTCTGTTCATGATGCTCTAGGAAGACAAGTCCAAGAGTATAAGCGTCAGCATGGATCGATTGGCATTCAGTCCATATCTTTACCTCTTTCAGGACTTCCATTAGGACAATACCATGTTAAGATTGATGGTGCCAATAGAATGCCTACATTCTTGCCATTGGTAATCATCCGCTAAATTTGCCATACCAATTAAAAGGCCGTCATTTCTCAGGAATTGACGGCCTTTCTTTTTTGATCAGAAATCTGTCCTCAAAAAAGTGCCTAATGTTTTGTATTTTTGCCAAAACTGAAACACTTAGAATAACCTAGAAAACCGTATGTCACAAGAGATCGCATTTACAAAGGATGAGCTTGCTGAAATCGAACGACTTAAAGCTCAATATCCTGAGTCAAAAGCAGCCATCATGCCTGTTTTATGGATGGCTCAAAAGAAATTCGGGTGGCTTTCCGAAGATGTCATGCGCATGGTTGGTGATGTGATGAACTTGCCTTTTGCACATGTAAAAGGGGTTGCTACATTCTATACCATGTACTTCAAAAAGCCCATGGGTAAGTTTCATGTTCAGGTCTGTACAAATGTGTCCTGCATGCTTCGTGGTGGAGAAGAGATTTATCATGAGCTCTGTAATAAATATGGCATCGGTCATAATGAGCGAACAGCTGATGGTAAAATCTCTCTTGAGGAGGTTGAATGTATGGGTGCATGTGGTGGTGCTCCGATGATTGCCATCAATGAAGAGTATCATGAACATGTTTCGATGGCCGATGTTGAACAATTGATTGCATCTTTGGCAGATTGACATGTCTTCAAAGAATGCGCATAGACCAATTGCATTGATGCTATTGCTCGCCTTGATGACGCTGTTCTTTCTTGCACAACTCATCATTGGTGATTTTGCAGCTTCACTGACGCTCATTCCCCAAAAAGTGATTGAAGGGAATGAATGGTGGCGCATTGCAACGCATATCATTGCTGTAGATTCATATTGGATTGCATTCTTGGGAATTCCAATGTATTTCTGGTTGGGGAGAGAAGTTGCGCAACTGACGCATGATTCTGTATTTCTGCTAGGATTATTGATTGGCGGAGTAATCATTGGGCTCATATATACATTGATGCCAATTGAATGTCCGCCTATGGGTGCAGGATTGTTTGGCATGTTATATAGCGCTTCAATTGCAATGACCATAGTCCGTTCTCCGGCAATAATCATCTCCGCCTTGACAAAATTGCGCATCAGTATCATTGCAACTTGCATTATCGGTTTTGGATTTGTGTTTTTAGGAGCATCAATGTTTTCCGGAAACATGATGCAGATGTATACATATTCACTTGAGTCTGGAAGTGGAATCATGATCGGGCTTCTATCCGGATTGATATGGTCTCACTTCCGCCTAGCTTCTCGTGAAGAAGATCGATCCAAAAACACCGAATCCGCATATCCATTATATGTGCCAATTGCTAGTCAACCCATACGTAGGGATGAAAAGGCAATGATCAATATTATCATAGATCAAAGAGAAGACATACATTCATCCTTTATAGATGAAGACATGAATGAGGAAGATGCATTGAATGTGATTTTGGAAAAAATTCACGATAATCACATTGAATGTTTATCGGATGAAGAAAAGGCTTTTCTTGAGCGGTATTCTCGATCACTGAAATAACAGCATAAAGAGCAAAACAATGTCGATACAAGTTAAAGTCACCATCGGTGGCAAAGAATTTTCCCTTCGTGGGGATGATGAAGAAAAGTTGATTCGTGCCGCGAAGGAAGTGGATGATCAAATTAAAGCACTTCAATCCGGAATGCTTGATCAGTCAACGCAAATGCATGCAATAGTTGCTGCATTGAATTTGGCAGAGCAAAAAATACATGCTGAAGAGCAATTGCAAAAAGATTCAGTTTTGCTTGCTTCCGAACTTGAGAACATGGCGGTGTTTCTCAAACAGCAATTGAAAGGTCAATAAATCAAATCACCGCTTCATACTTTTTTGTCACACGTCATAATAAAGAACTTATAAATGAAATCATAGGGAATCAGGCTCTTGATATAAATTACAGGCCTCAACGGGTGACCGTAATCCTCGCAAGCCATAGGCATGCAACATGGGGGTTCAGTGGACGTAAAATATATGAAGGATGATACCCACCGTGTGTGAAGAGAGTTCTTTTGTCTCGTCTTCGGCAAAGTATCCCCGGATACGGTAAAGTATGAAGCGGCATTATTTGCAACATACAATAAATATAGATCGGTTTGGATGCATGCATTCATTCCATATTTACATGCTCAGGCATTCATAGAAATGTAAAGGTTTAGATAGTCATGAATGAAATAAACATTATCGCATTAAGCATCGTTGGTTTTGCCGTCGGCTTTGTGCTCGCATATTTTGTGGGTAGTAGAGTTGGTAAGGCAAAGATCGGCGAAGCGGAAGAAAGAAAAAAACTGATCATCGAGGAAGCGGGAAAAGAAGCCGCGGCTTTGAAAAAAGAAAAATTACTCGAGGTTAAGGAAGAGTGGCATAAGAACAGACAAGAATTTGAAACAGAAACTCAAGACAGACGCAAGCAAATCAAACAACTCGAGCAGCAATTGTCTCAGCGCGAGGATTCCATTGAGAATAAACTTGAATTGATTACCCGTAAGGAAAAAACAATTCAGCAGGCAGAACAGTCTTTTTCTCAAAGAGAAGATGAAGTTCGAAAAAAAGAACAATCAGCACGCGACAAGGCAAAGAAGATTGATACATTGCTCGAAGAGCAAACAGTGCGTTTGGAACGCATAACCGGTATGTCCAGAGAAGATGCCAAGAAATTCCTCATGGAAAACATGGTTGACGATGCAAAGCTTGAAGCTGCTCAAATGATCAAAGATATTCGCGATGAGGCAAAAATCAATGCCCATAAAGAAGCTCAGAAATTGGTTATACAAGCAATTCAGCGAACTGCATCAGATCATTGCGTGGAAACAACTGTTTCTGTGGTGAATCTTGCCAGTGATGAAATGAAAGGACGCATTATTGGTCGTGAAGGAAGAAATATTCGTGCATTCGAAGCTGCAACAGGTATTGATCTGATCATTGATGATACGCCGGAAGCAGTAGTGATATCAGGATTTGATCCATTCAGAAGAGAAGTTGCAAGAGTGGCACTCGAACGATTGATGTCCGATGGAAGAATTCATCCTGCACGCATTGAAGAAGTAGTTGACAAGGCCCGCAAAGAATTGGAAGAAGAGATCATTCGCGTTGGTGAATCAGCTTTGATGGAACTCAATATTCCGAATATGCATCCCGAATTGATTCGCCATATCGGAAAAATGAAATATCGCTCCAGCTACGGACAAAATCTACTGCATCATTCAATTGAAGTGGGCTATCTCTGCGGCGTTATGGCTGTTGAATTGAATCTTGATGTTCATAAAGCAAAAAGAGCAGGTCTTCTTCACGATGTAGGTAAATGTGTCGACCGCAATATTGAAGGGCCACATGCTTTGTTGGGATTCGACCTTGCAAAGAAATATAAAGAGGATCCAATTGTATGCAATGCGATTGGTGCTCACCATGAAGATATTGAAATGGAAAGTGCAATTGCGGTTATAGTCCAAGCAGCCGACAGTATCAGTGGTGCTCGCCCCGGAGCCAGACGTGAATCAGTTGAGAATTATGTGAAGCGTTTGGAAAAACTCGAAGAATTGGCAACAGCTTTCGAAGGCGTCACAAAAACTTATGCGATCCAAGCCGGTCGTGAGGTTCGTGTGATTGTTGAACCGGAAAGAGTGGATGATTTGAGAGCAGATCAAATCGCGCATGATCTTGCGGCACAAATTGAAAATGACATGGAATATCCGGGTCAAATCAAAGTTGTGGTTATTCGTGAACGAAGAAGTATGTCGATAGCAAAATAATTTTCACCATTACCAAAAATCTTAACATGGCTCATTCATATATCATCTCAGCAAAAAGAACTCCTATTGGAGCTTTTCTTGGATCCCTCTCCGGATTCACTGCTCCTCAATTGGGTGCAATTGCAATTAAATCCGCTTTGGAACAAGCAGGCATTCAACCCAATCAAGTAAGTGAAGTTATCATGGGGAATGTTCTGACAGCCGGTGTGGGACAAGCTCCCGCAAGGCAAGCTGCACTTGGTGCAGGTTTACCCGAAAGCGTCCCTTGCATGACAATCAACAAAGTTTGCGGAAGTGGATTGAAATCAGTGATGCTCGGTGATCAGGCCATTCGCTGCGGTGATGCTGACATCATTGTTGCCGGTGGACAAGAATCCATGACAAATGCTCCATATCTTCTTCCAAAAGGAAGAACCGGATATCGATATGGCAATGGACAAGTGATTGATTCCATGGCTTATGATGGATTGACAGATGCATATGCACTTGCCCCAATGGGAAATTTTGCAGAACAATGCGCTAGTGAATGCTCGATTGATAGATCCAAGCAAGATGAATATGCCATCATGAGCTATAATCGTGCAATTGAAGCACAGAAATCAGGTGCATTCTCAAATGAGATCGCACCTGTCATCATAGAAGACAAAAAAGGTACGGTCACAATCGGAGAAGATGAAGAACCGGGCAAAGTTCGTTTCGACAAAATACCATCACTCAAACCTGTGTTCACAAAAGATGGAACGGTAACTGCGGCAAATGCCAGTTCAATTGATGATGGAGCAGCCGCAATTGTGTTGGCTTCTGAGGATGCGGTGAGCAAACATAATCTTAAGCCAATTGCAAAAGTGATTGCTCATGCATCTTATGCACATAAACCACAAGACTTCAACACCGCTCCGATTCATGCAATTGAAACAGTCTTGAAAAAAGCCGGCCTTACATTGAATGACATTGATTTGTTTGAAGTAAATGAAGCATTTGCAGTCACTGCTCTTGCAGCAAAAAACACACTTGGAATTCCGGTTGAAAAAATGAATGTCCATGGCGGTGCAATAGCCCTCGGTCACCCTATTGGCGCATCCGGCGCAAGAGTTCTCACCACATTGTTGCATGCACTGAAACAACATGGCAAACGCTATGGTCTGGCTACGCTTTGCATAGGTGGTGGGGAAGCAAGTGCAATGATTGTGGAAGCAATCTAAACGAAAATCATGGGGCAATGCATTGTGCATTGCCCTTTTTGTATTGTAGAGAAATTCATGGCACAAGATTTACAAAAACAATTCATTGCTTTTGATGCAAGCTTGCCGGCAGATGCCGATGCATTCGTGCGTATGCAGCATGAGCGATCATTGCTGAGTGTATTTCAATCTATCCCTTTTCCAATCTTGCGAGATGCTCGCATTGCCTATTTGCAAGCATCCAAATCAAGTGCTGACATCATTCATTTCCTTCAATCATATCGTCCAAATCTTGCGATCTATGCCGGATCTTTCAATCCATTTCATTTGGGACATTTGAATATCGTTCATAAGGCAGCCGCCATTTTCGAAAAGGTAATTATTGCTCGTGGTATCAATCCGGAAAAAGATACTGACGAAGCAATATGGAATGCCGGTGCGCTTGACATGTTTGAAACTGCCGAATTTGCAGGACTCCTTACCCAATTCATAGATGCACATGCTCAATATGGAAATGTCACATTGGTCAAGGGATTGAGAAATGGAGATGACTTGGATTATGAAGTGAACCAATTGCGTTTCATGGAAACCATGTACCCTCAACTCAAGGTGGTGTTCATTCAATGCGATAAGGAATATGAACACATTTCTTCTACGGCTTTGAGAAATCTTGAGCGCATTCAACCCGGTTTGAGTAAACCCTTCCTCCCCTGAATCAGCTACACTGAGATTCCCCAAACATTACTGTTCCATCCGTCGTATTCATTAGGACATGTATTCCAAAAGGTAGCGTAAGTTTTCTTTTGATATGTCCATAAGCGAATGTGCCTAAAACAGGACATTGAACACGGCTTGCATAATCCGAGATGATTTCTTGATATGATCTTTGCGGGACTGATGCACTCGGTTGCTTTGGTGGTGTGAAATCACCAATCAATACTCCATTGACTGAATGGAGCGCGCCCGATAATTCCAACTGTGATAGGTATCTGTCAATGCGATATGGTTCTTCGCCAATATCTTCAATCATCAATATCGCATCATTGAAAATAGATGTGTATGAGGATCCGCACAATGTTGCAAGCAAACAAAGATTTCCGCAAATAAGTCTTCCTTCTGCAGTACCTTCTTGATAAACTGTGGGTGAGTCTGCATGGATAAAGGTATTCTTCACATCATGTGTAAGCATTGACCAAAATGAACCTTCGGTAAATGAGTCGATGTCATCTGCAAAATCGACTGATGGCATGGCTCCTGAAAATGTGATCAAACCTGTACGTGCAAAAATTGCTGTTTGCAATGCCGTAGTATCCGAGAAACCGATGAATGGTTTCGGATTTGCACCGATAATATCATAATTCAATTGGCCAAGAATGCGTGTTGTTCCATATCCTCCTCTTGCACACATGATCGCATCAATCGTATCATCTGCAAACATTGCTTCAATATCATCAATGCGCTGTTGATCTGTTCCTGCCAAATATCCTGCATATGTAGCAAGGGCATTTGTAGCAAGTTTTACTTCATACCCTTTACTTTCAAGATATGCGATACCTCTTTGTAATCGCTCTGGATCTCTTTGAGGGGAAGCCGGGGAAATGATGCCAATTCGTGCTCCGGGTGAAAGCACATGTGGTTTCAGAATATTCATTACTTCATTCCACGCGTTTGAAGATAAGCTCTGGGAACTGCAAGGAGCTTTTCTATGAATGTCAAATGTGCACGTTCCACATAAGGGTTATAGTGCATTGACTTCAATTTGTTTAAAATTCTTCGATAATTCGTGCTCATGAGTTGCACTGTTAATCTGCTGTCTTTATCAAGATATGGAATGCCTTTATCTGCACTGTCATAATATGCATTGGCTCTCTCCAATTGGTACTTCATCAATGAGAGAAATTCAGTAGTGGGTTTTTTCTGTAAAATATCTTGTTCGCTTATGCCGAATTGTCGCAACTCGGTTTGTGGAATATATATGCGACCTCTATCTGCATCTTCTGCAATGTCTCTGCAAATATTCGTGAGTTGCATTGCTATGCCAAGA
>SXZI01000140.1 GCA_005788035.1 Bacteroidota bacterium
AAAGTAAGAGTAGAAGTGCCAGCTTTGGGTTCATTAAACACTGCATAATGATCCACATAAGCAGTGAATGCATTGGTGTCTTGCCCGGGACGAAGTGTTAGAGGTTTACCACCGGCAATATTCCTTGCATCAACAACTCCGAATGAATAGCATTGCTCCCAGCAAAAATAAGCTCTATGTGCAGTAAAGATTTTTGAGGTATCCATTGTGACCCAAACACGCACAGGAGAAGACCCTATGTTTTTTACATGCAGATTGATTTTTGCAACATCTGCATCGAGGTCAAAATTTACAGGCCCGGAAGGGGATTTGGTGAATTCTAAACTTTGAGCAATCAGGCTTGTAGGAAAAGGGCTTATCATTAGCCCGAGCATGAGAATGGCATATGTGAAATATCTCATTTCCAAACTTTTGATAATATGAAACATTATGGGGAAAAACTACCGAATACTTGGCTTAACAACAAGTTTTTTTTAATTTGTAGGGGTCGTTTTCGGCATATATCCTTATTCTTGAAAACGGACAAGTCACCAAACCTTTATGGAGCTCATATGAAATCTCTTAATTCTCTTATGTTTATTGGTTTTCTTTCTTTGATCATGTGCATGAATGCGTTTGCACAAGACAATGTAAAGCAAGTCATACCGGCTGCTTCGATCAAGAATATAAAAGGTGAAAAGGTGAATTCAGCTACCATAACAAATGATGGTAAACCTATATTACTGAACTTTTGGGCAACATGGTGTAAGCCATGCATTCAGGAATTGAGCAATCTTAGTTCTCTATATGATGACTGGAAAGAGGCAACAGGCGTAAAAATTGTTGCAGTATCAGTAGATGATGTTAGAAATTCTGCAAAGGTTGCTCCATTTGTAAATGGGAAACGTTGGGAGTATGAAGTGTATTTGGATGAGAATGGTGATTTGAAAAGAGCTATGAATGTCAATAATGTACCTCATGCATTTTTGATAGATGGTAATGGCAAAGTAGTTTGGCAACATAATTCCTATGCGCCCGGTGATGAAGAAAAATTGTATGAGGTTATTAAACAAGTGGCTGCAGGCCAAGAAGTAACCGGCCATTAAACAGTCTTGCCAATGAACAAAAGCAGCATGTGTTCATTGGCATTTTACATACCTCAATATTGGCAATGTCTATGCGTACATTTTTACCTGCTTTACTTGCATTCTTTTCAGTTATAACTCTTACGGCACAAAACCAAAATGACGGTGTGATTGGCGGGAATTTTCAAGTTGATGTCCAGTCGTATACACCTGATTCATTGATTGGTGCTCAAAATGTTCCAGAAAAGGTACGCTCGAATGCTTTTCTCAATTTGAACTATACCAAAGGTAACTTTAGCGCCGGGATCCGATATGAATCATATTTGAAGGAGATACTTGGATTTTCTCCTAACTGGGGTGGTAAAGAAGGAAATGCAGGAATTGGTTATCGATATGCACGATATACCAATGATGACATTGATGTAACTATCGGGAATTTCTATGAGCAGTTTGGAAATGGGATGATTCTCCGAACCTATGAAGAACGTGGTCTTGGTTTGGACAATGCCTTGGACGGAGTACGTGCAAAATTGACAATGATAAAAGGCCTGCAAATAACGGGAGTATTTGGCAAACAGCGCTCCTTTTTCACCGTAGGCCCCGGCATTGTGCGCGGAATTGACGGAGAATTATTGCTTGAGGATTTTCTTAAAAATTTTGGTGATAATCTTTCCATTCTACCTGAAGGTTGGAGATTGCGATTTGGTGGAGGAGTCGTAAGTAAATATGAACAAGACCTTGATCCAACATTGAATCTGCCGGAAAATGTATTAGCCTACAACACACGCATGACTTTTCAAGCCGGTGGATTTGCACTGGATGCTGAATATGCTTCAAAAATAAATGATCCTAAGACAACGAATGCAAATACATACAATCCAGGTAGGGCGCTTTATATCAATGGATCATATTCTGCTCCCGGACTTGGTATTAATATTTCATTGAAATCTTTGGATAATATGGATTACAGATCAAGTCGTCGATCACAGTTGACCGACCTTGTTCTGAATTACCTTCCTGCAGTCACAAAGCAATACACGTATAGACTGTTGACGCTCTATCCATATGCCACTCAACCAAATGGTGAGATTGGTGTTCAGGCAGATGTATTGTATACTTTTCCCAAAGGAAGTTTTATTGGTGGAAAGTATGGTACATCAATCAATATTAATTATTCGAGAGTCCATTCCATTGACTCTACCAGGAACCTGACAGATTCAACCGCTATTGAAGGCAATCTCTATACAACCAAATTCATGTCATTCGGGAAAAAATTGTTTTTTGATGATTTCAATGTTGAGATACAAAAGAAATGGTCGAAGGATTTCAAGTCAAATTTTGGATTCATGAGGCAGTATTATCTTAAAGAGCTGATTGAACTTCTTCCCGGTACAGGAGCTATTAGATCTGATGTTATTACATCTGAATTCATCTATTCTTTAACTGCTACTCAAACCATCCGCTTTGAAATTCAACACATGGCTGTAGAACATCGCAAGGTAGACGATGAAGGTAATGATAAAGATGCCATCAAAGATGCCAATGGAAAAACGATTTCACCAAAATTGGATAATAATAATGGAAGTTGGGTTTATGCTTTGGCGGAATATACAATTGCACCTCAATGGTTTATATCATTGTTCAATGAATATAATTATGGCAATGAAGATCCTAATCGAAGGCTCAACTATCTAAGTGGAAATATCATCTATGTAAAAGATGCATTGAGACTAACATTGGGATATGGTAGAGTACGAGGAGGAATACTCTGTGTAGGTGGTGTTTGTCGCCCCGTTCCTGCTTCTAACGGTTTTTCACTTTCAGTATCATCCACATTTTAATGAAAAAGTAATCCATGAAAACAACTCTATCGACTATGGTTATATGTGTGATGCTCTTTATGCTGTTCACTGGCTGTGACGAAGTTGCTCCTCCTTATAAGCAAAGTGGCGGCATTGTCATTGTTAAAGGAACACAGAAAGTTCTTATCGAAGATTTTACAGGGTATCGATGTGGCAATTGCCCTGCAGCAGCAAAAATCGCTTCAGATTTACATGAGGTGTATAAAGATAAAGTTATTGTTTTGGGCATACACAGTGGTGCAACATTTGCTTCACCCAGAGGTAAGTTATATGCTGCAGATTTTCGTACACAAGTTGGTGAAGAATTATTGTCGACGTTTCTAGGTTTAACCGGTGGTCAGCCCAATGGTATGGTAAATCGTTCAGGAAGCAATGGGAAAATTATAGCTCCGGATGGATGGGCGGCACAGGTCTCTACAGAACTAGAAAAAGAAGCCAAAGCATCAATCGACCTTACTCCAAAATATGATTCTGTAACACAGATTCTAACTGTCGATGTGCAAGTCAAATGGCTTTCAGCAGGTGGCTCCGATGATCATTTGGCGGTGTATTTGAGTGAGGATTCTATCATTTATCCTCAAAAAGATTACCGTAGACCATCACAAGGATTGTCTGAAGATGATACCAATTATGTACATATGCATATGCTTCGTGGCGCAATTGGTGAGTTCGGAACATGGGGTGAACAAGTATCTTCAAAACCAGCAGGAACATCCATAACAAAACGGTATACACTTAGTTTTGCAGGTAAACCGTGGAGACCAAAATATTGTTCAGTCGTCGGCATTTTGCACGACAAACAAGAAGGTTCTGTCATTCAAGTGAATGATGCCAAAGTCAAATAATTTTAAAGGAAGTTAGTATGAGTTCTAGTACTGTTAACTGGACAGGTATGATTAAATTCATTGGTGCAACTGTTTTGAGTATTGTAGCATTATCAATTGCAATGTTTCTCGTTGGTACAATTTCACCTGGTTCTGACACATTGGGTTCTCACCGCTGGATGACTGGTATGATTACGACAGTAATTGGAATGATCATTGGCATTTCAGCAACCTATGCACCTAATCCATTAGACGAACCATCAAGTTCTTCAGCCATTTTTACGAATATGTTTGAATGGTGTGGAATCATGGTTTTCTTTGGTGGGATCGCACTGTTTTTGTCTGCACAAGCAGCTCAGTTTAAATTCTAAATGATTTGGAATAATTATCCATGCATGTTCTTGACTATGCTCAGGATTTACATACGGTTCAGGAGAAATCTCAAACCTTTGTAGGGATCACGGAACAATTGATAAAACGGATCAATGATCAACAATCATTGAATGTTTTTTTATCCATTAATCCAAATGTGATGCAAGAAGCACAAAGTCTTGATAAACATAATCATGAAGGTTTTTCATTAAAAGGGATGACAATTGCGGTAAAGGATAATATATCCACCACCGGAATGCCTATGACATGTGGATCCAAAATGCTTGAGCATTTTCAACCCATGTATGATGCTACCGTGATTCAACGCCTGAAAAACAAAGGAGCAATCATTCTTGGAAAGGTAAACATGGATGAGTTTGCTATGGGATCCAGTGGTGAAACTTCATATTTCGGTCCAACAGATCACCCGCAATTTCCTGGTTATGTTCCCGGTGGATCATC
>SXZI01000141.1 GCA_005788035.1 Bacteroidota bacterium
AGTTTATGGGCTGATTTCACCAAAAAGTCATTTGCCATGATACTCACAGAAATCACACTCGGATTATGTATTGTGTCTTTGTATTTTGCTCAGAAAACAGGAACAACCGGTGGCGAAATCAGGCATGAAGAAATTCGTCCGGGTTTTGTGGTACCGGAAAGCGAACATCATGATTGATGTTTTCTTTCAATGACCTTCAATCCCTCTTTCTTTGTGAGCGGACTTAGGGGCGATGAGAGAACAAATTGCTTCACTTCCTTGGGATTCACATACGAATATTCTCTTAAAGCCCATCCCATACCTTTTCGAATGAAGAATTCTTTTTCATCTGCCAATCGCAGGCAAAGCGAAAAAAGAAGTTCTTTGTCTGTGCGTGTTTTATATCGCTTTTGAAACAATAGACATATTCTCTGCAACCAAAAATTCCCGGAGCGCATCCACTTCTCAATCAGAGAATCCCTTGTATTCGGATTCTTCTCGATATACGTACCTATCAATGGAGAAATGGCATCTATGGTATCCCACCAGGAGCGATACAAAGCCATTTCAAGTAATGTATCAATCGCTTCCTCATCCCAATATATATGGGCTTTCTCGGCAATATCGATTGCTGCATACATGGCTTCTCGCTTGCCTTTGTTCATCAAATCTCGTACAATATGCTGCCAATCCGTAAGAATTGTTTTGGGGAATTGAGCGAGAACATGTTTGCAGAGTTTTTTCCGATTCGGCGAAGGTATGCCATAGAATGCATCAATGTCTTTCATGTATGCACGCATGGGCATTGCACGCTTGGAATCCGCGTGTTCATCAAATGCGGAAAGCAGTGCTTGCGAACAAGCATGCATCAAGCTATTCCGGGTGTTGGTGCATCATCGATATCGGGTACTTCTATGAATTCTCCAACCACGATATCATCTTCTCCACCGGCATTATCCTGAGAAATACTGATGAGTTTTTGTTTTACCATCTCGAGAAGAGCCAAAAAAGTGACAACGATCATTTGTCTGCTTTGCTCACGGACCAAATGGAAAAAGCTTAATTGTTTGCGTTCCTTCATCAGATGGATTATTTCATCCACACGATGCTCAACAGTTAATTGTCTTCGTTCAACATCATAATGTTTTTGAGCATCCAGATTCCTATCAAGCGCCTTCTTCAATGCACGCATCAAGTCGAAGAGAGTGGTATTCTTCAAAGCATCATTACTACCTAAATGAAGATGTTCTCCTTCGAAAAATGTTCGATAATAATGATAACGCTCTTTTTCTGCTCTGTCGTATAAATCGCCTGCGGCTTCTTTGAATTGTTTATAAATCAAAAGGCGATTCAATAATTCTGCTCGAGGATCTATTTCTTCCACTTCACCATCGGCATTTACCTTTTCTCTCGGCAATAGCATTAGCGCTTTGATTTGCATCAAAGATGCAGCCATAACCATGAATTCTCCCGCAAGTTCGAGGTCGAACATTTCCATGAGGCGCACATAATCCAAAAAATCTCCCGTGATTTTTGCGATGGGTATATCATATATGTTTAGTTCATCTCTTCGAATGAAATACAACAATAAATCGAGTGGACCCTCAAAATTTGGCAATTGTATGGTATAAGTAGACATGTTGTGCGCGTAAATTGAATGATTGCAAACTTATGCAGTTTTACGGAAATTATAGGTCTTTGGGAATGCTTGGCAACCTCATTATGTTTGCATGTATATTATTGTACACAATTCTGGAAAGCACATGAAATCTCTTCTGAGCATCATCTTTCTGATATCCTTTATGACAAATCCCTCTGTCAGCTTAAGGTCTCAGGAAGCATTCAAAGGCAGCGTCACTTATGTATTATCCACAGATGAAGCTGAAATGCCATTGAAAATATCCACAAATGGCAGTAAACTAAAGGCAAGCATCACCATGGCCATGGGTACAATGGACGTCATCATGGACAATCAGGCAAAAGATCAGACAATGATCATGCATTCACAAAAAATGTACATGCAATTGACGGCAAAGCGCTTGGAGCGGTTGAAGTCCATGATGGGTTCAATGGGAAAGGGCTTTGAAGCACCATTAATCACAGAGCCAATCAGAACCGGCGAAACCAAGAAAATCTTGAATTATGTCTGTGAAAAGTTGATTGACAAAAGCGATGGAAACACCACCGAAATTTGGGTGACAGACAAAGTTGGATATCTTGCCTTTTCAGGCTCACCTCTGCTACCTATGCCCTCTCTATTGAATTCCGATGCGGCAACATTTTTCGCATTGGAAATTGAAAGTAAGGACAAAGATGGCGATACGGTGATGAAACTCACCGCCAAAGAAGTATCCTTGACAGCCCCCGGTGAGGCGGATTTTATAGTCCCTGCGGATTATGCCCCATTTTCCTTTCCCGGTGGCGGAAATTAAACATCGATGTTTTCCCAAAAAAACCGAGTTCCTCACTCGGTTTTTTTTTGACTTTTAATTTCAAGTTTTAAGCATTGTAAAGTATTATCCACATTCCACAAGAAGCATTGGTCAATCAAGCTCAATCCACTAAATTGTGTCATTCTTTTTGGGTTCATCCTGGACTATATCCATGCGCAACACTTCCACTCTTTTCAACCCTGTTTTTTTAAGACTCATTTTTGCCATTTCATGCATTGTTTGCGCAAGCAATATCAAAGCTCAAGATGTGGTGATCAGTGAGTATAAAAACATTGTTGCGGTTCCAACAGGCGAGTACACCGAATTATTGGTTATAAAAGACAATACTGATTTAGTGGGATTTACTTTGCGCGACAATAGTGCCGGTGGAACATGGCAAGGGGGTATTACATTCAAGAATATTCCGCTGTTCAAGAATCTCCGAGCCGGAACGGTGATAGTCATCTTTCACAGAGGAATAAATGGAACCCCTGATGCGAATACAAATGATGGTTCCATCATACTTTCCGCAGAAGAAGCCTATTTCGACAAGGTATTGTTTGCCACATCAGATTGGTCAGCAAATGCTTTGAATATTGCACAAAGTGGTGACATGATGCAATTGACTGACCCAAGCGGAAACAATCACCATACTTTGGGTCATGGCCCTGCTTCTTATAGAATAAACTACTTTGATGGAATCATCGGACCAAAATTGTTCCATGAAATTTCTTCCATTTCATTCAATGTGTTTGTATATCCCGGCAAATCAATCGATGATTTTAATATGCCGAATCCGGGAAATGCAAAAACATTGCATTCAGCGATTGAAACTCCCACACTGCCAAATTATAGCTTATTACCACAAGCATCCGAGAACAGTCAGTATTGGCGGCAAATTAGAGCTCCACAATGGAATGCACCTTCTTTGACTGGAACGATTTCACAAGCTGGCGTCAACCTTACATGGAATCAATTGGTGGATCCTTATCCTGCTGATCAATATCAGGGTTATTTGATCATGCGAGGAACAAAAACACCTTCGGCTGTTCCTCAAGATGGAAAAAATTATGTTCGAGGAGACATAGTTGGAAATTGGGAAGTTGTTGCTTCAATCAATGGTACCACAAACACGACATATCTTGACATCAATCCCCTACCTTGTGGTGATACCATCAATTATAGAATTTATGGATTTCGATACGGTGCTCCAAATATCACTATTGATAGCATTGCATGCTCTCAATTGCCATATCTCGCAAAAGGGAGATCATACAATGAAACGTCGTTTGCAACATTTTCAGCCACGAGACCATTGCCTCCGACTCCAACAATTACTTCGCTCGGAACAACTGCTATTTGCGAAGGAACTGAAGTCACGCTGAAAGTTACCTCGCCTTATCCGAACGGGACAGGATATCAGTGGTTCAAAGACGGTGCGCCAATAAATGGAGCAATCGCGAATGAATATAAAGCGAATGCACCGGGCTCATATCGAATCCGCATTAATGGAGCAAATGGTTGTGCCATTGAGTCTAATTCTCTATCGGTTTCAACACTTCCAAAGCCACTTGCTGTCATTAGTCAAGGAAAAGAAGTACGTATATGCTCAGGGGATACAGTACAGCTTCAGGCAGGCCCAATTGGTTCAACTTTTTCTTGGTTATTGAATGGCACTTTAACCCCAATTACAACGTCAAATTATCCGGCAACAATTGGCGGACAATATCAAGTGATTGCGAAAAACGACAATGGTTGCATTGACACATCTGATATCACAACTGTCGTATTGAAAACAGTCGCAATAGCATTCCCTGATCCAAAAATTAATTTCGGCAATCTGGATGGTTGCAAATCATCTACCTCAGCTTCGAATCTTGTGCGAAATACCGGAAAGGATACAGCCATCATTACAAAGATTGATGCTCCAAATGGTTTTCAATATGTGTCACCCTCATTGCCAATCATTCTTGCTCCCGGAAAATCAGCAACACTGACATTTGCTTTCACGCCATTACAACCGGGTGAAAGCAAAGGTGATGCATTGCTTCAAACATCAACGTGCAATGCATTCACAACAATCAATCTGCGTGGTTTCAAAGAGCAAGCAAGTGTTTCGCAATCACTCACAAACATAAATTATGGTATTACTCTGTTCTGTAAT
>SXZI01000142.1 GCA_005788035.1 Bacteroidota bacterium
GACATGATTGGTGAAGGTACGGATATCAAACCAATAAGCGTTATTGTCAAAGCTGATCTTGTGAGAGCATTTTCAAAAACGATGCAGCAGATATTTCGAGGCATGAGATATTATGATGGATTCAGCCATGAACAAAATGTTTGTGATTTGTTTGCTTCGAATGATTCTGCTTTGGCAGTGATCTTTGAATGGCTCATGAATGAGCAGCAAATCGGTGTGAAGCTTCAGCAAAAAAGACTTGATGCAGAGCATGCAAGAGAATTCAATACAGATCAAGAGTCCTGGGTACTTGCCGATGTTGAACACAAAGCCACTGAAACCCTACACTGGGAATTATTTCCGGATCCAAATAAGCAATCAGAATCTATACGCGAAACTGAAACACCATTCATAGAGCCGGAACAAGTAATGGCATTGAATGTAATGGAATTGGAGCAACAACTACGTCAGGAATGCGCAAATCTTGCCTATCGCTTGACCCAATCACTGAAATCACAAGGATTAAAAGCCGATATTCGAACAATTCATACTGCTTCGAAAAAACGATTTGGAAAATCCCAAGATGATATGAATCTTCGTGAATTGGAAGAAAAGAAAGAATGGCTATTTCAATGTTTGGAACGCGGACGAATTTTTTAATGGTGCGCTATGGGCTATAGAAATATCGGAACTATTAGCAGAACACATGGAACATCAGGAGCTATGATTCTAACCCAATGCCCTGATACATCGATCAAAATCAAACCAGGAACACAAGTATTGATAGGGTTTTCGGCCAGTTTTTCCAAACCTTATACACTTACTTCATGTGAAACCTATAAACAGTCGCTGATCATTACATTACACAATGTAGCAATGAATGATATATCCGACCTAAAGGATAATGGGGTATTTATTGAAGAAACAGCTTTATTGCGCAGTGACGATAACTATTTCATTAGCGATTTGATTGGCTGTTCCGGTATAGATGAGCAAGGCAACATATTAGGAACGATCACAGATGTATGGATCATGCCTGCAAATGATGTATGGGTTTTATCCATGCCTGAGGGCGATATTCCATTGCCGGTCATCGATGATGTAATTCGATCTGTGGATATTCAAAAAAAACAAATCGTGATTCGACTCATAGAAGGATTGCGTGATCTTCTTCCGAAATCATCAAATGACTCTCAATTAGATTGAATGATGAGCATCTACATCGATGGTGATTTTTACTGAGTTTTTTGCATGTTGTTCAGCATAGACATGCATGGCTTTTCTTAAATTTCTTCTCATCAACTCACCAGATGGGTCTTCGTGTTTATTACCCTTCAAAACTAGTATTCTTCTATAATGCGACTTTAGCTTCGCGATGAATGGTATTGTAGGACCAAGCAATTGATAAGGCGCTCCGACGGTGGGCAATAAGGATGCAATCTTTTGAATTGCCTCGTGCACGGCATATTCATCAGGTCCGGCCGTTTCAATGGTCACTATTCTTGAGAATGGCGGATAGTTTGCCTCCTTTCTTATTTGCAATTCATCATTATACAATAATTCATAACTACCGGTTAGCGAAGCAATGATTGACTGATGTTCCGGATGTGAAGTTTGCAATAATACCTCACCCTGCAATGCCCCCGTTCTTCCTGCCCTGCCGGCAACCTGTGTCAAAAGTTGGAATGTGCGTTCTGAAGAGCGGAAATCAGGCATGAACAATTGATGATCCGCATCGACGATTCCAACAAGTGAGACATGTGGAAAATCCAGTCCTTTGGCAACCATTTGCGTACCAATCAAGATGTCGATTTCTTTCTTAGCAAATGCCGTGAGCAATCTGCGATGCTCGCCTTTCTTAGAGGTTGAGTCTAAGTCCATTCTGGCAATATGCGCATGTATCCCTCGTGATGAGAGCAATTCTTGTAATTCTTCTTCAACTTTTTGCGTTCCAGTTCCTGCTTCTTTTATGTCTGTACCACCGCAAACAGTGCATGAGTTCAACGATTTTTCTGCATAACCACAATAATGACAACGCACCATTCCCGAATTTTTGTGTAGAGTCAGCGAAACACTGCAATGTTTGCACATAGGAATATGTCCGCAGTCCAAACATTCTTGAAATCGAGCGAATCCTCTACGATTATGAAAGAGTATTGTTCCCTCTTTTTTGATCACTCTATGTATGATTGATTGCAGGAGTTCTTCAGAAAAGGACCCTTGCATTGTTCCTCGTTTTCTATGCTCACGAATGTCAATGCAATCTATCTTTGGCAATATTGCACCATCCGCTCTTGATGGAATGTGTAGATAATGGTATTTCCCTTGTTGAGCATTGTACATACTTTCCATCGATGGCGTTGCAGAGCCAAGAATAGTAACAACTTGCTCAATTGCTCCTCGTACAACGGCAAAATCTCTGGCATTGTATCGGGGTGCGGGTGCCTCTTGCTTATAAGAAGATTCATGTTCTTCATCAACAATGATCAGTCCAAGTCTTTGATCACGAAATGGTGCGAACAAAGCAGACCTTGCGCCAATGACGATTCGAGCTTTTCCACTTCGAATCTTCCTCCAATGCTCATAGCGTTCTTGATTTGTCATTTTGCTGTGCAATACAGCGATCAAATCACCAAATGTTGCAGAGAAACGATCTACAAGTTGCGGTGTGAGAGAGATTTCCGGAACAAGCAGCAAGCAATCTTTATCAAGTGACAATGCTGAGCGAATCGCCTGGATATAGACCAATGTTTTTCCACTTCCTGTTATACCATGAAGTAGGAATGTCTTTGTTTCTTTTGCATGCAATGCTGAGTGTATCATGGCATGTGCATGTTGCTGCTCCATAGTCATTGTCAACAGCGATTCATCTCTTCGAGCCAGACTATCCTTTACATCCGATGATTCAGGAATAAACTCTTCTTTTTTTTGAATGAGAATCCCTTTTGTGCAGAGCGTCTGTATTGCTGAAGAAGATTGCAAATTCAATGATGTTTTTACCGCATTGACCGGCAATCCCGAATGATGTACATGTTGATGAAGATAGACATGACTAAGTATTGCGGCTTGCTTGGGAGATGCTGTATCTAGATGATTCAAGAGTTCTTTCAATGTATCATGATTACTCATCAGAGCATCTGATACATATAACATGGATTGCATTCTGGGTTTTGAAGATGGCTCAATATTTCTTTTCGTTAGAATCACCCCGGCATTCTCCAAGGCATCCAATTGATCGGAAACAGATCCTGTTTTGAGCATCTTTTCTAAATACACTTCGGTTAAAGGACCGGAATGATCCATTAAAAGCCCTAATAAAGCTGCGCGCTTTGGAGCACGTTTTTGCATGGATCGTAATTCATCGGGAGTCGGTCTATTTGTCAATTCCACGTGCATCACGCTTTGAGGTGTCATTCCACGTGGAATCCCCGCCTTTAATGCCTCCCCCCATGAACACAGGTAATAATCGGCCATTTTTCGAGTTAGTTGCAACATCTGCTCGGTAAAAAAGGGGGTTTCATCCAGAATTTCAATAATATCCTTCATGCCTTGAACCGGCTCCCCCAAGCCGACAATGACCCCGGTCAAAATTCGCTTACCGAAAGGGACCAATGCCCTGCAGCCAAGCAGGGATGCCGGGTTTCGGTCATATTCATACCGATATGTAAATACCTTTTGAACCGGCAAAGGCAATGCTATGGAGAGATAGGAAACCATTCAGTATTTTTGGGAAATGTTTTTGCAGTTGAAACGTCAAAAGCCACACGAAGAAATAGGAGGTCGCCCCGTTCTGACCTCATGCAAAGATAATCAACCGACAGTTTATCAGGTGTATACTCATGAAATCTTCATCATTGTTCATTGCTCTTTGTTCCCTTCTGCTTACAGGTTCAACCGGTCTAATAGCAGGGTGTAGAAAGGAAAGCTCATTCTTAAATGAATCCGAAAAGGCGCAAAGACCTCGCACAGAATTGATACAAAAAAACGATGCAATCTCGAATTCCAGACAAACTGCCATTACCGAGACAGTACGCATTGCAAGCCCTGCAATTGTTGGAATATCCGTGACTGAAGTTCGCCAAGTTGGATATAGTCCATTCGGTGGATTTTTTGGCGATCCATTTTTTGATCAATTCTTTACAAGAAGAAGAAATATGGAAGTTCGCGGAGCAGGTTCCGGCTTTTTGATTTCTTCAGACGGATATATCGTGACAAATGATCATGTGGCTGGAAATGCCAAAAAGATCGTTATCACCATGACAAATGGCAAAAGATATGATGCCAAAATAATTGGGTCCGATCCGGTGAGCGATGTAGCATTGCTGAAAATTGAGGGAGAGGATTTCCCTTTTCTCCAATTCGGTAATTCAGAACAAACAATCATCGGAGAATGGGCCATTGCTTTTGGGAATCCCTTCGGCCTTTTTGACAATAATGCCAAACCTACGGTCACAGTTGGCGTAATAAGTAATTCGGGCGTAAGCTTCACACAGGAAAATCGCGTTTACAAGGATATGCTTCAAACCGATGCAGCAATTAGCTCAGGAAATTCAGGCGGCCCTCTACTAAATGCAAGAGGTGAAGTAATCGGTGTGAATACAGTCATTTTTTCCACAGCAAACAGCAATCAAGGATCAGGCAGCATCGGTATTGGATTTGCCGTCCCGATCAATCGTGTCAAATCAGTTCTAGAGCGATTGAAAGATGATGGCAAGATCGACAGAGATTTTAATACAGGTATGCTCGTACAACAGATTGATGATCGTATCGCCAGATATTTCCAGCTCGAGAAAAAAGAAGGGGTGGTTGTGGTTGAAGTACGCAGAGGCACGCCGGCTGAAAAGGCGGGGATTGAACCCGGAGACATCATCCTGGAAGTAGATGGAAAGAAGATCGATAAAAATGATGATTTGGAATTGGTAATTTATGATGGCATTGTCGGTCAAACCATGACACTCCTGATAGATCGCGGAGGAGAGACAATGAAGAAAAAATTGTATCTTGAACGCAGTAAATAGTTCACCAAAACGAGTATTCCCCGTGTCAATCGACCAGATTCAAACAATACGATCAGAGAATCTCATCAAGCGCTATAGCAAGCGCACTGTGGTGAATGATGTTTCGCTCGAATTGAAACAAGGTGAAATCGTGGGTTTACTGGGTCCGAATGGAGCCGGGAAAACAACTTCATTCTATATGATGGTCGGTATGGTGAAGCCAAGCTCCGGAAATGTGTACTTGAATGATCGCAAGATTACATCCATGGCAATGTATCGCAGAGCGAGAATGGGAGTTAGCTATCTACCCCAAGAAGCATCCATCTTCCGTAAGATGTCAGTTGAGAACAATATCATGGCAATCCTCCAATTGCAATCAATGAAACGCTCTGAACGCAAAGAAAGATTAGAACAATTACTAGAAGATTTCAGCATCACGCATATCAGAAAAAGCAAAGGGTATATGTTGTCAGGTGGTGAAAGACGTCGTTGCGAAATTGCTCGCGCATTGGCATCCAATCCAAAGTTCATTTTTCTTGATGAACCATTCGCAGGGATTGACCCAATAACAGTTGAAGAAATCATGATGCTTGTTCGCGAACTCAAAAAAAAGGGCATCGGGATTTTGATAACAGATCATAATGTTCATGAAACACTCTCCATCACGGACAGAGCATACATTCTCATTGATGGGACTATTTTCTGTTCAGGATCCGCACAAGAGATCGCAGACAATGCAGAAGTTCGCAAACGCTATCTCGGGGAGACATTCTCCTTGGAGCGTTATGAATGAAGTCATTTCCGCATTTTGAACTACAAGCCACGTCAATTCAGACATCCTTCGACGGTTTTAACTCAGTATTTCCAGAAACAAGTCTCAAGCTCTCGAATGGGGATATTGTAGGAATTACCGGCATGAATGGTTCCGGTAAATCAACGCTCATCAAAATATTGGCAGGGGTTTTGTCAGCTCGGCAAGGAAATATCCAAATGCATATTGATAACGAACTCATCAACAAAGAATCATTTCCAATGCATATTGGCCTAGTTGCACCATACTTGGAATTATATGAAGAATTTACCCCCTTGGAGCATATGGGTATTTTTTGCGCGATGAGCGGAATTCAAGCAGATGAACAAGATGCTCTCGAGACATTGCATTTGACAGGATTATCTGCTTATGAACATAAGCTCATCGGCACATTTTCTTCTGGCATGAAACAGAGAATGAAGTATGCATTGGCAATGATAAGAAAACCAATCATATTGCTTCTTGATGAGCCTTCAACGAATTTCGACCACAAGGGACATGATCTTTTCAGAAGAATTGTACAAATGCAAAAAGAATTGGGTGGTGGCACAATTATTGCGACCAATGAACAGGCGGAAACAGAACTCTGCGAACATATCATCTCATTATCTTGATACACTTATGAAACGCTTTTTGGAAGTTCGCCGGGCCGGTATGGTCTCGTGCTTTATTGTTCTCATGAATATTATGTTTGTTTCTTGCAATGGCAAGGACAATAAAGAACCAATTTCATCCAGGGATCTCAAAGCAAATTATCTTGCTTTTTTATCAAGTGTTCCATTTCCCACGACATTGAGTTTTTGCGGTGAAAAAGTACCGCTGGACATACCCGAAGTTCGTGAAAGAGCAGAACGCGAATTTTATCTGAATCTTCAAACTCCGGGGCAGTTGATACTGTATATCAAGAGAGCAGGGAGATATTTCCCGATTTTTGAACAGATGCTCAAACAAGAAAATGTTCCCGAAGATTTGAAATATCTCGCTGTTGCTGAAAGTGCATTATTCATGGCTCGATCTCCAAAGGATGCTGTCGGTGTGTGGCAATTCATGGAACCGACTGCGCGCTCTATGGGATTGCGCGTAGATGAATTCATTGATGAAAGAAGGCATGTTGGCAAAAGCACAAAAGCAGCCATTCAATATTTAAAAAGTGGATATGCCGCTTCAAAAAGTTGGTCATTGGCAGCTGCCGGTTATAATATGGGTCATGGCGGTGTCAAAGAAAACATCGATTTCCAAAAAGGCGAGACATTTTATGATTTGTTCTTGAATGAAGAAACATCACGCTATGTTCTCCGCATCGCAGTCATTAAAGAATTGATGGAACATGCTGAAAAATACGGATTGAGTTTGTCTGAGGAAGATGTATACAAGCCATCAAAGGTAAAAACCGTCATGGTTGACCGTGCGATAACCGATTTGGCTGATTGGGCACTAAACAATGGAACTACGTATAAAGATATAAAACTCCTTAATCCTTGGATTCTCAAGCGCACATTACCTGCACCAAAGGGAGGGGCATATTATATAGATGTTCCCAATTAATCACTTGATTTGCAAAGCAATCAAAATACACTATACTTGCATTTGATTTCGGCGGAGTTTCACCCTCATGTACCCAACTTTATTGCATATCGGACCTTTAACCATCTATAGTTTCGGATTGATGGTTGCGATTGCATTTCTCACGGCAAATTCGCTTTTGAATGCCGAATTGAAAAGAAAAGCATACCCGAATGCAGAGCAGCTTGGATCGTCGATCACATTATTGGCATTGATAGGTGGAATTTTCGGAGCCAAATTGTTTCACTTGCTTGAAAATCCCTCATATTTCTTCGAGGATCCCATTGGTTCTCTGTTCAGTGGCGAGGGGCTTACCTTTTATGGTGGTCTCATAACATCGATCGTGATGATTTTGGTATATCTGAGAACCAAACAAACACCTTTTCTGGGAATAGCCGATGCAGCTTCCCCTTCTCTCATGATCGCATATGGAATTGGTAGAATTGGTTGTCAATTGGCAGGTGATGGAGATTATGGCATTCCTACCGATCATGCTTTTGGCATGAGTTATCCCGATGGAATGGTTTCCACTTTATCGGCAAGAAACACAGAATTGGTTCGATATTTTCAGGAATTGTTTCCGGGGCGTCCAATTCCGGAAGATATCATCGTTCATCCAACCCCGGTTTATGAAACGTTGATTGCTTTTTTGTTCTTTGGGATATTATGGAGATTCAGAACAAAACAGTTAGGTATGGGGCAATTATTTGGAATGTATCTGATCCTGGCAGGAATTGAGCGCTTTCTTGTTGAATTTTTACGCATGAATCCATTGTATATGGGGCTATCACAGGCACAATGGATTTCCATCATCCTTGGAATGATTGGAAGCATAATCTTTATTCGAAACAAAAATCATTAATCATTCAATCCAATGATATCTCTGAGGATTATCTCCGTCATTCCTCTTCTGGATTGAATATATTCTTTTGATGCTTCTCCTGCATGATCCATTAAGCCAGCACAAATCGCTTTCAACCATCTCGCTGCATCATGTTCATTCCCAATGATTTCCAATGCCCCCAATTGATGTAGGATGTTCGCATCGGGTGAACGTGCTATATGAGGACCAGAAGCAAGTGGGATTCCATATCCGGCGGGTTCAGCACAACTATGGACACCTGCACCAAATCCACCGCCGATATATGCTGCATCAGCTATTGCATAGATGGCAAGCAAATTCCCAATTGAATCAACTATTATATGTTGATTGCCAATGTCTTCACACTCA
>SXZI01000143.1 GCA_005788035.1 Bacteroidota bacterium
AAGCCGGCAGATTTACAGTCTGCTCCATTTGACCGCTCTGGTACCTGCCCTTTACAATGCAGAGACTACAAAGTTAATCATTATTTGGAAACTGACAAGTACGTAATTGAAAAAATTTTAGCCCCAAATCGTAAAAAAAGAGCAATAAATGAAGTTTCGAATAAAAATTGTTCGGAGATTTCTAATATAATTCCCTATTTTCGTAGTTCGTCTTCTACAGAAAGTAATTATCAAAGTATATTATCAGGATTAGGACCATGGCTAAGAAAGGAGCCCGCGTCATTATAACGCTTGAATGCACAGAAGCCAAGAAAGAAGGCAGACCGGCTTCACGTTACACCACGACAAAAAACAAGCAAAATCATCCGGAGAGATTGGAGATCAAAAAATACAATCCCTTCCTTCGCAGACACACTGTACACAGAGAAACTCGATAAGCCGTCACCTGACGGCTTTTTTTTTTACCGCAAAGCTTCTTCCAATGCGGTTTTTGCGTCAGTTTTTTCATCTCGGTATTTAACGATGAGTGGAGTTGATACAGACAATCCCCATTGTTTCCCGAACTCTGATTGAATTGCTCTTGATCCGGGAATAACAACTGCATGTTCAGGAATTTCTAATGGATCTCCCCCATTTGGCTTAAGAATTGTCTGATTGACCAAATCAAAAACGTGGGTTGAAGCATTTAAAATCACGCCGGTTCCCAAAACTGCGCGCTTTCTGATCATCACCCCTTCATAGACACCACAATTTCCACCTATCATCACATTGTCTTCAATTATCACTGGTCTTGCCCCCGCAGGTTCGAGCACGCCGCCTATTTGTGAAGCAGCACTGATATGCACATTCTTGCCGATCTGAGCACATGTTCCGATCAATGCGTGCGAATCAACCATTGTTCCTTCATCCACATAAGCACCGATATTTATATACATGGGCGGCATGCAAATAACACCCGGAGCGATATAAGCACCAGTTCTAATGGCCGAGCCACCTGGAACCAAGCGAATATTGTCCGAGAGTGTCAAGTTTTTGAGAGGAATAGAATGCTTGTCAAAAAATGAGAAACCATTACCTGACATATCTATCATCTTCCCAATCTTAAATAACATCAGGATGCCCTGTTTCACCCATTGATGTACTGTCCAAATACCCGTTTCATCACACGTTGCGGCACGTAGAGTTCCATTGTTCAGAAAATCGAGGAATTGTTGAAGAATAAGGAGATTCTCTTGTGATCCAAGCTCATCAGTGTTCAAACCAATCAAAGATTCAATATGGGATTGCATAGTATTCATCAGAAATGCCATGTATTAAGAAAAGAACAAATGTCATGAAAGGCAAGTTAGCATTTTTGTATTTTCGTCCATGTCTTTAACTCTTCTTCACGACTCCGAGGATGAAATTCACTGCGTAATGCACCATGGCGTGCTGAATGCTAAGATTCTCACTGAAATTGTAAATCTCTCGGAACAGTTGTTTTCAAAAGCTCCTAACCAAGATTATGTGTATCAGCTAAATCGGCGAGTTTCTGCATTGACTTTGATTGCCAGAAACAATGCTGATAACATTATTGGTTATAAATTGGGATATGCAATATCTCAAGATGTCTTTTATAGTTGGCTTGGAGGAATACATCCAGCATATCGAAAACGCGGAATTGCTTCACTTTTGATTCAAACACAACATGAATGGTGTGCAAAAAACGGTTTCCGACTGATTAGAACGAAAACTCTGCAAAGCAATGCGATAATGTATGCACTAAATCGGAAATTTGGCTTTCATGTCATCGGAAATGATTGCACAAGTCCGCTCGGAATAAAATTGTTGTATTCGAAACATCTCATTTCAATTTATACTCCATGAGAATACTCATGAAACATATCTTCATCTGTATCGCTGTACTATTGTCTGGCGATGGGATCATTGCAAAAGTCACTTCGTTATCCGATTCCAATATTTACAGAAGTGCGCAGTTTGTGCATGATTGGAATGCAAAAATGACCGATATCATTATGGAGGATGGCTTCTCCCCTGCCGTGATTGCCAAACATTATGCATATGCAAACATTGCGGCATATACAGCTGCCCAGCCTGGATTTGCCCAAATGTATCGCCCTTTAACAGGTCAAATAAACCTCTACACAAACCCACCTTTTCCTGATACATCATTGATGTATGATTGGAGACTTTGCGCTATTGCAGCATATAGAACAATCGTGAACAAAGTACTGTATAGATCGCAATATTCAGACAGTATGTATAAAGCACAAGTGGAATCAATCGAAGAGGAATATGAGGAAGTAAAAAATGGCGATGATATTGTTTCTCGATCGATTAAGCATGGAGAAAGCGTTGCTAAATATACCATCGCATGGTTCAAGGATGATGGGCATATTAAAAATCAAGGAAGACCACGTTATAATTTCCCCAGAGGAAAAGGATATTGGATGCCAACACCTCCTGAATTTGCCGATCCGCTTGATCCATGGTTTAAAACAATGCGACCACTTGTTCTGGACTCCGCTCGGCAATTCAAACCATTGCCTCCTGTCACATATGATGAAACACCAAATTCACCATTTTACGATCAAGTGATGCAAGTTTACATCACTTCAAAAAATATCGATGCTGAACAAAAAGAAATAGCTGCTTTTTGGGATTGTAATCCAATAAAGGCATGGCATCAAGGGCATTTTGTGTTTAATACACGACAAATTTCACCCGGTGGGCATTGGATGTCACTTGCAAAAGTTGGTTGCGATTATAAACAAGCAAACATGATGGAAGCTATTGAGGCCTATACATTGGTTGGAATTTCACTTTTTGATGCATTCATTTCTTGTTGGGCAGAAAAATATTCGTCCCATTCCATTAGGCCTGTGACATTTATCAATAAATTCATAGACTCCACTTGGGAACCATATCTCCAAACTCCTCCTTTCCCTGAACACATAAGCGGGCATAGCACCATATCTGCTGCCAGCGCAGAAATACTCACAAGACTTTTTGGTGAGTTTTCGTATCAAGATTCAACTGAAGTTCGTTTCGGGCTTCCTGTTCGATCATTTACGAATTATCATGCAGCTGCTTGGGAAGCATCAGTCAGCAGAATATATGGCGGCATACATTTCCGCAGAGGATGCGATGAAGGAAATAGACTGGGCAAGGAAATTGGAGGATATATTTGGGATAAACTCAATCTTAGAAAACCACGCGAATAATCGGAAGATTAACTACAATGTCAAAAACCATAGCCATAAGTACCGGCGGAGGCGATGCACCTGGTTTGAATGCCGTTATTAGATCAGCTGTTCTATCGGCACATCAAAAAGGTTGGAAATGCATTGGCATACGCAATGGATTCAATGGACTTTTGTCTCCAGATGAATTCACGAAATATGGTGGTGGTACTTTTGAATTGACTCCTGAATCTGTTAGAGGAATAACACATCTTGGTGGAACAATACTCGGAACAACCAATAAAGGGAACCCTCTCCATTATCCGATTAAGAAAGATGATGGAACCATTGGTGAAATCGATAGAACAGAAGAAGTGATTGATGCATGCAAAACATTGGGGATCGAAGCGTTGATTTCTATTGGTGGTGATGGATCCATGGAAATTGCACATGCACTTGCACAAAAAGGCTTACAGGTAATCGGTGTTCCAAAAACAATTGACAATGACCTGGAAAAAACCAGTGCAACATTTGGATTTGAAACAGCTGTTGAATTTTCTACGAATTGCATAGACAGACTTCACTCCACAGCCGAAGCACATGAACGTGTTATGATCGTTGAAGTGATGGGTCGTTACGCAGGATGGATTGCATTACATTCCGGCATTGCAGGAACAGCAGATTGCATTCTCATTCCGGAAATTCCTTATTCCATTGACTCTGTGATTGCAAAAATCAATGAACGAGAAAACAAAGGTCATCATTTCACGATCATTGTCATTGCCGAAGGGGCTGCAACCAAAGACGGTCAAGTTTCAACAATCGAAACATCCATAGGACAAGCAATCAGACTTGGTGGTGCCGGCGAAAAATTGCTTCATCAAATTGAAAAAAGAACTTCTAAAGAAACACGGTTGGTCGTTTTGGGCCACTTGCAAAGAGGAGGCATGCCCACTGCGAATGATCGTCTTTTGGCATTACGCTTTGGAGCATCGGCCGTACGCGCTGTGGAAGAAGGTCATTCAGATGCTATGGTCGCACTCGATCCACCCGATGTGAAAATCGTTCCTCTTTCAGAAATAACCAAGCAAATGAAACGCGTGCCTGTCAATAGCGATATCGTGCGCACAGCCAGAGAAATCGGCATTAGTTTCGGTGATTGAATGAATATGCTATCTCCACACTCAATAGCTTTGCTTCCAGAACATATCGCAAATCAAATTGCGGCTGGAGAAGTAGTACAAAGACCCGAATCAATCATCAAAGAATTGGTCGAGAATGCACTTGATGCAGGAGCCACATCAATACTCGTCATTGCACATAAAGCCGGTAAACAAGCAATTCATGTGATTGACAATGGATCGGGGATGCGAAAGGAGGATCTCATACTTAGCATTCAAAGGCATGCGACAAGCAAAATAAAAACAACGCAGGATTTGGAGAGAATTTCAACATTGGGGTTCCGCGGAGAAGCATTGGCTTCAATAGCGGCTGTGTCTCATCTGGAAATCAAATCACGAACATCCGATACGGATCATGGTTGGTCTTTGACTATTGAGCCATTGCAAGAGCATGTGCTAGAACCATGTCAAACAGAAATTGGAACCCAGGTGATTGTAAAAAACATGTTTTTCAATGTCCCGGCAAGAAAAAAATTCCTGAAGTCTGATATGGTGGAATTTCGTCATATATCAGAAACAATGTATCGATCAGCTTTGGGGCATCCAGAATGTAGATTCACCTTTTATGATGGTGATTCGCTTGTATTTGACGTACCACAATCGGATTTGATCGGAAGAATACAAGCTCTTTATGGCAAAGAAGTGTCTGAAGGTTTATTAGAAATTGATCACATTACAAATGATGTACAGATATCCGGTTTCATAGGGCTACCTCACCTCGCAAAGCAATCCAGAGCCGGACAGCATTTTTTCATGAACACAAGACCTATTATCAGTAGATCATTGGCACATGCTGTTTTTCAGCCATTCGAACACTTGATAGAAAAAAACATGCATCCTTTTTTTGTGGTGAATCTCACATTGGATCCGACTAAAGTCGATGTGAATGTTCATCCGCAAAAACATGAAGTGAAGTTTGAATATGAGCGCGGCATTTACAATGCCATTCACCAAGCCGTCAGCAATGCATTGTCCAAAGCACATGTTATTCCTGAAATGCAATTCAGGCAACAGATAGCTGATCAACCATTCGAGCGTTTGAGTATTCTGAAGCATCAGGATCATTCCAATACGGAAGCGTCAACTTATGTGAATAGACTTACGGGTGAAATCATATCACGCAATGTTCAATCAGAGGTCTATCATCGTTCAGAGACAGGTACAGTGACAAATCAACATCGTACTGCCTTCGAACATTTATTCGGAACAGAAGAACCTCTGATCAATTCGCCCAATTCAGACATCCATCATTCCAAAAGAGTCTTAGGTTCAATTTGGCAATTACATGCCAAATATATATTTCTTCAAAGTGAAGAAGGTGTGATGATAATTGATCAACATGCTGCTCATGAAAGAATCATCTATGAACGATCCTTGAAAGCTCTAAATGAACAAGCAGTGCAAGGTCAAACATTACTCTTTCCTATTCCGCTGCAACTGTTTCCGGAAGATCAATTATTGTTTACTCATATTCGAAATGACCTTGAATCATTGGGATTTTCATTTGTTGAGATAGCAGGGCAGCTTCAAATACAAGCTGTTCCATTTGATATAACCGCAGGAACAGAGCACTTGGCTATTCAAGACATCATTACTCAATACAGAGAATATGAACAGATCCGGCCTCAAGGCAGCCGTGACAATTTAGCAGCTTCAATGGGCTGCAAAGCTGCGATTAAAGCAGGAAATGTTCTTTCGATAGAAGAAATGAAGTCTCTCGTGCATGATTTATTCGCTTGCGAAATGCCCGGGGTATGCCCACATGGAAGACCAATCATTTTGGAAATGCAATTACGCGAGTTTGATCGCAGGTTTGGGCGTACATCATAAAAAAGCCCATTTATGATTATTTTTACCTAATAAGCAATGAATTTGCTTACTTATTCGTCACAAGATACCATTCACAATTCCGAACTATGTTCGGACATGATCTAAGCCATTGGAGCTCACTTCTCATGAATCAAATGAATCAGAATTCTGAAAACAATACATCAGACAAAAAGTCGAAAAGAAATACCCCGAAAGATGGAAAGCCATCTGGTTCCAAACCAAATTTTCGAAAACCGGGTAATGAAATTAGAGGCCCGCAAGGTCCGGGAGAATCGCCCACTGGAAGAATCATGCGTTCCCTACTCATTTGGGGAGCAATGTTTGCCGGAATCGTGATTGTGTATATGCTCATGCATGCTAATCAGAAGAAGGAATGGGCAATTTCTTACACACAATACAAAACACTTCTCACTGAGAATAAAATAGCTGCAGCAACGATTGAGAAATCTCAATTCAATCGATATGTGTTCAAGGGCACGCTAAAAGAGCAAATTTCGATGAATGTGGACAATGGCAAACCCACATACATTCAACACTTTACCACTGAGCTTGGATTTCTCGATGCTTCGATGGAAAAAGAATGGTCTGATCGTGGTATTTACTGGGTGTATAAAGAGGGCGATAGCCCATGGTGGGGTATGGTAATTTCTATTCTTCCTTGGTTAGCATTAATCATGGTTTACATGTTTGTCATGAGAAGAATGCAAGGCGGTGGTGGACCAAAAGGAATATTTTCATTTGGGAAAGCAAGAGTACGAATGCTCAATGAAAGCCAAGGCAATCGTGTAATGTTTACAGATGTTGCAGGTTGCGATGAAGCAAAATATGAATTACAGGAAGTAGTTGAATTTCTCCGTGACCCAAGTAAGTTTCAAAAACTTGGCGGAAAAATTCCAAGAGGAGTACTCTTACTCGGACCTCCGGGTACCGGAAAAACATTGCTCGCACGCGCAGTTTCAGGCGAAGCAAATGTGCCATTCTTTTCAATCTCCGGAGCGGACTTTGTGGAGATGTTCGTAGGAGTTGGTGCATCACGTGTTAGAGACCTCTTTGAACAAGCCAAAAAAAGCGCACCATGCCTTGTATTCATCGATGAAATAGACGCTGTCGGAAGGCAACGTGGTGCCGGTCTTGGAGGTGGACACGATGAACGCGAACAAACCCTTAATCAACTCCTAGTTGAGATGGATGGATTCGAACAGAATAGCGGAATCATCATCATAGCGGCAACAAATAGACCAGATGTATTGGACGCAGCATTGTTGAGGCCGGGTCGATTCGACAGACAAGTAGTAGTCGACAGACCCGATGTAAAAGGCCGCGAGGAAATTCTCAAAATACATATGAAGACTATTCCAACAAGCGAAGATGTGAATCCTGAAATCATAGCAAGAGGAACACCAGGCATGTCAGGCGCAGATCTTGCAAATCTTGTAAATGAAGCTGCATTGTTTGCTGCAAGAAAAAACAAAACATCCGTATCGATGGAAGATTTTGAAAATGCAAAAGACAAAATCATCATGGGTGTTGAACGTAAAAGCATGGTTATTTCCGAAAAGGAAAAGGAAGTCACCGCTTATCATGAAGTGGGACATGCTTTAGCAGGTAAACTTCTCCAATTGAGTGATCCCGTGCACAAAGTGACGATCATTCCAAGAGGAAGAGCACTTGGCGTCACATCATATCTTCCTTCAGAGGAAATGCACTCATATTCACGTGATTATCTTGAAACACGCATCGTCACACTATTGGCCGGAAGAGCAGCGGAAAAAGTTATCTTCAATCAATTGACCACAGGCGCTGGGAATGATCTCGAACGAGCGACCGGTCTTGCAAGAAAGATGGTCTGCGAATGGGGAATGAGTGATGCCATTGGACCGGTTATGGTTGCCAATAAACAGGAAGAAGTCTTTCTGGGAAGAGAAATTGCTCAGAAAAGTAATATCAGTGAACAGACAGCTCAACTTGTGGACAATGAAATCAAAGCTATATTAATGAAAGCAAGCAATAATGCTGAACAATTACTGAAAGATAATATTGAGTTACTTCATAAAGTCTCCAAAATTCTTCTCGAAAGAGAAACAATAGATGGCGAAGAACTGGACATGATCATTCGTGGCGAAGAATTACCACCCTTGACAATTATTTCCAAATTGGAGAAATTTGCTAAGGATTTGCCAAGAAATGAACAATCGACTCCTACTGCAGAGGCGATGGCTCCTGAACAGGAATCAATGAATGATCAGGAAAGCGCAGGGTAATTCAATACATTTCATCTGAATTGTCGAATTTTGTATGCCCTATTCATCGATTGAATAGGGCATATTTCTTTCATCAACGGGTTATATGGGCTTTTCAGCAGTCATAGCACAGGATAGAGTCAAAAGAATGCTTTCCGGGGCAATTAGGGAGCAAGCAATCTCCCATGCATATTGCTTTTATGGAGAAGAAGGTATTGGCAAAGATGCTCTGGCAATTGCATATGCACAAATTCTGAATTGTTCTCACCCCAATATACTTGCTGATGGAATAATTGATGCATGTGGACAATGCAAGAGTTGTCTTGATAGCACGCGTTTGGAGCATCCCAATATCATGTTCATTTCAGCATTGCCTGCAGGAAAGACAACATCAAAAAATGAAGACTCTCCCCTTTTGCAAATGTCCGATGACATGCTTGCATTATATAAACAAGAGATGATTCTAAAAGCAGAAGATCCCTATCATGTCTGGTCATTACCGAATGCACAAACTATTCGCATCGCATCCATTCGTGATATAAAAAAACAGGTAAAGATGAGTGCCACTCAAAGTGGACGCAGGGTATTCATCATCTCTCAAGCTGATAAAATGAATATGGAAGCTGCGAATGCTTTTTTAAAAACACTTGAAGAACCGCATGATAATATCACTTTCATATTGACCACATCAAAGAAAGACGCATTACCTCAGACAATTTTATCAAGATGTCAACAAGTATATTGTGATTTACTGCCTTCTGAAGACCTCATTGATGCTTTATGTGAAAAGCAGGGTATTTCTCGATCTGAATCACTATTGATAGAGGCATTTGCTCAAGGAAGCTATGGAAGAGCCTGCTCTTTCTTGAATGAGGATATTCAATCTATGAGAAGCGATATCATAGACCTTCTTCGAAGTGCTTTGAAGCGGAAGCACTATCGTTTGGAGTTGATGCAACAATTGGATCGCATTCTAACTGATAAAGATAGATCATCACAAGAGTTATTATTGAGGATGCTGGCATTATGGATTCGAGATTGTCATTATGCATCCATTGTCACTGATTCGAATGATGGAATTATGAATATTGATCAAATTGACTCCATACGAAAATTTGCATCTGCATTCCCTGATGCCGACTATCATGCAATTCTCCACCAATTAGAACAATCAATGGAACATATTCGAAGAAATGTGAATGGAAATCTAGTCATGCTGTCCACCATGCTGGCATGCAGAGAAGCATTTTTATTGAATACTCGTGAATTCATTGATCATGCACCCAAGGATATTTCTCGATGACCATTCTAGACAGATATATTATCCGTCAATTCCTTGCGACATTCTTCTTCAGCATTGTTGCCTTGTGCATCATTTTCTTGATTGTAAATGTGATGGAGACACTCGATAAATTCATCGATCAGAACATTTCAATAGATACCATTGCTTCGTATTATCTGCATTTTCTACCTGAAATAATCAAATTACTCACCCCTATTGCAATGCTCATGGCAGCATTGTTTTCAATTGGAAAATTGTCCAATCTCAATGAAATCACAGCAATGAAATCGGGAGGTATGAGTTTATATCGGTTGATGTTTCCACTATTTATTGTAAGTCTTTGCATAACCGGCGGACATCTTTATTTCAATGGTTGGATTGTTCCTGAATCAAATGCGAAGAAATTAGCCATTGAAAGAAATCAATTGAAAAAGCATGAAGTATCTTCCACATTATTCAATGTATACCTCAGAGATACGGATACAAAAAATGTCATCATGAATAATTATGATGGCATCCAAAAAATCGGCTCAGGGGTCATCATAGAAGAGTACACTTCTGAATTGCATCCTAGGATCAAAAATAGAATTGATGCCGAACAATTACAATGGGATACAATTGCAAAGCAATGGGTTGCTCTAAAGGCCCATGAAAGGAAACTATCAGAAGATTCATCGTTTTCTATTCGATTTTTATCACATGATTCAATGCCTATCAAGCTGGCAACTCGACATGATGACATAGTACGCATGCAGCAAACACCTGATGAATTGAATTTTGACGAACAAAGAGCATATATCTCAGTATTGGAAAGAGGAGGTAAAGATACTCGCCGACAGATGATTGAATATCATGGTCAATATGCTTTCCCTTTTGCAAATATCATTGTTATCTTGTTTGCCATACCTTTTTCCGCAATTCGTAAAAAAAGTGGACTCGCACTAGAAATAGCTACAGCCATGGTTGTATCGTTTCTGTATTTGGCATTCACTAAAATTGGTCAGAATATCGGATATTCCATGGATATGGATCCAATGCTTGTTGGATGGTTCCCGAATATGCTCTTTTTCACAATCGCCATCCTCAATATCTTCAGAATGCGCACCTGATACTTTGGATGGTTTTCGTAATTTTACATATCAAGATTTTGAGTTTATTATGTCATTACCACATACCCCATATCAATCAAAGAATACATTGCGTATTGTAACTGCAGCTTCGCTGTTCGATGGGCATGATGCCGCAATTAATATTATGCGTCGTATCATTCAGGGATCAGGTGCTGAAGTGATCCATCTTGGGCATAATCGAGCAGCAATGGAAGTTGTGGATTGCGCCATACAGGAAGATGCCCAAGCCATTGCAATGACAAGTTATCAGGGTGGCCATGTGGAGTATTTCAAATACATGTATGATCTTTTGCAGGAAAAACATGCAGGGCATATCAAGATTTTTGGTGGCGGAGGTGGAACGATACTCCCTATTGAAATCCAAGAATTGCATGAATATGGTATCAATAGGATTTATTCTCCCGATGATGGAAGATCTCTCGGTTTGCAAGGCATGATCAATGATTTGCTAGAACAATCCGATTTTGAAACACCTGATACCTATTCCGGAGCAGATTTGTGGAACAAGATGCTTGAAAAGAATCCACGAGCCCTTGCTCAAGGCATCTCAATGATTGAAAGGGGGATCATTACATCTGAAATGGTCAAGGAAAAATTACCTGAAAATTCTTCTTCAATTCCTGTTTTAGGAATCACCGGTACAGGTGGAGCCGGTAAATCATCATTGACCGATGAATTGATACTACGATTTCTTGAGGATAATCCTGAATTACGTTTGGCTGTGCTTTCCGTTGATCCCTCAAAAAGAAAAACAGGAGGAGCATTATTGGGTGATCGCATTCGTATGAATGCGGTAAGTAATCCAAGAGTATATATGCGGTCATTTGCAACAAGGCAGGCCAATATCGCACTTAATCCAAATGTAAAAACCGCGATCGAACTCATGCGTTATGCTGGATTCGATTTCATCATCGTGGAAACTGCAGGGATTGGGCAAAGTGATTCCGAAATAACTTCTATAGCGGATGTTTCACTCTATGTTATGACCCCTGAATTTGGCGCAGCCACTCAACTTGAAAAAATCGATATGATCGATTATGCTGATTTGATTGCAATCAATAAATTCGATAAAAGGGGTTCTTTGGATGCTTTGAGAGATGTTCGTAAGCAATATCAGCGATCAAGGCAAGTTTGGGATGCAAAGCCAGAATCAATGCCCGTATTCGGGACGATTGCATCACAGTTCAATGATGCAGGAGTCAATGGGCTTTATGCTGCGATTGTCAATCGATTCACGTCGCTTCCAAACACTGCTTTCGCATTTCATGTTGAAGAAAGAACATTGAATGCTCAAAAGAGTTCTATTATACCGGCAGACCGCACTCGGTATTTGGCAGAAATCACAGAAGAAAGCAGACGATATGAGAATATGGTGGCCGAACAATCGAATATCGCTCGTTCATTGTTTCAAGTGAAAGGCACGCTTGATTTACTCACAAAGAGCAAAAAATAGGATCATGGTTTTTCAGCGGCAATCAATGCGTCGAGAACAGTTTTCAAAACAAGCATCATTGTGCCTCTGGCTTGATCAGATATCATATCTTCTTCATCATCTTCTTCATCTTCTACCAAAAGAATTTCCGCTATTGAAGCCAAAACATGAGGCTGTGGATATGCATCAAGCATTCTTTCTATGACAGCAATGCCATCACCTGCCGACTCCCCTTCCAATGTCATCATAACATCAATATTATTATCCTCGATCGCATAAATTTCATCTTCTTCAATTTTGGTGATTGTCGGTCCATACATGTCAAATGTTTTCCAAACGACAATCCCTGCATACATCAGGTTTTCAGCTTCTGCTTCAGTAAACTCTTCCGGGGGAGACATGAGATATTCAAGCAATGCAGGTTGATGCAGTTCAAATGTATCTACGATATCCAAAGAAGCTTTCTCATCAAGCATTGTCATCGACTTCCATACTTCTTCAATTTGTTCGGGCTGTATGATAGCACCCATTGTTTACTCCTATGACTTGCGATATGGGTCGGTCAGAATTTCCATAACCGATAATATGTGAAATGCTTCCTCATTTGTTTCTCCGCACATATCTTTCATTGGTTTCAATGAAGAACACACTTGTGGCCTTTCAGGGGAGTTAAAAAGGGAGCAATGATTTTCTTGTGTAAGATGAAGGCAACGTATTCCTGCAGGCTTACCATGTGGCATTCCCGGCAAAGGACTATTAATCGACACCACGATGCAACATGCACCACAACCTACCCGGCATTCAAACACTGATGAGTGCATCATATTGATGAGAGAAATGCATTAATCTCATCGATCCATATTCGTGCATGAGCATCGCTTGGCATTCGCCAATCTGCTCGGGGCGACAAAGCAATGGATCCTACCTTTACGCCATCAGGCATACTTGAGCGTTTGAATTGCTGACTGAAAAAACGTTGATAAAACAATCGTAAATATCCAGCTATTTCTTTCTTTGAATATTCATGCTTCCAAGCTTGATAAGCCAATGCAATGATTTTTCTTGGCCCGAAACCATGACGCATCATTTGATACAAAAAGAAGTCATGAAGGACATAAGGACCAATGATATCTTCTGTTTTTTGTACAATTTCACCTTTATCTGAAAGTGGCAATAATTCAGGTGAAACAGGTGTTTCAAGGATTGCCCGTAAAACTTTGCGCATATGTTCATCTTCGTGGCTATCTGCATAATACTCAACAAGATGTTTCACCAATGTTTTTGGAACACCTGAATTAACGCCATACATACTCATATGATCACCATTGTATGTGCACCAACCAAGTGCCAATTCGGACATATCGCCCGTACCAATCACAAGTCCACCATGTTGATTGGCACAGTCCATGAGAATATGCGTTCTTTCTCTTGCTTGTGCATTTTCAAAAACAATCGAATGATCTTGTTCAGCATGGCCAATATCTCGCAAATGCTGATATACTGCATCGTGAATCGGAATTTCTCTAAAAGTTGTCTTTGCTGTGTTCGCCAATAATCGTGCATTTTCCAAAGTCTTATCCGATGTACCCGGTCCGGGCATCGTAATCGCTATGACATTTGAATTATCTATATTCAAAATTGAACATGCTTCCAAACACACAATCAGTGCAAGTGTAGAATCAAGGCCACCAGATAACCCTACTATCATGGATGTGATACCGGTCTTTCTTAGTCTTCCCGCCAAACCCATTGCTTGAATTTGAAGAATTTCGTGGAACCTGTCATTGGCATCTTTGGTAGGAATGAATGGCATCGGATCAATCACTCTATGAAGCATATCAACTTCTACATCACGAAGAAGTGGGAGTTCAAATACCGTGAATGTCATTGCATGTGATGCCTGTGTACGAGACAAAGTACGCCGCTCATGAAGTAGCACATCGATATCGATGTCAGCATAGATTATTTTTGTGTCAAATGACAATCCTGCATCTTCAGCAATGATCACCCCATTTTCAGCAATCATGATATGACCGGAGAAAACAGTATCCATTGTTGATTCGGAAGGCCCCGCAGATGCATATGCATATGCACTAATAGTTGATGCAGACTGCATGGTAACAAGCGAAGTTCTATATGCTTCCTTTCCTACCAATGCATTGCTTGCTGATAGATTCAAGATGATGAATGCACCCTGTTCCGCCATAAGAGAACTAGGAGGAATCATACTCCACAGATCTTCACATAATTCAATACCGAAAACAATCTTCCCAGTTCTAAACAAAAGATGTGACTGCAATAAGCATTCAATGGAATTTCCTGAAGCGTCATTCAGTATTATCAGACTGTCTTCTTGTAACTCATCACCTGAAACAAACCAGCGTGCTTCATAAAATTCATGATGATTTGGAATGATTGTTTTTGGTACCAATGCATGAATTGTACCACCTTCAAGAACTGCAGCGCAGTTGTATAACTTTCCTTCATGATGTATAGGGACACCGACAATCACAATAACACCCGCAGGAACTTGTTCAGCAATCGAGCATACTCCTTTCATTGCAGAGGATATCAATTCTTCTTGAAAGAATAAGTCAGCGCAGGTATATCCGGTGGTGGATAACTCAGGAAACACTATCATTTGAGCACCATTGGAGATTGCTTCTCTCATGGCATGAATGTGACGCTCCACATTGTATGGAATATCAGCAATGCGCAGATCATGGGATATGACAGCAATTCTGCAAAGGGATAGAGATGATAATGTCATCGTTGTTTGCTCACATGTTGGGATTGCACTTGGAAAACGGTAAATCCATGCAATTCATGGATGGGCTTAACACGCGGATCAAGCAGCAGTTCTTGTGCTCTTTTGATTTTTGCCACGAAAAATACGGGCTTTTTCGATGCACCATTCATTAATTCTTCATCTGACAGTCGGGCATATTCAGGAAACTCCTTTGGTGGGAGCTTGCCTGAATAGAACAAATGTGCATAGCTTTTAAATCCGGAAGGATACAATAGCACATCTTTCCCTTGCATTCCTTGATAAAATGCAATTGGTGATGCTTGTGTATAGCCTTCAATCTTCGGCGCTATAATAGGAAGAAATGTCAGTAATGTAATTATCGTGGAACAAGTTAGCAATAGCACTCCTTTTTCCATCATGGTTTGTTTCCGCAGAAAGGACCATCCAATGATTCCTATAATGCAATATATCATTCCGATGCCCAATTCAAACCCACTCCAATATACAGGTGCAGAAAGATTCATTCTTGCAAATTCATCTTTTACCAAAGGAAGAATTGATTGAAGGTTTAATCCGATAAGCGGTACGGCAAGTAATACCATCGTCCAGAATATAATGCCGCACAATAAGCCTATGTTCAATGCTCTACGAATATGTTGGGTAGCAAGTATTTGTCTTAAACCAACAGCGCCCAAATATGTCAAAGGCAAATAGCACAGAGAGGAATAATGAATGATTTTTGTCTTAACTATCGAAAACAAGATCAATGTCAGCCAAAATACAATCATCATCAAACGTATATCAAGTGAAGCCGAAGAACGATCAAATAATTTTTTCAATGCAAAAGCCGAAGCGGGAAAACAACCTATTAGCAATATGATTGCATGATAATAGAATGGTCCGGAATGGCCGGCATCACCTGTTGAGAATAATCGGATCTGATATCGAATAAACTCTTCCATGAACCAAGTGCCATGTTGGGCTATTTCAAGACCAAACCATAATGAAGCCATAATGATCGAACTGCATGTCATGACTGCAAGCCATTTTATTCTTTGATAGAATCCACTGATTTCTTTTGTCTTGGCAATATCGATTGCAGCCAGTATGAAGAATGTTCCTCCAGAAATAATTAAGGCAACCGGTCCTTTTGTGAGTATTGCAAGACCGATGCACGCACCACTGACCAAAGCCGAAACTATGTTGCGTTGCCTAAATGCGGGAAAAGCCGGCATCAATACGCCAAGTATGATGAGAAGATTAAACCAAGGATCAATAATTCCTGATTTGAAATAGAAATGCGGCAAAAATGAGCCTGCATACAACATTGACCACAAAAGTCCTATGGTACGTCCTTGTAAGTGTTTGCCAAGAAGGAACAATATGGGTAATGTGATTGCACCACAGAGTGCATTTGGAAATCGTGCCGCAAATTCATTGATGCCAAATATGTGCATTGAGAATGCTTGCATCCACAAGAACAAAGGGGGCTTTTCCCAAAATGGCTGATAGTCAATATGGACTCTTAGATAATCTCCGGTGAGAATCATCTCTCTTGCTGCTTCGGCAAAGTTGATTTCGTCCCAGTCGAATAAATGCACGGATCCAAGAAATGGCGAGAATATCAATAATCCAAAGATGAACAGCATTGCAGGAAGGAATCTATCATATGTTCGCGATTGATCATCGAGCATGTTCCGGTCCCTTTATGCGATATTCCTCTATAACCGATTTTAGACCATCGTTCAATGCAATTGAATACTTCCAGCCTGCTTTATGCGCTCTTTCAACATTTAACACTTTCCTGGGAGTACCATCTGGTTTGGTAGCATCAAAAACCAAACTGCCTGTAAAGCCAACTATCGATGCTATCATCTCAGCTATTTCTTGAATTTCAAGATCATTTCCGGTACCGATATTATAACAGCGATCTTGTTGATTTGCATCAACATATTGAAGAAAATGAAGGACGGCTAGCGCACAATCTTTTGCATGCAAAAATTCCCTGCGTGCCTTTCCTGTTCCCCATAATGTAAGCTGATGTGATCGAATACCTATGCCATCCAAAGATGCGAGTAATTGTTTATCGGACGAAATATCCCAATCACTTGGAATGCCAATTGAGACATCTTTTCGAATTGCTTCAATATTTCCTTCTGATACATATTTGGCAAGAAAACACTTTCTAATAATTGCAGGAATCACATGAGAATGCATCAAATGATAATTGTCTTTACTACCATAGAGATTAGTAGGCATGAGTGACAAAAAGTTTGAACCATATTGTTTATGATATGATTCACACAATCCAATAGCTGCGATTTTTGCAAGAGCATATGCTTCATTGGTTTGTTCGAGCGGACCTGTGAGTAAAGAAGTCTCCTTAATTGGCTGTTCCGCCAATTTTGGATAAATGCAGGAAGAACCAAGATTAATGAGTTTTTTCACCCCATAAAGATGAGATGCATGTATGACATTCAATGCGATTGCCATATTATCATGAATGAATTCAGCCGGATAGATACTATTTGCATGAATGCCCCCAACTTTTGCTGCTGCAAGGATTACATATTCCGGTCTTTCTTTCTTGAAAAATGAAAAAACAGCATGCTGATTGCATAAATCCAAATCAGATTTTCCTGCTGTAATCAATGAGGAATACCCTTGTTCCTGCAATGATTCAAGAATAGCACTACCAACCAGACCACGATGTCCGGCAACATATATCCGTGCATCCTTCAATAAGGTCATTTCTTTTTCAAAGAGAACGATTGAAAAAACTTCTTTGCTTCAGCATTATCCGTAGCATTTTTAATTGATGATTGATAGAGTAATTGATAGATTCTTGGTGGAGCATAGACATTTTCACATTTGAAATACACTGTTTTGTTTCCTTCACCTTTGGCAGTGAAGTATGCAATCCGTGAATGATATAACCCTTCTCGAACTATCTTTACTTTTCTTTGCATTGTTCCACCAAGATTGGCAATCAATTGTTGTTGCAATGAATCCAAAAGGATTTTGCTATTTTTTGCCAATACAGAGTCTTTTTCTTGTACTTTTTTTACATCCAATTCATAAAATGCAATCATGGATGCACTTTGCACACCATTTGACACATAGGCATAAAATTCTGTAGGACCGAATGTCGTTGATATATTGGAAGTGTCCCCTTTAATCTCACCATGAGAAGATGGAAATAGAATGGAAAAATTCCCATCATAATGAATGAATTTCTTTGGTTTCAACACCACACTTCGTTTTTTGTACACCCTGCGCTTTTTACGCGCATATGCATCAGCCGGATCGGCGAGCAATAATGTCAATCCAAAGAATACAATGAATACACGAATCAACATGTCTCAACTCCAGAATAGTATTCGCAAAGATACGAATTCATCAAGCATTTATTCCTTGAACACTTGAATGTTCAAAGCATTCATCAAAATGTCGGTTTCGAAATCAGTTAGTTTTTGCATCGCTTTCAATTGTGGAATTGCTGCCTTGCAAAGGGACACATATACTGCATCCAAACCAGGAATATGTCTAATTGCTTCTCTATTGGCTTGTATAGTTGCAATATCACAACGAATGAGCGGACCTGTCAAATCATGCAATACAGATTGTTTATTGTTCAGCGAATCATGCGCTCTTTTCAATGTTGTAGTTTGTATGCTAGGTAAAAATAGTTCTGATGGTATTCCCGCTTCATCAGCCATGGCGGTGGTCAGAGCAATCAACATTTGAAGAAGATTGGAAGATGCAACTGCCGTTGCATGATATAAAGACTTATTAGCTTTCACACGAGACGAAAGGGTATGAGGTATACCATTTATGGATTCAATCAACCTTGATACTTCAGCAAGATCCGATGCATCGCAATCAATCCCCCAAGGTGTATTTGGAAGATCGGTATAAGAGGCAATTGTTTGAAATGGATGCATCGCAATCAGTTTGATTGATGTGTCTTTACCTTTGAGAACATCAATACCAAGTGATCCAGAGCAATGTATCAATGCATGGCACCCTTTTCCGGCATATAAGGTATGCACTTGCTGAGCAATTTCATATATGGAGGAATCCGGAACAGCAAGAATGATACTGCAATCATTCACAGGTAGAGCATCAATAGAATTCAAGATTGGCACCGACAGAGATTGTGCTTGCAATCTGCGATCTTCATTTTTCACATATATCCATGACAAAAGACCGGCATTGCGAAGTACATGAGCCAATGATGCCCCTAATGCTCCATAACCTATGATACCAATGGAATTCATTCTTCTTTTAGAATGGTATATGAATCTTTGGAATCTTTAATCACATAGCCACGTGCAGAAATTTCTTTTCTGAGAACATCTGCCTTAGTAAAATCTTTTGATGCTTTTGCATCCCATCGTTGTTGTGCAAGTTCTTTCACTTCTTTAGGAATTTCATCCATCTCCGGTCTAGGTGCGATTGTCCATACGCCAACAATTTCATTGATATCATGAATCAATTCCAAAAATGCCGGTCTGTCACGATGAGACAATGCCTGTGCCGGACACATCTTCATGAAAGTAAACAATGCTTCAATTGCTCTTGGCATATGTAAATCATCGCACAATGCTGAGAAGAAATCTTGCTTCAAACGATGCAATTCTTCTGCATGATTATCATGACCTAAATTTCCTTCAAAGCAAGAATAGATATATTCCTGAACACGTTTTCTGGCTTTTGAAGCAGATTCCAAACCAAATTCCGTGAAATTGAAGACGGACCCATATTGTGCATTTACCATTGAGAATCGAATATCCATGGGATCCATACCTTTGTCCAATAAATCTCTCAAGGTATAAAAGTTTCCGAAAGATTTACTCATCTTCTTACCTTCTACTTCGAGAAATTCATTATGGCACCAGAACTGAGCAGTTTCTTGACCATATCCCGCTTTGCTCTGAGCTATTTCATCTTCATGATGAGGAAATCGCAGATCAACTCCACCGGTATGAATATCAAATGGAAGTCCAAGCAATGCATGACCCATCGCTGAACATTCAATATGCCACCCTGGTCTTCCCGGAAGCTGTTGCTCAGCTACAGTAAAATCCCAGAAAGGCTCAGCATCTTTTACGGCTTTCCATAATACAAAGTCACTGACATGTTCACGAGAATATTCATCTGCATCTATACGAACACCGGACTTAAAATGCTCAACATCAATTGCAAATAGTCTTCCATAATGCTCTTTTTCACGCCATTTCGCAACATCGAAATACACACTCCCTTCAGAAATATATGCATAACCACTATCATGAATATTGCGAATCAAATCTTGCATATCAGCAATGAAATCAGTTGCTCGAGGCATTATCGAAATATCACTGTGCTTAATGCCAATCATCGCAAGATCATTACGAAATTCTTGTTCGTAAAATGAAGTTAGTACTTTTAAATTGACCTTTGGATCAAGACTTTGTTCACCAAATGCAGGATTCCAACGCTCACTTCCTATTGCACTATCACGAATTGTTTTGTCATCAATGTCCGTAATATTCATCACCCATTTCACGCGATAGCCGCAGACAATACGCAATGTTCTCTGCAAAATATCCGGGAACAAAAATGCTTTAAGATTCCCAAGATGCGCATAATCATACACTGTCGGACCGCATGAATAGATACGAACCTCTGCATCATTCAATGGCTCGAATGGTTCTATTTTTTTTGTGAGGGTGTTATAGAGTGAAAGTTTCATGGGGACAAAAAAGGCCGGAAAAACCGGCCTGTAAAATCAGGGAACTATTCTGTAAATCATTCTTGGGAATGGAATCACTTCGCGGATATGTTCCGCGCCTGAAATCCATTTGACTGTTCTCTCAACGCCAAGACCAAATCCTGAATGAGGCACCGAACCATATTTCCGTAAATCAAGGAACCATTCAAATGCTTCTCGAGGCAATTTTTCATGTTCAATGCGAGAAAGCAGAGCATCAAAGTCATCTTCTCTTTGGCTTCCACCTATTATTTCACCTGCGCCCTCGGGAGCAAGCATGTCCATGGCCAATGCTACTTTTGGCTGATCAGGATCACGTTTCATGTAAAATGCTTTCACTTCTGCTGGGTATCGATGAATGATGCAGGGTTTATCAAATTGCTGCATGATTGCTTCTTCTTGTGGTGCACCAAAATCCTCGCCCCAAGGGAAATCTATTTGAATTTCAGAACCATCGGATTGTTTTTTATTGAGTTTCACATCATTTTTATTCAGCCATTCAACAGCTTCGGTATAACTCATTCTGTAGAATGGTCGGCGAATCGCTTCCAATTTTGAAATGTCGCGACCCATGGCAGCCAATTCTTTTTGACATGTTTGCAACACATACTGAACAATGTATTCAACAAGATCCTCGGCCAAATCCATATCATCATTCAAGTCAAAGAATGCCATTTCCGGCTCGACCATCCAAAATTCGGTCAAATGACGACGTGTTTTGGATTTTTCAGCGCGAAATGTTGGACCGAATGTATACACTTTTCCGAGTGCCATGGCACTTGCTTCGGCATATAATTGACCTGATTGGGATAAGTAAGCACTTCCCAAATCGAAATACTTTGTTTCAAATAATGTAGAAGTACCCTCACATGCATTTGGGGTAAGTATTGGCGAATCCATTAATTTAAAGCCATTCCCGTCGAAGAAATCCCGAATTGCTTTGATTACAGCAGCACGGATACGCATGATCGCGTTTTGGCGAGTGCTGCGAAGCCAAAGATGACGATGTTGCATCAAGAATTCAGTGCCATGCTCTTTTGGTGTTATGGGGTATTCTTTAGCTATTTGCCATATTTTTACATTTACTATATCGAGTTCAACTCCACTTGGCGCTCTGGATTCAGCCCTGACAGTACCTGTAATGGACACGGAACTTTCTTGGGTTAGGGATTTAGCTTGTTCAAAGAGTTCATCACCTATTGTTGGCCTAAATGCTACGCATTGCACGATCCCAGATCCATCACGCAATTTGATGAAGCACAATTTGCCTTTATCGGTTCTGTCTGAAACCCAACCATTGAGGGTTACTTCCTTCCCAATGTAATTGGATAAATGTTCAATTGCGATATAGGAATGATATTGTGACATTACAATTCCAAAAACGGGTGAACTGAAACTAATGTAGATGAAAATTCAATACAAAAAAACAAAAAAAACGGGAAAGAACCGCATCAGCGCTCATTTTTCGCCATGTGATCATATAGCCAAAGATCTTGAAATGCTCCATCCGGATCATACATTTCGGCTTGTTTTTTGGTATTGAACACTCTGTCCTGCCTTGGATCATTCCCCACACCGGCAACATACATCCAATTCCCCCAATTGCTGGCCACATCATAATCAATCAATTGAGATTCGAACCATGCAGCCCCGATTCGCCAATCTTGTTGGAGATTATGAACAAAATAACTTGCAACATTTTGTCTACCACGATTTGACATAAACCCAGTATGCAGCAATTCTTTCATGTTGGCGTTAACGAATCTGTCGGGTGTATTACCAAGTCTCCAGTTTTCAATCTTTTGGGAATCATGGTTTACGAGTTGTTTTTTACCACGAATTCCTTCTGCCCTAAAAAATGCATCTCCATGTTTTTTTAAAGTCCATTGAAAGAATTCACGCCACAACAATTCAAACTTCATCCAATAGGTTGATTCATTTGCAGTAAACAGCTGTTCATAGGTATTGACGGATTCAATAATTCTCTTTGCAGATAATGCTCCCAATGCCAACCATGGTGAAAATTTGGATGAATACCGATCACCAATCAAGCCATTTCTTGTTTCTTTGTATGTAGATATGGCATGAGTATCAGCTAAATAATATTGCAATCTCTTTAATCCTTCCAATTCCCCACCAATGGCTTTAAAAGCTGCTCTTGGGTCAGTTATCCAAGAATTTTCAATCTCTTGCATCTTGTTTTGGAGGGAGTGCTTTTTCAATGCAATGGGAAGCGGCGGCAAAGGTGAATCATCACATGATTGAATTGCATAGCCACAAGATTTCTCAATCAATTTTCTGAATTCTGTGAACATGTCCGGGAGTTGATCCAATGTGAATGGCAATTCATGTTCGCGAAACAATGTCCTGCTTTCAAAATGATGAATTGGTATCGCAATGTTTGATTTAACTTTTGAAATTCGCTTGACCTCTTCTGATGCAAATGGCAATTCAACATGTATGCTGTCAACACCATAGATATCGACAAGTTCAGGAATGACAATTTCGGATGGACCTTCAATAATCAAGAGATCACTTCCACGTGCTTGCAAATGTTCTTTGAGTGCATAAACTGTTTGCAGAGTAAAAGTCTTACGAATAGGACCAATTCTCTGAAATCCATGCATGGTATCTCCTTCTGATTGAGGATCGATAACATACACTGGTAAGAGTGCATTTGCATCCTTGGCTGAGCGAAGCGAAGGCATATCATGAAGACGTAAATCGGTTGTAAACCAATGGAGGATTATGTTCATGTGGCGGTATAACACTTGGTGTGGAGCATTTGTGCCCCGAAACGGCATTTTCATGACAGTGGAACATCAGAAAAATGGTTCGATGTGGAAGATTTGATGTTTCATGCTTGGCTAAAAAATTGTAATTTGACCACGATTATAGCCATATCATGCCGAAAGGCTTTATCCTTTCCTTATCTGGCATATGTATCTCTTTAGAGATCAATCTCTTAACAAGACTGAACAATCAAAGACCGTACTCGGAGCATGGATTTATGCCTCAGATTATCATCGACGGACAAAGAATAGAAGCGGCCCCTGGCCAAACCATTATTGAAGCTGCCCTTCATGCAGAGAAAACAATTCCTCATTTCTGCTGGCATCCCGGTTTAAGTGTTGCAGGAAATTGCAGAATGTGTTTGGTAAATGTTGGATTTCCCAAAAAAGCTGCAGATGGGCAACCCGAGATGGATGCTTCGGGTAATGTTGTTGTACAATGGGGACCAAAATTGAGCATTGCTTGCGCAACTCCTGTAGCAGACGGAATGATTGTTGATACCGAAGGTCAACGTACTGAACATGCGCAGAATGCAATCATGGAATTTTTGCTCATCAATCACCCACTAGATTGTCCAATTTGCGATGAAGCGGGTCAATGCAAATTACAGGAATATGCATTCAAACATTCCAATGGAAAGAGCCGTTTCATAGAGCAGAAAAATCATAAGGACAAAAGAGTCCCACTCGGGCCGAATGTATTGTTTGATGGTGAGCGTTGCATTTCATGTTCACGATGCATTCGCTTTGCGGATGAAATTGCAAAACAACCCGCTCTGACATTTGTGCAGCGTGGAGATCATGTGACAATTCAAACATTTCCGGGTATGGAATTCGATAGTCCTTACTCGATGAATGTCATAGACATTTGTCCAGTCGGTGCTTTGACAAGCATCGATTTCCGATTCCATTCACGCGTGTGGGAAATGAGTTTCACCAATTCCATTTGCCCGGGTTGTGCTCGTGGCTGTAATGTGAAATTGGGAGTACGCGACAATGAGTTACAACGCATTGAACCGAGAACCAATATGCATGTCAATGAATATTGGATGTGTGATGCAGGAAGATTGGAAAATTATCATTTCGTCAATGAGCAACGCATATCTGAACCAATGATCAAAGGTGTGCAGAGTGATTGGAATTCGGCTATCGCAGCAGCTGCTGACATCATCAAGGCATACAAGCCTTCTGAGATCATGGTAATTGGATCTTCTCGTGGAACAAATGAAGACATTCATGCAATAGTAACTTTCGCACATGAAACTATCAATACCCATAATGTTGATTTCATTGAGCATCGTGATCCTGCATTTGCCGATGAGTTTCTCAAATTGGCAGACAGAACACCCAATCATGCTGGCGCAATTGCATTGGGTCTTCGTTCCAATGATGCCGTAACTAAAGACAAT
>SXZI01000144.1 GCA_005788035.1 Bacteroidota bacterium
ATACCAAGAAGAGTTATTCCAATTCTACCAGAATCCATTTCAAAAAGACTGCAGTTTATGTTTGAGCATGAAAAATAAATTCAGCATTGGTACATGTGCGCATGAGTTAATGGAAGCCATCGCTCCCATTCATTGTTGCATTTGTTCTATGAGTATAAATGGTGAGTCGATTATTCATAGAATATGCGACTCCTGTTACATGTCATTCGCCCCTTCTCCATCATCGGATATTCTTCTGAATTCATTATTCAGAAGAGGCAATAAAAACACTTCCCTACTCCGTGCAGACAGTCTCTTTGAATTTCAGCATGATGGAGCAATGCAAATCGCAATTCATGAAATGAAGTATGAGAATGGAATCAACATGGCATTTCAATTTGGCAGAATGATGGCCATAAACAGACCCCAACCTGATGTAGATGCCATAATTCCAATACCATTACATCCAGCAAGGAAAAGAGAACGAGGTTTCAATCAGGCATATGAAATCGCCAGGGGTTATGCTCATGAGCATTCTCTTGACATAATTGACTGTTTGCAACGCAATTATTATACAATGTCACAAACAAAACTGAATATTGAAGAGAGACAAAGCAATGTTCGAACTGCATTCAGTTTTACTACAAAAGCGAACATCATCAATAAACGATTGCTGTTGATAGATGATGTATTTACAACCGGGGCAACATTGGAGCATTGTGCTGAAGTACTCCTTGAACATGGAGCGCGCTCAGTTTCTGCACTTACCATTGCATCGGCCCAATTGAAGAAAGGCTGAACACTCATGACATATATTTCCTATATCTTGATTATGCTAGGCGTATTGCTTTTATCATCTTGCAATGAAACACTCATACATCCTAGTGACAATCAGCCTCCAAATACAACATTGTTTTTGGACTCAATTCGCAATCAACAAAATAGCAGAGTCTATGTTAGTTGGTCAGGAGAAGATACCGATGGCATGGTAATCGGTTATATATTTACATGGGATAAAAAGAATTGGTATTTCACAAGAAATAATGACTCTACATTCGCATTGCAAGTAGAAAGTTCAGATACCAACTTCCGCTTTTCCATTGCCGCTATTGACAATTCATTGAAGCAATATCCTTATGAGGGTGAACGCATAGAATTTGTGGACAAAAACAATAATGGCTTCCATGATCCCGGAGAGGATTTTCCTCAACTTCACGGCGCTGTGGATCCAACACCAGCTAATCTCTTTTTTCCAATTAAAAATTCAGCTCCCATTATTGCATGGGGTAATGATACAACAGCAAAATCCTCGCTTTCCGTCGCCTTGCCGGATACCACATTTGCATTTGCAACATTTAAGATATTCGTTACTGATCCTGATGGGGATGCTACCATTGAGTCCATAGAGTGGTCAATGAATGATTCCTCTCAAAATGCAAACTGGAAAACACTACCCAAAAACACCCGTTTATTCAATGTGACAATAAAAGATGGTCTATTGTTGAATGCAAATAATGCCATCTACATACGAGCCAAAGATATTGGTAAACTTTCGAGTAAAGTCTTACGATACCCATCTACCAACAAAACATGGTATGTAAGGGCTGCAAAAGGCCCAATATTACTTATAAAAGATTGTGCGAATAAGGACATTGACAATTTCTATTCTCGAGCTTTGTCACTGATAGGTTCAAACACTTTTGATGGTCGATTTGATGTCTTGGACATCAATACCACTCGTACTGCAGATGCACCTGCCAAAACGATACCACCATTCATAAATCCAATGTTTATTGAATCATTGAATCTCTATTCGGCAATTGTTTGGTATACTGACAAATCACCAAGCATGACTCTTGCTCAACAATCCTTGACACCCTACACTCGTTCAGGCGGAAAAGTACTCTTCATTGCCGATCTACCGGCACCACTAAGTGAAGATATGCGAACTGAAATACGAGATTTTTCACCAATTGATTCAATTGGATCAAGCGAAGTATCGAGTGATCCACTTGCCATTAGGAATGGAACGGAATTCATTGCACTTGAACATGGCGGAACAATATATCCAAATCTCATAAAAGAACGTGGTTCAGTACTTGTATATCCTTTGTATCCAAAAGCAAATGCAAAACCTGTGTATGCACTTCCTGTAGGAACAAAATGGCAAGGTACTCCAATCCTCGGAGTGCAGGATGATGAGTCCACCATGATATTTTTGCATATGCCACTTCATCTCTTGAATACAAATGATCAAGCAATCAAACTAATTGAACGAATAATGTTAGATGAGTTTAAGATTCGATGATTATTGAAACATCATATATGCTAGCCATCGATACTGTTGGACATTATTGCGGAATCGCATTGTCCAATGCACAAGATGGCTCATTGATCAAAAAATACGTACTCAAAGAATCGAATATGCATGATGCGATGTTAGCCGAGATGGTTCGCAAAGCATTGATTGATCATGCAATAGAACCATACCATATCACAGCAATCGCAGTTTCAGCCGGACCTGGAAGTTTCACAGGACTAAGAATCGGCATGTCTTTCGCCAAAGGCTGGTGTGCTGATGGAAAAACATTATTGATTTCAGTTCCAACTTTCGATGCAATGATTCATTCCTTAAAAAACAAGAATCGCAATCTGATGCAAGAGACTCTATGCATAGCAAAGCTATCTCATGGTAATCAATGGTTTGTTCAAACTTTTGATGCAAAATCAGGTGTGAAACACAATGAAGTTTCCATCGTTTCAACCACTGAATTAGATATGTCTATCAATGATGCTACAATTGTCATTGGTGACTATAAACTCGAGCAACAAGATTCCATCTATGCAGAGTTCAACAATTCTGATCCGGAGTTTATTTCCCAACTAGGTTATATCATGCTGCAAAGAGGCGAAACAATATCACCAATCACAGCCGATTCAGAATATCATGCCGCATTCATTCCAACATTTCAGACGAGTGCATCATGAAAGATGGTTGGAATTGTGTGGTATTTGAGGAATTGACCGGCAATGATGTCTATGAGATACTCAAGCTTCGAGAAGCAGTTTTCATTCTCGAACAACAATGCTTTTATATCGACATTGATGATGTGGACAAAACATCTCATCATGTTACTTTGATCAAGGATAATACACTTTTGGCATATGCTCGCATCATTCCTGGTAGCTCCCCCGATTATGTGATTATTGGTCGTATTATTGTTAATGAATCAGTTCGTAGAACAGGCTTAGGAAAGGAACTTGTTCAAATAGCTATAGAACAAGCCAAAATACTTTATACACCATCGAGAATCGATATTTCAGCACAAGAATATCTACGCAGATTTTATGAATCGTTTGGATTTATTGCACATGGAAGCATATATGATCTCGACGGTATCCCACATATCGATATGACTTTACAACTGGTTTAAACATATGAAAAATCTTGCTCAATTACTGAACGCCTTGAATGGGTTCACCGTAAAAGGACCAACCGAAAAACCGGTGAGTTCCATTGAATATGATAGTAGGAGCTGCCAAGAATTTTCAATGTATGTAGCCATCCCCGGCAGTACCAATCCTCCTACTGATGGAAATGCATATATCAATGATGCTATTCAAAGAGGTGCAAAAACAATCGTTACTGCCGTTCCTGACTTTATCGCACCTGATGACATCACTATTATCGGGGTTCCGGATGCAAGAATGGCTTTGTCAAGAATATCAAATGCATTCTATGATTATCCATCGAATCAATTGCGAATATTCGGAATTACCGGTACAAATGGGAAAACTTCCACTTCATTTTTGTTGAAATCAATTTTTGATGCAACTGGAGAGCCCACAGGGCTTATCGGAACTACAGGTAATTACATAGGCGATGAACGAATTGCAGCAACGCATACAACTCCCGAATCTCCACATCTTTGCCAATTATTGTCAATGATGGTAAGAAGAGGAATTAAAAATGTGGTAATGGAGGTCAGTTCACATGCACTTGCTCTGCATAGAACGGAGGGAATACGTTTTGCAGGCGCATTGTTCACAAATCTTACACATGATCATCTGGATTTTCATGGATCAATGGAACGATATGCACAAGCGAAAAAGCATCTCTTTGATATGTTGCCAAAAGAAGCAATTGCAATTGCCATTGGTGACTCACCATATTCTTATTTGATGCTAAGTGATACCAAAGCAAAAGAAAAATATAGAGTGGGAAGATCAAATGCATTTGATATCATCATTGATCAAGAAAATCACTCCTTGTCAGGCTCATCCTACAGGCTAACTTTTGCGGGAGATATTCATGAGTTTCAACATACTGAAATGCAAATTGTATCTCCACTCATCGGAAAGTTCAATGTTGAGAATACTTCGATAGCAGCAGCACTCGCACATTTAATTGGCATAGATACAACAACTATTCAACATGCCTTGAAGAGTTCCGAAGGAGCACCTGGAAGGATGCAAAGAATTCGCCTTCCAAATGGAGCATTGGTACTTGTTGACTATGCACATACACCTGATGCATTGGAAAAATCACTTTCCACGTGTAAAGCTTTATTGAATATAACCGGTAAAGGACGATTGACTGTGGTCTTTGGATGCGGCGGGGTAAGAGATACCTCTAAAAGACCCGTCATGGGAAAATTAGCTGCTGAACTGGCTGACAATATTATAATCACAGATGATAATCCTAGGAATGAACCATCAGAAGCAATCATCAATGATATTTTGTCCGGAATTGAACAATCCAATATGCACAAAGTACATACCATAAGTGATCGCTTCAAGGCTATTTCTCATGCACTTACACATTCTGAAGATCGAGAAGTAATATTGATTGCAGGAAAAGGACATGAAGAATATCAGATTATTGGTGATGACATCATTCAATTCAGCGATCTTGAAACGGTCAAGAATTTGATTTCAACTATATTCCTTTCTCAACATGGCGGTAATTCACATGCGTAATATTTTGATTGCATTATTCATGTTTACAAGCACTGTATTTTCAGCTCAAGATGCCTATTCAGCTATATACGATGATGAAGAACCTAATCAAGATTCTTCAAAGACTATCGTAAATGCAGACAGCTTGAAAATTGTCATTAAAGGAAAAGCTTCATATTATGGATCGGAATTCAATGGCAGGAAAACCGCAAATGGTGAGATTTATGATGAAACAGCAATGACTGCTGCACATAGAACCCTACCTTTTGGAACCGTTCTACGTGTAACAAATATTCGAAATGGACTGTCAGTGATTGTAAGAATAAATGATCGTGGTCCCTTTCATCCAGATAGGATTTTGGATCTTTCCAAAGCTGCTGCAGAAGAATTGGATTTGATCAAGTTTGGAGTAACTGAGATAGAATCCGAGATTGTTGATTAACAAGAGCATTTCAAATGAAACATATATCCTTAAGTATCATAGTACTTTCTTGCCTTTACGCAACGTCATTTTCACAAAATATTCCTGGGATACTCAGCCCAGATAATCAGGAACATAAATACCATGTCTGTTCAAGAGCACATGTTTTCGACAAAGTTACTACTGAACATGTACTATCAACAACATCCGATATTGATGTATTAACTTATGATTTGTTCATGGACTGGCGCTTGCCATTTGCAACAGTTGACACTGTTATGCCAACCTATAGATATTTCGGAAAAAACACACTCGCATTTATACCAACGAAAGCATTGGGTACCATAACAATGAATGGTGCTACAATGAATATTGATTCTGTCAGACTTGATGGAATCATGCTTTCTACAGCAGCAATACAACAACCCGAAAATGGAACATGGTCCGTAAATCTTGCAACTCCAATTACTCTTGACACCCATTTGATGGAAATATGGTATACATATATCGGGGATGCAAAGAATGGGTTTTACTATTATCCCAAAGGTATGTTTGTCAGAAAATTCCAGGGACTGGATTCTAATTTTGTAGAAGAAGATCTTGCCTATGTCATGAGTCAGCCAGAAGATGCGCGACATTGGATGCCTTGCAATGACAGCCCTAACGATAAAGCAAGAGCTAGAATAACAGTGCGCGTTCCTTTTGATTCTACATTTTCAGATAAAGACAATATACGTGTTACATCAAATGGTGACCTTGTCTCAATAAAGATCGGTAGTGAATCCGGAAATTCATTGTATAGAGACTTTTCATTCTATGACACAACGTTGATTCCAACTTATCTAATGGTAGTCAATGCATCACGTTTTGTTGATTTTACTCTATGGGCAAAGATTCCGAATTCCAATGATTCAATTCCGATTTACAATTATGTTTGGAAAAAAGATTATGATGGCAAGAAAACGGATGGCAGCGAGTATAATGCTCAACATGCATTGAGCTATACACCAAGCATGATCACTGGATATATCCCTCTATTCGGACCATATCCTTTCAAAACATATGGCCATACAGCCGCACAACCGTTTTGGGCGGGCGGAATGGAACATCAACGTATGTCAACAATAAACCGAACATGGCTTAG
>SXZI01000145.1 GCA_005788035.1 Bacteroidota bacterium
AACTGCACATATTGATACCGTTGTGAACATCAGCATGATCAGAATTGCAAATACATTAATCATGAACAATCCTTATTAAAAATCACTTGCAATGGAAGCAACTATCAAAGCGACATCCTTCGGACTTTTCAGTTTTCCTTCTTCGAATATTATACGCGACTCGGGAGCCCCGGCAGCAATCAATTTCGAACGAATATCTTGTATCCTTTTTTCAATCAAAGTCAACGGGGCAGATGCATTCGCTTGTGCTCCTTTCTTCCCTTTTGCTTTTTGGGTATTTTTTTCTTTCTTGCCTTTTGTGGATTGCTTGGCACCATTACCTGCTGATACAACTATCTTCACTTTGAGATGAAGTAATTTTCTCATCATCTCAGGGAGCATCGTAAATAATTCCGCTGTTTTGGAATTTGATTGACCTTCTTGAAATAGCGTGAATTGTTGTATAGTATCACCCTTTGCCAACACCTTCACCTGAAAGTCTTGATTGATTTCTTGATAGCTCTTTCCATCAGGTACACGAAAATCTTGTTGCGACATAAATAGATCGCTACGTTCGAAAGACATGAAATATGTTTTTCCTGGTTTTAATGTCATTGTAAATTCACCAGCTATCGTAGTCTTCGATTTTCCAACAATCTCATCACCGTCTTTGGCATAAACTTGTACGCCTTGAAGCACATTTCTCTTTGAATCAACTACTTTACCCTTGATCAAAAATGTAACGCCTTGAGCAAGAACAGCACTTTGAACTGCAAACAATGCACAGAGCACACCCAATAATGAATACCTTCCCAACATAGATTTCACTCCCATAAATAAATAGTGTTAACGAATATGTTCCATTAGTTCTTTTTCGACTGCTTTTCCCTTGTCTTTTGCATACCATGCATGTAATTCTGTATAGATTTCTTCCTTTGCCATATTTTTACTTTTCAAGTCTTGAAAAAGATCATTAGCTGGTTTTGGCCTTGGACCCCATACCCATGACTCTTCTCCTTGATAGGTAGTTCCAATAAGTTTTGGAATGCTCATTGAACCATTCGTCTGATACTTTTCTAGAAGTTCAGGATATGCATCTCGAGAAATAATACGCAAAGTGATTTTTCCTTGGGATTGGCGCGCAATTTCAGCAATGACAGGCAGTGATTGCGATGAATCGCCACACCAACCTTCAGTGATGACAATCCAAACTTGAGGATTAATGATAGAATAGATAATATCTAGAGCATCTTCTGAGACGGAATATGTTTTTTCTACTCTTTTGCTTCTAGTCCAATTCAATTTGTAATACCCAAGCATCTCTTTTTGATGATCATTAAGAGTTTCAGGAGATGCATTGACAGCATTATAGAATCTTTGATTATATTCTTCAATAGATTCAGATCTGTCTAAAAATTCAAAAGCTAAACTTTTCATGAAATATTTTCTTGAATAATGTAATTACCAACTACAAAACATACATACAAAGAACAAGGTTCTAGTAGCATGGAAATCATTTGTCATACACTAAAAATCAAGCTGGGGATTCAGAATTGCTTTTTTTGGGGAAGAGCAATGAAATAACTACAGAGGCAAGCAAGATCACCAAGACAAATAATAATGCAGATTCAATTGGGATTTTGTACATACCACTGATGATCATCTTTACACCTATGAAGCTCAAGATAATCGCAAGTCCATAATTGAGATAATGGAATAACCCTACAACTCCCGCTAAAGCGAAGTATAGTGAGCGTAATCCCAGAATTGCAAAAATGTTGGATGTGTACACTATAAAAGGATCAGGTGAGACTGCCAACACCGCGGGTATGGAATCAAGAGCAAATACCAAGTCGGTTGTTTCAACTAAAGCAAGTACCATGAATAAAGGAGTAACAAATGTATACCCCATTTTTCGTACAATGAATTTGTCTTCTTGATAGTGTTTTGATACACCAAAGAAACGGCGTACAAATTTTAAAGTCCAGCTTGATTCAGGTTTGAATTCAACATCATCTTTTGAGAAAATGAGTTTAAATCCCGTGAAGACAAGAAATGCACCCAAGATATAAATGATGAAATGAAATTTCGCAAGGATGGCAACACCGACAACGATGAAAAATGCCCGCATAATCAATGCACCCAATACACCCCAAAACAACACCTTGTGTTGATATTTTTCAGGCACTTTGAAATAACTGAAAATTGTAAGGAAAATAAAAAGATTATCAACGCTGAGTGACTTCTCTACAACATATGCGGTCATGAATTCTGTTGCTTGAACAGTCGATCTATAAAACCAAATCCCCATTGCGAAAATACATGCAAGACCAATCCAAAATGCACTCCACCATAGAGCTTCCTTCACCGAAATCACATGTGCTTTCCTGTGAAAAACACCTATGTCAAGCGCAAGCATGATGAGTATAAAAATGTGGAAGCCAATCCACAAGAGGAGTTCATTAGACATAGTGAAATCGATTATTGATGACGGGGTGAAATACATGGTGAAGTCAAGTTTGAAGGCATCATCCTTTCAAACCTTTTACCCGTCCTTTCAAAATAGAAAGCAAGACATCTGCAAAATAATCAATTTCACCTTCTGATATGTAAATGTTTGGCGTAATTCTTATTCCATCAACATTTGCATATTTGATGGGTGTAGTGATGATTCGATGTGTGGAAAACAAGTACTCGCCAATTTTCCCGTGATCAAACCCTTCAAAACGAAATACCATGAGACCGCACCATTGATTTGTGTCATTAATATCGGTCATGAAACTCACACCTGGCTCATCCTTGATTTTGGTTATCCAGCGCATATGCAGATTGCGTAATCGTTCTGCTTTATTTGCAAGTCCTACTCGGTCATTGAAAGCTAATGCCTCCGAAATCGCATTATGCAATGCCGCAGGATGCGTTCCTATCTCTTCAAATTTCTTAATGGATGCATCTTGATCTAGATTAGCTGCCATGAGCGGCCAAATTGTTGGGATTTTATCCTTAGCCACATAGAGCATCCCATTGCCAACAGGCGCATATAACCACTTATGCAATGAAGTACCGAAATAATCGCATTGCAAATCACTCTGCGTGAACGGAAAATGTGCAAATGAATGTGCTCCATCAACTATGCATTCGATACCCATTTCTTTGGCCATGAGGCAAATCTCTCTTACAGGAAAAATTTGTCCGGTGCAAAAAGACACATGTGAAACATGAATGATCTTTGTGTTCTTGGTGATTGCCTTTTTGAAGGAGTTCACTATATCAGAAGTATCCATTACTGGAACTTTTATGGGTATTTTCTTTAATATAATGCCATCACGACGTCCTCTTTGCTCCCACGCAGTAATCATTCTTGGATAATCAAGTTCTGTTGTGAGAACCTCATCCCCTTTCTTTAACGGGATACCCATTTGCACATGCTGCAAACTCTCACTTGCATTTCGCGTTATGGCTATTTCTTCATCACTTACGCCAAATAATGATGCTATTCCTTGCCTTACACGTTCCAAACCAGGTTCTTGCTGCTGACAAATATTCCTTGCCGGCGCTTGGTTCGCATAGTCCAAACCGGTATGCAATGCTTGCATAACCGATCTAGGGCTTGGACTCACTCCCCCATTATTTAAATTAATCATGGTTCTGTCCATTGGGAACTCGGTTCTGATGGAATGCCAGAAGTCATTACTAGACATAGACTTAACTTCTTGCACTTGAGGCACTTCAATAGAAGTAAGTGCTTGTAAAGGAGTGGCAAGCAGAATACTGCTTTTCAATATTGTTCTTCGATTTATGCTCATAGAATCATCCAAATAGATCAGATTAACATTATGGCTGAAATTATGAATAATTCCTGTTTTGAACGCATTGAATTTCCCACTTTTAAGCTTTGGGGGGTAAACCCCCATTCACGATCTCGCCAAACGAAGAAATCTCATGTTCTTATTTACCGGACAATAATGGAATTATGCTGTGGATAACCTTGAATTTTCGTAATTTACAGACCATGGAAAGGTCTCTTTCAGTCCCTTATCCATTGGATAGTGATCATGATTGTCATGAACTACCATTCATTGTCAAATGAGAAAAAAATGAAAAGAAGAATGTTTCTGCACAGCATCGGAGCCGGACTGTCCGCTTTGGGATTTTCCAGTCTGGAGACAAGTGCCGGAAATGGCAGAAATGAATTTGTAAATGCAACAGAATCAATCCTTTCCAATCCCGCAAAGAATGGGGGCGATTTTATTTCCCTTTTGCCTCCTGCGCTCAAAAAAGGTTCGACGATTGGAATAACTGCTCCTGCAAGTGGAGTAGACAATGGGGAGATTCAAGAAGGCATCGCATTACTGAAAGCAAGTGGATATTCGATTGTTTTGGGAAATACTCTTACAAGGAAATATGGATATCTATCTGCTCCTGACACCGAAAGAGCTGCTGAATTCATGGAATTCGTCGAAAGACCAGACATAGATTGCATTCTTTGTGCACGGGGCGGCTATGGCGTAATGAGAATTCTCCCCATGCTCGATTTTGGCGTCATTCGTTCAAATCCGAAAATCATCATTGGTTACAGTGATATTACTGCATTATTGGTCGCAATTACCAAGTTAAGCAATGTAATCACATATCATGGACCGGTTGCTTCATCCACATTCGACTCTTTCACTGTGGATTATTTCAAGAAGGCTTTGTGCAAACATGTTTCTGACGAAAACATTGTATCAGGTACAGATGAGTTCAAGCCAATCACATTCAGTGATTCGAGGATGATCACATTGACTGATGGCGTAGCAAAAGGACGTTTAACAGGTGGCAATCTATCAATGATTGTAGCCACGCTCGGTACGCCATATGAAATAGATACCAAAGATTCATTACTGTTTTTGGAAGATATTGCCGAAGAGCCATATCGGATTGACAGAATGTTGACACAATTATGGCTTGCAGGAAAATTACAGCAATGTTCGGGGATTATTCTCGGTCAATTCAAAAATTGCGAAGCAAAAAGAATCCCTGGATTCGAGGTTTCATTCTCTCTGCAGGAAGTATTGGAGTCGAGGATCACGTCACTCGGTATTCCTGCCGTACATGGACTTCCCATTGGGCATGTAAAAAGTAAAATGACTATTCCATTGGGAGTCATGGCTGAGTTAAATGCTGCTGGAAAATCATTTACCATTTTGGAAAGTCCGGTTGCATTTTCATAATCAATCAAGACCGTTACTTTTTCGGCATTGATTTGTCTTTTTGATATTCAATTCATGTCTGCAGCAAGACATGAACCTAAAAACGTTCATTACATTATTTCATAAGAATGGAGAATCTTTTATGATTCTGTTTTTCCGCTCAATCATGTGTTGCGCTCTTATCTGTTCCGGCATTGGCTCTGCATTTGCCCAAAATAGGTTCAATGTGTATACACCGGATGCTGATAAGTTTCCAAAAGTGCGTGCCTTTTATGAGGCAGCTGATCTCAACAATGTTCCAATTCCAGGAATTTCTTCTACTGACTTTCGCATTGTTGAAAATGGAGTTACCATTCCACCTGCGGACATCACTCAAAAATGCTCCACTATCATCGACGGACCTGAGCTTAGCGTTGTTCTTGTTATCGACAAGAGCGGCTCTATGTCTGAACAAGTAGGATCTAGACCGGAAGAGACACGTTTTCGTTTCGTGAAACAAGCATCTAAACTCTTTGTTAGTTTGTTGAATTTTATTGGTAGAACAAAGGTTGCTGTAGTCTCTTTTGATGGTCAAGCTTATTTGGAGCACGATTGGTCCAATAATAGAAATTCCATCATAAAAGCAATAGATTCAATGATCATTGGGTCTGCAACATACTATGATCCTCCGCTACTTCACAAACAATGGGGAGCCATTACTCTCATCAAAGACAGATATGTGAGAGAAAATCTTCCTGCAACAGTCAAGAAGGTGATAATTTTCTTGACAGATGGTGAACCAAATAAGCCACCTACCCGCGACACGATTAGGAAGGAACTACTCGACAATGGCATTGCATTTTATGCAATCACAGCTTTCACCGGTATGAACAAAGATTTAGCTACATGGGCAGACATCACCGGCGGTGATCATTATGAAGCTAATTCAAAAGATGCTTATTCCAAACTTCAAGAAATTTACTCAGAGATTGCAAAAAAGCTACAAGCAAAAGAGGTGTGTTATGTAGAATGGAACACACAAATGGGTTGCAATGAGGAAAGCAGAACAAGAACTGTTTTCATTACACTTCAAAAGAATATCAATATCACTGATACATCAACCTATCAGGCACCGGCTACCAGTGTGATGGAACTGGCAGTGAACCCTCCCATTGTTTCATTTGGAAATCCGGCGGTTAATGCTTCAATTGACAAAACGGTAAATGTAACGGCAAAAAATGGAAAGTTGGTTCTGACTGCCGATCCACCGGCCCCAGCAGGCACAGCATCATTCACTGTTACGAGTTTCAATGGAAGTGCATGGAATGGTACAACTCCACAAACAATCGATTCAGGTAAAACCGCATTAGTTGGAGTGCGATTCACACAAGGTTCAACATTGGACTTCAGACAAAGCGGCTTGCGAATCAAAGGTACGCCATGCGATCCCCCGCTGATTCCACTAGTTGGAGGAGCTGCTGATATCGTATTGCTAGATCCAATCAATTCAGAAATTCGTTCAACTTGTAATGACCTCACAATTTTGTGGGGCGGCGTTGATTCCACTGAACAAGTTATTATTCAGTACAGCTCTGATAATGGGGCAAATTGGAATCTTCTCACGGACAAAGGAACCGGTTTAAAATATATTTGGTCATCCGATGAGCTGAAAAAGCTCAGTACAAAAGGTCAATACAAGATTCGCGTCGGATTACCACCATCCAAAACTTTTGTTTGGGCAAAAAGTTTAGGTGGCACTTTATCAGATTCTAGCGTAAGTATCGCACTCTCACCCGATGGACAAAATTCATACATAGCTGGAACATTTGAAGGGGTAGCTTCTTTCGATGGTAAACCTATGAATAGTGCTTCGGGAAGCAAAGATGGTTTCTTTGCCAGACTTGATATCGGTGGGAATGTCGATTTTGTCAATAGCATAGGCGGTCCCAATGTAGATGCAATTACAGGTATTGCAGCGGGCGACAACCAAATTGCTTATGCTACAGGGCATTTCATCGGTGATGCAACATTTGGATTCGTAAACAAGCGCTCCACAAGCTTGACTGCAAGGAACTTTTTCATGACACGCATCGAGCCAAATGGTGGAACGGTAATCGTCAATGTTCTGGGTGCCACTGCTACAAATCCAACGGCAGAAGCATATGGAGAACGTATAGCTTGGGAACCATTCGAAAAACGCGTATATGTCGAAGGTCAATTCAAAGGAGTATTGACTGCAACAATGCGCGATGGCACAAAGGCTACAATTACGAATAGATCACAACCTTTGGTTTGGAAACCATTTACTGCTGTGTTTGATCCATCTGGAAATTGGCTAGATCTTCAGCCTTCCAAAACCCAAGGAAAACCCTATACAACATTGACTGCAACAGACAAGGATGGATGTATCTATGAAACAGGATCATTCACAGGTTCGGTTACAAAAAATCCAGGCAACAAAACAATAACATCAGCCGGTCAATCGGATGGTTTTATCACAAAATTCTGTGGAACACCATCAAGCCAATCTTCGAGCTTGGTTCCCTTCCCACTTGCGAAGGCGCGTTTGTACAGCATCGACTCCAATATTCGATTCAATGTTGGTGTAACAGCGGTTGGAACTCCAAAAGACAAAGTTCTCAGCACAGGTATCTGTAATGATGGAAACTTGGATACATTCATTGATAGCGTCAGTGTTTCTGATCCTCAATTCAGTTTGAAATCAGTATTGAATGGTCGTCTTTTCCCCTCTGTAAACTGCGATACCGTTCCCATTGAAGTTTTGTTTACTCCAACTGCACCCGGTGATCATTGTGCGACTGTTACATTTTATGCAACTTGTTCACCCGTTGTTAAAATGACCATTTGTGGAACAGCAGTTGAACCTTGCGATTATGTTCATGTAACAGATACTACATTCACCAATACTTTGGTGGGTAGCAAAAAGACCATGCTTATAAATAAAGCAATCGAGAATAAAAGCAATATCCTCATCAATGGTCAATTATCTTTGGGTGGAGCTAATCCGGGTGATTATGCAATCACCGCATTCCGCATGATAGATCGCAATGGCAATCCTGCTCAAGGTGATGTGAACTCAAAATTGTTTACGATCAAACCGGGCGGACATTTAGAGGTAACAGCTGAATTCTCTCCAACTGCAGTTGGAAAGAGACTTGCTTTCATAGATTTGAAACTTGATACTGTCTGTGTTGAAGCAAAAGTTCAGCTCTCAGGAGATGGAGAAGCTCAACTCACAGCATCCGCGACTGATGCAATTTGGGGTTGCGTCCCCGTTGGCGGAAAAGATCGTAAAGATGTCGTTATTACTAATGATGGAAATTCCGAACTAACAGTAACAGGAATTTCATTGCAGAAGAATAATGGCACATTCACGCTCATTAATCCCCCTGCTCCTGGATTTAATCTCACAAAAGGTCAAACTGCAAATGTGACAGTAGAATTTTCTCCAACTACAAATACTAATGGTTTGTGGGACTCTGTATTGGTGACGGCTGTTTCTAAAATCGATCCTAATATAAAAGCACCAACCTTCGGCGCCAGAGTCCAAGGCGATGGTTGTATCGGAGAACCTTCCTATACGAAGAACTGCTTCGATGATACACGTATAGGTAGTATTTCGGCTGCTAAATCTAATGCACTAGTCATAAGCAACAAAGGACAAGGTCCATTAAAAGTCATTTCAATCAAACCGATTGCACCTTTGGAGTTTGAATCACTTTCACCAATTGGTCCTTTCGATATTCCATTACAGGGATCACGTGATATTTCTGCTGTATTCATACCTCAGAAAAAAGGAAATCGCTCCGGATTTCTTGAAATCACAACCGATGCTAGCACAAAACCGGATACTGTAGAAATATGCGGCATTGGTTCATTACCTGATACTGTCATCACCTTTGCAACAACCAATGCTTGCGAAACACCTGTAGTATTATTACCGTATCCAAATTTGAGCAGTTATCCTGTACAAACAACAAATTCTGTTACAGGTGATATTTCTTCATTCAGTATTAGTCCTATTGGTAATTTCACCATACCTGCAAAGACCAATCATAATTATCTGATTGCTTATACACCTTCAGGGCCAGGCGAAGATACAATAGCTGCTACACTCGGCGAACGCAATGTAACTGTGATTGCAAAATCTATTTCATTACCGATGACAATTACCTCTTCAATCAATCCTGGGCTTGTGACACCGGGTCAGAAAGTGGTATTCAAAGTGAATGCAGATATCACAGGGAATGTTGGTACAGCCAATATCAATTCAATGGAAATCAAACTCAATTACGATCCCACTGATTTGAGATATTCCGGTACTGTTCGTTCTTTGAATGGTTGGGCTTGGACAGCAAGTCAATCTGGTAATATCTTGACTGTATCCGGTACCGGCACACCAGGACTAAATGGCAACAAAGATTTGTTTGAAATTGATTATGATGCATTTCTTGGAGATTCATTGGCATTCTTGGTGGATGTGGAAGCTGTAACAACTCCTGCTCTAGCAAAATGTTTGGTGATCAAATCAACAGATGCATCATTGAAGCTGGCTCCGATTTGTTTTGCAAATGGAAGATTCATTCGTGGATCAGGTCTTGCATACTCATTCGGGATTTCAGGAAAACATCCTGCATCAGATATTGCCCAATTGGATTATTCGATTGGTATTTCAGGAAAGACAACCATAGAACTTTACAATTCAATGGGTCAGAAAATATATACCTTGTTGGAAGGAGTTATACGAGAAGGAGAATATCAGTTAAGCATTGATGTTCAGACTCTACCCGCCGGTATGTATACATGTTTGATAAAGTCAGGACCATACTCAAATCAAGTCCCGCTCATCATTACAAAATGATGATTCATAAAAAAAGCCCGTCACACTGTTGACGGGCTTTTTTTTATGACTGCTCTGGGATTTCTTTATATGATACACGATGATGTCGCATACCTAAGAGATTCTTAACAAAAGATTCTTTGATTTCATTGATTTCAGCCATTGTGAGCGGACACTCGTCAAATTGTCCGTCAAGCATGCGCTCATTAACCAACCCATCCAATATCGTCTCTATGTCTTCTTTACTTTCAGCTTGTTGCAAACGAACAATTGCTTCAGCTGCATCAGCCAACATCAATATTCCTGTTTCCCTCGTATTAGGCTTTGGCCCTATATATCTATAATCATCTTCATTGACAATAGTTGGGCCTTCACCGGTTTGAGATTTTTCTAATGCTTTTGCATAAAAATGTTTTACAAGCATCGTACCATGATGCATGGGAATAAAATCAATGATACGTTGTGGAAGCTTATATTCCCTTGCCAATTCTATACCATCAGTTACATGTTCCTTTATGATTGAAGCACTTTTCTTTGGTGATAAATGGTCATGTTTATTGTCGATATTGATTTGATTTTCAACAAAATATTCAGACTTGGGAATCTTGCCAATATCATGATATAAAGCACCTACTTTTGCTAAAAGTGCATTCGCATGGATGGAAAGCGCCGCGCTTTCAGCAAGACGTGCAATCGTCATTGTATGCTGAAATGTCCCAGGTGCTTTTTCGTTCATTTCAATCAATAAAGGATGCTCAAGTGAATCATATTCATCTAGTTTTAAATCCGTAGTCACCGGAAATACACGTTCTAGTACATATAAAACAGCAAAAGTGAAAATTGGAGAGAATACCGCATTGATGCCTGCAACGATCAACTGCGGGAGCATTTCATTCCAGCCAAGAGAACGTTCTGCTCCAACAGAAAGTATACTTAATGAAATCCCTAAGAACACATATGTAATGGAGGCAAATATTTGCGTTCTAGATTGAATGTCACGAACACTATACGCCGCAACCATTCCACCAATCATCATGGCTAAGCCAACCGAATAATCACTTCCACGTACTCCCGCAATAAGTAGTGCCATTACAACAGTGCTATAGAAAGCAGTTCTGGAGTCAAAGACAATTGCAATCAACATAGACAATGCCGGAACTATAACGCCATATTCCATTGGATACAAACTATTGACAAATACTGTTATCCAGGCCAAGACAGGTGCAACCAAGATTATTCCGAACAAGCCAAACAATTGCTGTTGATTTGCATATATGGCTGGTCTTATGAAATACACATATAAAACCATCATGGACAATATCAAAAAGGCATGACCAATACTTCCAATGAGTATGAGCCACGAATATGAATTGGTGTCGGTATTTGTTCTATTATTAACATAAGACTGAACCTTCAAAGCTGATAGTCTGTCGAATCTTTCTCCCTTACGAATGAGAATTTCCCCAGCCCTTACAATGCCCAATGTTGTTGGAATTGAAGATAGCCTTCCCTGCTTCAATTCTTGACTCAATTCCTTTGATATAACATAGCGAGGAATCATTAATTCAAATAACATGGATTCTACTTTTTCCATCAATTGCATTTGCAGACGATCACCGAAAAGATTACCAATGTACTTATCCAATTGTATTGAATCGGAAAAGAACGATTTGGACATGGGAATATCGACTCTTGTTCCTGTTCTTATATAAACAGTGTCTGTCAAGTATGATCCATTGATAGAAATCAAAGGTTTTTTTTCATAGAATTCGTTCAATATCTCATTCTTGTTTTTACTTAGAAGTTGAGAGATCGTACTTTTGGCTTGCATCGGCATGGCTTCCAACAAAGTTTTGATCTTATCAGACAATTCAGACTGAGTATTCACGGAATTACCATCACATGCATCAATGAGTGCCGCCAAATTTTTATCGGCTTCTGCTTTTGCCATTGCTTGCTCTATACTTACATAAGGCGTAGAGGATAGTATGGCTTTTCTATCTGCTTCAATTTCGGATTCAGGACGTAGAATTGAGAATGGAAATTCCGCTTTGATTGATTCATTCATCCACAGAACACCTGTATTAACTTGGCGAACATCTTCCCCATTTTCATTAATTGCTCGCTGATTGGGAAACATGAATCCGATCAAAATGACGATAGAGATTAAACCGAAGATTCGCAGAGACTTCGAAGAAAATCCAGATATTTCAGATTCAGAATCTTGTTGTTCTGAACTTTTTAGCTGCTCAAAAAGTGTCTTTTGTTTTGCCATAATTACTCTCGTTAGGTTCATTCATATCATATACCGCAATTCAAATTGCCATGAAAAACCCAAATTCATATGATAAAAAAGTTCGGCTTTCAGGAATATAGGCTCCTGCAACGATGCAACTCCAAATATACCTGATCGATGTACATTGGAGAATCCAGCTTGAATTTCTATGTGATTTGGTAAAACTACTTTTAATGCGGGCCTCAAACCTGAACCAAAAGCCGATGAAACCAAATCTAAATCAAAAGCAATTTCGTCAAATGGAGCTAATCCCACTCCAATGATTAGCATTGGATTATTCACATCGTATCTTCGTTGTGAAGTTGGAAATGCTAAAGGAGTACGAAGAACGCACGAAATTCTCGAATGCTCATCAATAATCAATAGCCCTCCCAGACCAATATCAACTTGCATGAAATGCAATATACCATCTCCGAAGGATGCAAATTCGGATTTCAGGGTCACACCTGCAAGAAAGGGCAAATCATGCCCTTTCCATGCACTTGCAATATTGATACTCAATATTGAATAATCCTGAATACTCATATATTCGGTACTTCCATGTGCAATGACCAAAGAAGTATCGATAGGAATTTCTCCACATATCCCATAATTGTTGAATTCTTGTATTCCATACGGTGATGGAACAATTGAACAACCATAATGAGATTGTTTCATGCATCCTAAGAGCGCTGGATTGACAAACCCGCAATTCAAAAATTGGGTCATACCAGTAGAATTGTCATGGATATCGGTATATGCTCCCTGACCCAATGCATAGGTGATCATAAAAAAGTTGCTGATGCACCATAGGCATAGTATTTTCGCATATATAATCTGTTTGTTTTTTAGTGTATTCATTCCATGCGAACATTCATCTTTTCCTTGATATTCTTCTCACTTCAATTTCTCCCTATTCTACATGCACAAGAAATTGAGTTGCAAGTCAATGTTGATTTGCAGAATATTTCATTTGATAATCGGATCGACATACAAAATCTAAAACAAGACATAGTGAATTATATCAATAATCAACGGTATTCAGAACAAGAATGGGATAAACCGAAAGTGCCTGTTGATATTGGTATCACTATCACCTCAAGAGGAGGAAACAACACCTCTTCCGGAATTCTGACGATAATGGCTTATACCGTCCTTGAAAATGGATCCCGCTCTATTTTGATGAGAGCAATGGACAAACAATGGACATTCGAGTATGCTCCTGGAAACATGATGACTTTTCAAGCGAATAGATTCAATACATTGTCATCGCCAATAGACTTTTATATGCTCATGGCAATTGGGATGTTTCTTGATACCTTCGGCGAATTGGATGGCACACCCTATTATGAAAAAGCGAAAGTGATTTGCCGTGCAGGTGCAGGTGCGAATGCAACTGGATATCCCGTCACACCGGATCCTTCTGTTCCTTCAAAATTAGGTTTATCAACCGAGGCATCCGATCTATTATATGAGGAATTCAGAAAATTGATTTTTTCTTATCACTTTGATGGATTGGAAACGATAAATAAGGACAAATCTCAGGGTCTGCAATTACTTGCAACCATCATTGAACAAATGTCTCAATTCAAAAAATCAAAAGTGACTATGAGAAGTCAATTCATGGAATCTTTTTTCAATTCTAAATTTCAAGAATTGGCAGACTTATTCAAAGGATATCAAGATCCTGAAGTATTCAATAATCTTTCGCAATTAGATCCTGCTAATTCATCCGTATATCAGTCAGCAAAAGAGAATAGATGACAACAACAATTATTGATGTTCGAAGCGATACATTGACAAAACCAACGCAATCAATGCGATTGGCTATGTCCGAGGCACATGTTGGAGATGATGTGTACGGAGAGGATCCAACCATCAATCGCCTGCAAGACTATATAGCAGATTTGTTTGGAAAAGAGTCTGCTCTCTTTGTTCCAACAGGAGTTATGGGTAATCAACTTGCCATAGCAGTTCATACGCAAAGGGGTGATGAAATCATCGTAGAATCTGAATCTCATATTTTTCACTATGAAACCGCAGCACCTGCATTAATTGCAGGAGTTCAAATGTATTGTATTCCATCCCATAAAGGCGAAATGTCATTGGACGGCATTAAAGAAGCAATTCGACCACCAGTGTATTATTTCCCAAAAACATCCTTGATTTGCATCGAGCAGACACATAATCGACATGGCGGAACAGTATTGCCATTGGATTATATGCAATCACTTTATGCTTTTGCTCAAGAACACAATCTTCCAATTCATTGCGATGGCGCAAGGATATGGAATGCATGTGCTGCTACAAATATTGAACCATATGAATATGGGAAATATGCAGATACACTATCTGTCTGTTTGTCAAAAGGACTCGGTGCTCCCATAGGTTCTGTTTTGATAGGTTCAAAAGACCATATTGAGCAAGCAAGGCATTGGCGTAAAGTACTTGGCGGTGGAATGAGGCAAGCCGGCATTCTTGCAGCTGCAGGCTTGCATGCAATCGAGCATCATCGCTCTATGTTACATGAAGATCATGAAAAAGCAGCTTTGTTTGCGTCACTTATAACCCAAGGCTCACAATGCATAATTGCAAATTCCTCAGGAAATGTAGAAAGCACTATAGTGATCATTGATTGCGGCGAACATGTAAAGCCCTCTGATATACAGGAAATGTGTGCTCAGAAGTCATTATTTCTTTCCATGGGAAAAGGCCGATGTCTCCGAGCTGTATTTCACAGGGACATATCAATGGATATGATTCCCACAGCAGCAGAAATATTTTGTTCTTCGTATAGATTGTTGGAGAATCTTTCCTCATGAAATCTAATGCATTGACCTCATCCATACTCATTGACAATTTTCGCCATTCCATCAAAGGAAGAGTAAAAACATTTGAGGTTGATAGGCAGAATATCGTTCACAATGTGATATATATGTATTGGCTTGAAGATGCCAGAGTAGAATATGTTCGTTCATTAGGGATAGAAATCAAACCGAGCACATTCATCGACAGTTATATATTTGTTGTGGCCAAAACCGAAGTGAATTATCTCGCATCTGCATTGTTTGATCAAACATATACAGTGTATACGAGGATTCCATCCATTGGAATAACATCATTCACTTTTGAACAGGTCATTCAGTTGGAACAAGATGCAACCACTCTACTTATAGCTTCATCAGTATTGGTACAATTAGATCCAAAATCAAAAGAGCCAACTCCAATTTCAAAACAATTCAGAGACATGGTGGCATCATATGAAACACAGTCAACTGTAATCGGGGTATAGATGATAGTTCATTTCATATTTGTTTTCTGTAGCTTATTGGCATTCACAGCTTCAATCAGGGCGCAAGATAATATTCCTTCTTGGTATATTGGTCCATATGGTGCTTTGATCCAATCATATCATAATTCCGATTTTAGTGAATTACCCGGATATCCTTCATGTTGCACAAATAGTAGATCAGGCACAGGTTTAGGTTATGATATTGGTTTGCTTTTTCATGTGCCCTTGAATCAATATGGATTCAGATTATTTGCAGGAGTGAATAATCCATCCGCAACAATATACAGTGATGAAAAAATTGGCAATCAATTCCTTCGCAATCTTCAGCCACCATTTGATACTATTGCTCGAGACATAATGGTCCGACACGAAATAGATGCTCAACTTACAGCTATTTCTCTGCGGCCCATGACCACTTTTACTCTACCATTTGGTGGGGATCTGATG
>SXZI01000019.1 GCA_005788035.1 Bacteroidota bacterium
AAAATATTCCCTTGGTATTTTACCGAACAGACATTGATGCAATGTAGCGAGCCATCATTTGCACAACATGTGATGACCATATTGGATGTGAAAGGGGCTCGTGTGGTTGAATCATGCACAGGTGCTGGCATGCATGCTTTGTCTGCATTGAAAGAAGGTGCTTCTGAAGTGATTTCGCATGAGACAAATCATTTCATCGGATACTTAGCTACAATCAATGCTTCATTGCATGGTTATCTTCTTAAACCGATGATCATGGATGGTGCATTGGCCAATGTAGGCTCTGAGGACATATTTTGGGCGGATCCTTCAAGAAGAAAAGACATGCAGCATCGCAGGGGTTTATCCGGCTATTATTCCCCTGAATTGGAGGTATTGATTGCGAAAGCAAAAGTGAGCAAAAGAGGTGGCATCAAGATTGCTCCGGGAGAACGCATAGAAGGTAATCTGACTCGTGAATTTCTTGGGATTGGTCGCGAATGTCGTGAGCAGATTTTATGGTTTCATACTTCAATTGTTGATGGCCAGGTAACATTGATAGACAAACAAAAAACGTTTATTCCTCAAGACAATGAGCAAATTCCTGAACTTATCGGACATGAATCAATAGCGCGATATAACTATATTCTTGAACCACATCCTGCATTGATACGGGGATCACTCAGCGCAAATTATAATGAATTCGGTATCGTGGTATTCGATCGCAATATTGCATATGGATTATCACAAGAAATGAAAGATATTGATTGGTATGTGCATTTCAACATATTGCATTGCGAACGATTTTCCCGCAAAAGACTTCAGGAACTATTGGTTGATCTTGATTGGAATGCAAAGACGGAGATCAAGAAAAGGGGATTTCCCATGGAGCCCGATGAAGTAAGAAAGCAGCTACAATTTTCTGAAAGTGATCAGGCAGGCGTTATAATACTCACTCGTTGCAATGATGATCATATGATGATATTGTGCAAGAGAGTTTGATTAGTCTTTTGGTGCAAATAATTTGTCTTTGTCAACTTTCAATGTGACTGATTCCACTTTTCTTGTATTTGCTTGATCAATCATGCAAATATAAACCGGGGGAAGATTAACGCGCGAGTATCTGCTTGGTATCCGACCTGAAATATGATTGATCATCCCGCCAACAGTTTGATATTCTTCAGATTCAGGAAAAGGATATGGCAGGAACTCATTCACATCCGCAATTGAAGCATCAGCGGAAATGGTCCATTCTTCGGCATTTTTTGATTCAACGATGGGTTTTTCTTCATCATATTCATCTTGAATTTCACCTACCAATTCCTCCATGATGTCTTCAAGGGTAACAAGCCCTGCGGTTCCACCAAACTCATCCAAAACCACAGCTATGTGAAATCGTTGTTTCTGCATCTTCGTGAGAAGAGTATGGATTTTATCAGTCTCCTGAATGAAAGTCACGGGTCTGACTATGTCTTGTAAAACAATCAGATCGCTCAATGACATCATCGTGAGTAAATCCTTTGCATAAACGATCCCGATGATATTATCCAATGTTTCTTTATAAACAGGCATGCGTGAATATCCCTGTTCAATAACGGTCTCGACAATCATTTCCGGATTCATGCTAATTTCAAGACCAATGATTTTGCCCCTGGGTATCATGATTTCGGATGCCATCGTCTTTTGAAAGACAAAAACATTCTCGATCATTTCTTGTTCATTGAGCTCAATCATTCCGCTCTTAGAGCTTTCTTCAATAAGATATCGTAATTCTTCGGCACTATGCAAATCTTGTTCTTTTACTGATTGAATTCCAATCAATGCAAGAAGTAAATTGGCGACACTGTTCAATGCCCATATGAATGGTCTGAATAGTATGTAGAATGCCTTTAGAGGAATTGATATTCCAAGTGCGACGGCTTCGGATCTTTGAATCGCAAGCGATTTCGGAGCAAGCTCGCCCAATACGATATGTAGAAATGTGATGATGATGAATGCAATTGGAAGGGCTATTCCATGAGCAAGTTCAGGATTCGGGGTATATCCGAACGAAGCCATGGCTGTAATGACAAGTTCAGCAACAACGCTTTCTCCAATCCATCCAAGAGCCAAACTTGCAAGGGTAATCCCCAATTGAGTAGCTGAGAGATAAGCATCCAGATGTTCTATGATGTTTTTCGCAATTTTTGCCAGAAAACTCCCAGAACGGACACGAATCTCGATTTGTGAAAGCCGAACTTTCACAATCGCAAATTCCGCGGCCACAAAAAAGCCATTCAGAAAAACCAGAAACAATGTAATGAGGATATCAAGTATCATAATATATCAAGGAGTGGTAATCCCCGGAGGATATGTGTTCCAACGATATGACTTATGACTATGATATGAAAAGTATCGCTGAAAAAGGTTTAGCAAGGTTATTTGTTCCTGCAATGGAATATGTAAAGAACATGTTTCGAATTGGGCATGCTCCATTTCTTGCAAGATACCGACTGCCGATGAATTCAGCAATATGGTTTCTCCGGAGGGATTGATGATGCCATCGCTTAATACACCACCTTTATCCAAAGAAAAAACAGTTTCACCTTCCTTCCTCTGTATTAGCTCGCCTGTTATCGGGCAAGATTGCACATGTATTGCAAATCCCATTATAGCGGCCAATTGCATCAGAAATAACAAGGTGATTGCATACGGTGCTTCTTGGCAACGAAATTCATTCAAAGCCATCAAAGCCTGTATGGCAGATTCAAAAATACTCGGATTGGGTTCTTCAGGTTCTTGTGTACCCGAAAGGATCTCGATGATGCCCATGGCACTCATCAATCTATCATAATCGGAAGTAAGATTATGCAATGGTATGGCTATTTCTGCTGATTTAAGCAGATGCAAATCTTTGTTTGGATATCGATACCATGTTATAGAGCTGCACCGCAATGCTTCAATTGAACTCCCCATTGTATTCTTGGCACTTCGCACACCCTTTGCAATCACGGAAATTTTGCCATGATTTTTTGTATAAGCATGGATGATTTTGCTTGTGTCGCTGTATTTGCGTCCATGCAAAATTATCGCTGTATCCGTGATGATCATAAAGATTGGAATGAAATTCCTTGTAAAATACGCCATTAGTCATAAAAAGTCTAATTTTGCTATATGATCATCAGAATGAAATATCGACTCAGTGCCATCATTACCACAGAAATGCTGGTTATGCTTGTATGCTTTGGATTTCTACTTGTCCAATCTTGTGCGGGTGTGAAAACAACAGGGGAAATCATGGATGCGGAAACTGCATATAATGCGGGTGTTGCAGCCTTTAAGGATGAAGATTATTTTGAGGCTCAAAGACTATTTGATGTTATTCGTTTGCAATTCCCTACAACGCAATATGCCGATGATGCCCAGTTTTATTTGGGTGAGATAAGTTTTGCAAAAAAAGAATATGTGATGGCTGCATTCAATTATGGAATGGTAAGAAGAAGTTACCCTTCAAGCCCTCTCAATAAAACCGCGCTTTTTAAAACTGCATTATGCTATTATGAATTATCCCCTCCGGCGGATAGAGATCAGGATTATACAAAAAAAGCCATTGCTAGTTTTTCTGAATTCCAGGCAATATTTCCTTTGGATTCGCTCTATGCGGAATCAGGTAAGAAGATTGTTGAATTAAGGAATAGGCTTGCTGAACGAGAATTGATCACAGCTGAATTATATCGATCATTGTATTCCAATCGATCTGCGATTATTTATTATGATGCAATCATTGATGATTATCCAGATACTGAGCACTATGAAACCGCATTTGCAGGAAAAATAGAATCTTTGATCGCTCTGAGACGTTATGATGATGCTCGTTCTATGATTGAAATCTATAAAAAACGATTTTCGAATGGAACATTGAAAACTTCCGTCGAATCTTCCGAGCGTATGCTTCCTCAATGATTGATAGGAGACCGTGATGCAACAATATGATCAAGCCAAAGGTAAAGCCCCCTCTGAATCAACAGTGGAAATGACGAATCTTGTACTCCCTAATGATACCAATCAATTGGGAAATCTTTTGGGTGGACGCCTGATGCATTGGATAGACATCGCCGCAGCATTGGCAGCGATGCGGCATTCAGGAAAAGTATGCGTAACTGCATCGGTTGATGTGATCAACTTTTTCGAGCCAATCAAACTTGGTCACGTTGTACGAGTACTGGCCAGCGTGAATAGAGCATTTTCAACATCAATGGAAATCGGTGTAAAGGTATTCCGGGAAGATCCATTGCATGGAGTGCAAGTACATACATCCAGTGCATATTTGACATTTGTAGCCATTGATCAATATGGGAAACCACTGCAAGTGCCACCAATCGATCCTGCCACTACAGAAGACAAGCGGCGCTTTGAAGAAGCTACGCTCCGCCGAGAGCAAAGACTTCAAACTAGAGAATTATTGAAACAAGCAAGAAATA
>SXZI01000146.1 GCA_005788035.1 Bacteroidota bacterium
ACTCAAGAGATTGCATTACCGGAATTTGTCTTGCAGGTTTCAGACATAGCCGGAAAAGCAGTACCTCCCATCATGATGATTTCAGTCGGAATGGCACTTACATTACCAACATTGAAGTCAGTCTTCACTCTGATTCCGGCAATATTGATTCGTCTGTTTGCGGCTCCGGCAATGGCTTTGGCATGCGTAACATTGTTTTCGATTGAACCCCGGATTGGTCATGCACTAATCATGGAATCCGGCATGCCGACGATGGTGCTTACGATGGCATTGATTGATATGTACGGACTTGATTCTGAAATTCTTTCTCATTTGATTGCTTTAACTACCATTTGTTCATTCATCACATTGCAGTTTCAATCATTCGCATGAAAAAACTCATATTGATATTTATTGCCATTCTAAGCATAACCGCCGGAGCAATCGCATTCAAGTTTTCCGATCAAGATTTATTCTTGAGAATCACGAATGCTTTGGAGTTGTTTGGATCGGTATTCCGTGAAGTGACATTGCATTATGTTGACCCTGTTGATCCAATGGGTTTTGTGAATGATGGCACGAAAGCAATGCTTTCATCGCTTGACCCATATTCCGAGATACTTGATGATAGCGGTGAAGATGACATGGAATTATTGTCAACGAATAGCTATACCGGATTCGGAATGGTGATTGGCGTGATTGATGATATGCTGACGGTTATGGAAGTATATCCGGGATATTCCGCAGAAAAGAATGGATTGAAACCGGGTGATCGCATTTGCTATGTGGACACATTATTTGTATTACATGACACAACCAACATTATTCGTTCTTTCAGCCGTGGAAGCGTTGGTGGGAGTGTAAAGGTAGCTCTTCTTCGTCCCGGAAAATCAGATACCATTCGCGTGACTTTGACGCGTGAGATCATTCGTGTGAAATCACTGGGAATCACCGGCATGGTGAATGACAGCATAGGATACATTAGTATTGAACGTTTTTCATCCGGAACAAAAGACGAAGTAAAAAGAACGCTTGCACTTTTTCGAAGAGAACATCCTGCATTTTCCGGTTTGATTTTGGATCTTCGTGGAAATCCAGGTGGATTACTCGAATCAGCAGTTGATATTTGCGATTTGTTTGTTCCAATGAAATCTACCGTAGTGGTCACAAAGGGTAGAAGCACCGAAGAAGAGCGCGTCTATCTCTCGCAGTATAATCCCCAAGAGCCCAATATTCCACTTGCCATACTTATTGATGGAGAAAGTGCCAGCGCAAGTGAAGTTGTTGCGGGCGCAATTCAAGATTTGGATCGAGGAATCATCCTCGGTTCGCGTTCATTTGGAAAAGGACTGGTTCAAACAGTAATGTCATTACCCGGGAGCAAATCTCTGAAGCTGACCACAGCAAGATATTATACGCCCTCCGGACGCTGCATTCAGAAACTTCCAACATATTCAGAATCAATTGATAATGAAGGGAAAGAAGTGCAATTTAAAACCGCCAATGGCAGACCGGTCACTTCAAGACATGGCATCGCGCCTGATACAGTATTGGAATCACCCTATAATTCCCAACTGTTGACCATGCTTGATGAAGAACAATTGCTCTTCCGTTTTGTCAGTGAATACTGTGCAAATATCGACACACTGTCTAAAGACTGGAAAGCAAGTGAAAAAGAGCTCAAGAAATTACAGCAATGGCTAGGAAAACAAGACGACTTACCCTTGCCTGAACCATATGCACTTTTGGAAAAATCCGATAGTATTGCCCTAAAAAACGGGTATTCATCTGCTTATGCGAAGCAACTGCGTGATATTAGAAATTCATCCAAAAAGGATATGCTGAAAGGATTGAATGCAATGAAAACGCAGATTCTTCGAAAATTGACTTTGCTCATGCAAGCCAGATATCGAGATACAAAAGAAATGATTCCATTACTTTTCAATAATGACTATTTAGTTCAAAAAACTGCCATAATATTAAAAAGCAAACAATACAATTCCTTACTTTCACCTCGTTGATGCAAGAAGATTGCAATGTTTTGCAGAAAAGTTATGCCCACTTTTCATAGTTTGGCAAGGCGATTGCTTTATCTATACAAAAGACATTTTTAATCAGGTATGACTCATGAAAACATTTTCTTACTTCTTTGCTTTAATGCTCGTTGTTTTGGGGTTTAGCAGTGAATTACGTGGACAATTCACTCCGGATAGATTTACCAATCGCCCTCTCACATTAATGAATGATGCAACTTCTGTTGGCTGGAATCCAGCTTTGCTTGGTATGAACGGTGAAACCGATGTTGTGCTTGTTATCCCCTATGATAGAACATGGCAATCAACCCGTTTGGTTGGCGGATTCTTTTCTTCTCAAGGGATTGGTTTGGGATATACATCAATGAGAAATGAGCGTATGCCCGATTACTCATTCGTACCATGGAGTTTCTATGGTGGTTTGGGTATCAAAGTTCCCGGATATAATGTGTGGACAGGCGCTTCATTCAGATATTCAGAATTTGGTGGAAGAACAGTTCGCTATAGTGGATCAGTGATATATAATCCATATAACAGACTCTATCTTTCTGCCGGTATTTCCAATCTGAATTCTGTCAATACAAAAGACATCGTTTATGAATTGTCAACAACCTATACTCCATGGGATTGGCTTTCCATGTATGGTAGATTGCGTTATTGCGCAGATGCACCATTGCATTTTGAAGAGAATCATTCTTCGGAATTCGGAATCAGTGCCGCAATTAATCGTAGAAGAATCATAACTTCATTTTCGGTCAATCCGGTTGCCCGTGAAGCTCGTTTCGGACTTGAAGTGGCATTTGATGTATTCTCATTGGGACTACTCAATGATGGATCCACATTGAATAATTCTGCAGGTAGATTCAATGGTGGGAATATCTTGCTGAGAGTCAATCATGATAATCTTTTTGCTTATGATCACTATCGCTATCCTAGACCTATATGCAGAACACAAGCATGTGGGGTTCGTGGTTGCGAGGGTGAACGTTGTGGTGATGCTCGCTGCCCTGCATTCCGTTGTATAAAAGTTGACTGCCCGGGAAGAGCTTGCACACGAAGCACATGTAGCGGCTTGACTTGTCCTTATGGAAAGATGGGCGGGCATATCCCCTCGAAACGAGGTGGAGATGTGATCATTCCGGGTGGTGGTCCACACCACATTCAGGATGGACATGGAGGTCATCCACATGTTGTGGGACATGGAGATCATCCACCTATTGGCGGACATGGAGATCATCCTATTAATACTGATGACTGGCATAATCACCCTGTTGGTTGCCCCTATTGCAAATGTGGTATTCCTGGCCATGAAAGACTCATGCCTCCCAGTCCAATCTATGATGGCGGCGTATTGAATCAGCAGGATAATTTCATGCATAAAGAGGCTGAAAATCCTGATGCTTCAATTCCTAAATCAACCTCGACAAGTGTACAAAAAGCAAAACCCGATGAGGCACCTGTAACTGCGCCAAAAAAGTCCGAACCGGATGATGAAGATTCATGGCTTGATGATGAAGAATCTGAACAGTCAACTCCTAAAAAATCGATGCCGGAAGAAACGGATGAAGATCCTCCATTCGAGGAAGCTGAAGAACCATTGTCAGATAAGTTGGCAAGCACTTCGATATCTAGCAAAGATGGTGCAGCAACAACTGGTAAAACATATAAACTTCGAAAGGTTTTTTTTGATTATGACCGATGGGAAGTAAAAGAAGAAAGTAAAGAAGAGCTAAATGTATTGTATTCCTATTTGGACAAAAATCCCAATGTCTGCGTCCGCTTAAATGCTCATACAGACAGTAATGGAACGAATGATTATAATTTGAACCTCTCCCAAAAAAGAGCTCAATCTGTCATGGATTTTTTGGTTGATAAGGGCATAGATCCAATTCGTTTGTCTGCACAAGGTTTTGGTGAGGAATTACCTGTTTCAAGTAATGATACACCTGCCGGAAGGGAGCAAAACAGAAGGGTGGAGTTCACACAGATTGGTTGCTGAAAAGTTCAATCATTGAATACATGATAAGAAAAATGAAAAACGATTGATTGAATGAATATTCACATCAACCATTTTTTCTTGTGAATATACGGTGAATATTTTTGTAAATCCAGGGCGGTATATGAAGAAAGTGGTACTACTTCTTTTATTTGTATTGGGAATTTCACAATCGGTTTTTGCGCAGGGTTCATTCATTCCTGAGCGTTTTACCAATCGACCTCTCACATTATTCAATGATGCAACATCCGTCGGCTGGAATCCAGCATTATTGGGTATCGGTACGAATTCCGATCTTGTACTTGTGCTTCCATATACACGAAACTTCACTTATGACAAACAGGTTGGCGGATTCTATTCGCAGGATGGTGTTGGATTTGGTTTGATATCCGATAGAAGTGCACAAGCAACTTCACCGTATATACCATTTAGTTTTTATTGGGGATTAGGTTTCAATATTATCGAAAACAATACATGGCTAGGGGGTGCATTCCGATATTCTGAATTTGGTACAAGCTCAATACGTTTCAATGGCTCTTTGATTCATAGACCAATCAATCAATTATTGGTATCGGCTGGGATCACGAATTTTAATTCAATAAACTCTGATGAATTAACGTATAATATCTCGATGGCATATTCACTTGCCGATTGGTTAACCCTTCTTGGAA
>SXZI01000147.1 GCA_005788035.1 Bacteroidota bacterium
CCATTGATCAATATGGGAAACCACTGCAAGTGCCACCAATCGATCCTGCCACTACAGAAGACAAGCGGCGCTTTGAAGAAGCTACGCTCCGCCGAGAGCAAAGACTTCAAACTAGAGAATTATTGAAACAAGCAAGAAATAGGTAATCACTCATTTTTTACTTTGTAGAATCCATTGCTAAAGTCCAACCTCAATTGATTAATTGGGTAATATGCATTAGATTAATGGGGAATTGCATAGTGCTTAGAGGTATGTAATTTTATCACAGAACAAAACCATCCCAAATACACATTGGTTCTTGTGTTAAAAGGTGTTAGAACTATAAGCATCGCATTTTAATCCTTGTCAGGATTGTTCTGCTTCTTTCTTCAATCGTAAGAGATGTTCGAATGCTTGAAGGGGAGTTAGTTGATTGAGATCCAAATCCAACAGTGATCTGCGAAGTGCATCATCACGAATCTCAAAGATTGACATTTGCCCTGCATTTCGTTCTTTAGGGACATCTTCTTGAGGTATATGCAAATGTTGTTTATCACCTTCCATTCCTTTCAGCAAGGCTGATGCTCTTGATATGATTGAAGGTGGTAAACCTGCCATTTGCGCAACATGTATCCCGAAAGAATGATCGCTGGTACCCGGAACAACTTTATGGGTAAACAAAATTGTATCCTGAACTTCTTTCACTTCAACTTTATAATTCAATGCATGATCCAGATGATCTGTAAGTGATGTAAGTTCATGATAATGTGTGGCGAACAACATCCTTGATTTCGTGATGTCATGAACATGCTCGGCGATAGCCCATGCAATTGAAATGCCATCAAATGTTGCAGTGCCTCTTCCTACTTCGTCTAGCAAGAGCAAGCTTCTTGATGTCGCATTGTTCATGATATTAGCGGCTTCTTGCATTTCAACAAGAAATGTACTTTCTCCTGCAGAAATATTATCCTGAGCTCCAACACGCGTGAAAATACGATCCACTATTCCTATGTGAGCTGAATCCGCGGGAACAAAACACCCGATTTGTGCCAGCAGGACTATGAGTCCAACCTGACGTAAATAGCAAGACTTGCCGGCCATATTGGGTCCGGTTATGATATGCAGTCTTTCTTGTTCATTGAACAATGTATCATTGGGCGTGAAAGGATTGCCCGGAGATAGATTGCGCTCAACAACCGGATGCCTACCAGAAACAATGCGTAATTCCGTGTCATCGCCAATTTGGGGTTCCACATATCGATAAGCAATTGAGACAGAAGCAAAACTCTTTAAGCAATCAAGTTCTGCAATCGCTCCTGCAATGGATTGAATTGCTTCAGTATGCTGCATGATGGAATTGCGTAGATCTTGATAAAGAACCTGCTCCAAGGATGCAATCTTTTCATCTGCTGAAGTAATGCTGGTTTCAATATCCTTTAATTCCTGAGTGATGTAGCGCTCTGCATTCGCAAGTGTCTGTCTTCTCTGATATCTATCTTCAGGTACTCTATTTTTATGAGTATTGCTGATTTCGATATAATAACCAAATACATTGTTTGACGCAATCTTAAGAGAGCTTATCCCTGTTGATTGTCTTTCCCTTTCCTGATAATCTCGAATCCAATCCTTACCCGAATGCAAAGCTTCAAGATAACCATCAAGTTCTATGGAAAATCCATGATTGAACGCAATACCGGAGCCAAGTTGTGCGGGAGCATCTTCTCTTAATGCAAGCCCAATCAAATCTGTTAAAGAATGAACATCATGAAGTCGTTTTGCAATGGATTGGAATAAGTCTATGGGAATCGAATGTACCTCTTCGCGAATCACGGGGATTTGCAAGAGTCCATTTTTAAGTGCGATCATGTCTCGAGGGCCTGCCTTTCCGGCACAAACTTTCGTGATCAGTCTTTCTAAGTCACCAATAGTTTTGAGTTGTTCTCGAATGACATCGATCAATGATTGATTATTGCATAATGATCTGACGCAGGTAAGTCGTGCATCTATCACAGCTTTGTTTCTTAACGGACGCGCAACCCAACGTTTGAATAATCTGCTTCCCATGGGTGTTGATGTATGATCGAGCACCGACAATAATGAACCATGTTTTTGATCATGAATGGATGAGAGTATTTCGAGATTTCTTCTTGTTGCATGATCCAGCAACATGAAATCACCATGATCAAAAATGGAGATTGATTGTATTTGATTGGCTGATTTTTTTTGAGTTTCATTTATGTATTGTAGACATGCACCTGCAGACATCATGCCAGCAGTCATCTCTTCCAATCCGAAACCTTTCAAAGTGGCAGTGTTGAAATGCCTGATTAATACATCTTTCGCAAAATCCACTTCGAAAATCCAATCCTCTCTCTTCGTGATCGCAGGTTCAAAAGGCAAGTCATGCAATACTTCATCCAATTCTCTTGCAAGTGTTTTTGAAACGATGATCTCAGCAGGAGAAAACAATTCCAATACCGATTCCAGAGAATGTCGAGCAATTTCAGTTGTTTGGAATTCACCTGTGGAAATGTCTGCGATTGCAATGCCATATACCAGGAAACCTGATTTATGTGTATGTACAGAAAGTGATGCGATATAAGTATTATTCTGCGCATCAAGAAGCTTATCGTACAATCCTATTCCGGGCGTGACAACTTCAATCACATCTCTCTTGACAATTCCTTTTGCAAGCTTGGGGTCCTCAACTTGCTCGCAAACGGCAACGCGATAGCCGGCTCTTACCAATTTGGGAAGATATGTATCAAGCTGATGATGGGGAAATCCTGCAAGCGGCACTTCGCCTGCATCGCCATTATTTCGTTTGGTGAGAGTTATTCCGCATACGCGTGCTGCAATGACGGCATCATCTTCGAATGTCTCAAAGAAATCACCCATTCTGAATAGCATCACCGCATCCGGATTCTTTGCTTTCATTTCTTTATACTGCCGCATCAAGGGAGTTTCTTTCATTGCTTGTGATGTCTTGTTGTTTAAGGATGATAATTCATGCAAATTGCAGTCTGCAAATTCGTGAAAATTCAGATAATCCGTAAAGCAATGGGGAAAACCATCGCAATGAAACCACTGCAAATCATCTATCATGTTCTCGCTGGGCTGATATTAGCCTTTTTTTCACCATATACCTTGTTTTGTGAAGTATATGAAGGTTGGATGGATCCGGATAGCACCGGGCCGATCACACCAATATGGATGGAAATTCATGAAAGCACAGCGGGAAAGTATGATGGCTGGTATGTGAATCGCATGGATATGGATACAATTCTGTTGAAAGGTGAAAAAACACAAAATGGAATCAAGTTAAAGGTGATGTCTGGAAAGACCGCAGTCAAAGAACAATTCTCTTTGCAAATGACTGATCAAGGAATGATGGGTTTTTGGAAACCCTCCAAAGGATATGGAGCCGATATTATATTATTCCCAACTGATACTCTGTATGCAAAATACATGCAATTACAGATTGATCCGGCCATTTTGAGAAAAGGGAAGGGATTGAAAGATAGTGTTTCAGATATACAATATCTCATGGTGAGAAAAGGTATAGCATCAATCAAAGTGTATAGAGAACGTATTGACAATCATCGCCCCTGGATTTCATTTCATGTGATTGATCTCATGAAAAATAAGGAAATACAAATGACAGATTATTTGATTGATCATGCATTTGCAAAAACAAAAATATCAGCGGATGCGCATGCTGAAGAAGAAGCACTGAATCAGCTCAAGCAATATGGTGAAGATGAATTGGCAACTATGACAGATTGTGGAATGAATTTGGATGAGGAATTACATCTGGACAATATTGTTCTCTACCCAAATCGTACGTCCATAACATTTGATTATTTAAATGTTTTCGGAATGCATGAACAGTGTGAATATCTGATGTATCCCGTTCGATATACATTACCGATGGAAGTATTCAAGTCTTGCATCAGGCCGGGTACATTTCTTTCACGACTATTGAACTAATTATAAAGTTCCAAAAATCCCCGATGAATAATCATGATATGCCTGCATGATTTCTTCTCTTGTGTTCATGACGAATGGCCCTGCCGCAACTATCGATTCCCTCAATGGTTTTCCCACAAGTACCAATAGTCGAGTATCCTCTTTTGCATAAATGCTAATGACTTCCCCGTCATTGGCCAATACTGCGCAATGATGAACGGGCAAATCGTGTTTGTCGCTGATGATTGCACCTCCTTCAATGTTGAGAACGATGGCTGTATGGGATGATGGACATTCATGTTCAAATCTTCCACCGCTTTTGAGCGAAACAATCAACGTATCAATATCTGTGAATGTAGAGGCAATTCCCTTTACATTACCATGTGAACCCGACACAACTTCCACTTCACAATGTGAATCATGATATCTCGGAATGCTCTCATGTTTGATTGCTTGATATTTTGGCTTTGTCATCTTATGCTCTGCAGGGAGATTTACCCACAATTGAGCCATGTGAAATTCGCCTCCGGTTCTTGCAAATTCTTCGGTATGAAATTCTTCATGTAGAACACCCGAACCTGCAGTCATCCATTGAATGTCTCCTTCAGAAATGATTCCCCCTCCACCTGAACTGTCTTTATGAGCAACACTACCCTTGAAAGCGAATGTAACGGTTTCAAAACCCCGATGTGGATGCACATCAACTCCTCGTAGATGTTCCGAGGGCTCAAATACATGTGGAGATCCATAATCCAATAACAAAAACGGATCGGTCTTTGTCATGCCACCTTCCACTTGTGATGGAAAGAAATTATGTACTCGAAAACCATCTCCTACAAAATGAGGCGGTGGTGGTGGAATGATCGAATGGATGGTTCTTGTATTCTTCATCGACTCTACTCTTTATTGTTGATGGTGAATATTCTCTCTTTGAATTGAATGTTAACCTCAGGAATGTCCTCTTTCGTCAAACGCTTGATTTCGTCAATCACGGAATTCTCTTCATCAATCACAGGGCCACCTCTTCCAAATTGCCTGGTAGGCGTAACAGTGCCATCAATGAATTCGCCTTTGTTTGTCACTCGTAAAGCAAAGATTGGAGCCATTCCGGAAATGCCCTTGATATTGAATTTTTCATAGGTACAGAAATTCCCCATTGAGTATGCGATAAATCTTCCTTTGTAAAGATCTATCGCTCTCGTGATATGTGGTCCATGACCCAATACCAGATCGGCACCGGCATCTATTGCTTGGCGTGCAAATGCATAAACATCTCCTCTATCCTGCCCAAGAAATAATTCATGCTTGCGTGGAACATGCGTATGACTTTGTCCTTCGGCTCCTCCGTGAAATGACACGATCACGATATCGCAAAATGAATCAAGTTTTTTTACAATCCTTTGTATCTCATGCTTGTCATTGATGTCGAGACATCCTTTATTTGGTGCAAATGCGGTCATACCCACAAGCAGCCCCTTTACTCGAAGCGTGTCCCAAGGACATGATGTTTGCCCCGCAAATCGCATATCATGCTTTTTAAGCACTGAAACGGTGTTGATTCTACCTGGCTCTCCCAAATCACCCACATGATTGTTTGCAATTGACAGCATATTGAAACCGGCATCCTTCAATTCCTGAACAAAGTATGATGGCTGCCTGAACACATAGCATGTGGAAGGATCGCTGCAAGATTTAGGTATTCCTCCGCTATCCAAAACGGGTCCTTCCAAATTCCCAAAGATCACATCGCCTTTTTTTAAGGCATCTGTTACGGGCTTCAATAAATACGCATCGCGAGGAGGCATTGAAGATTCATTGGGATAATTTGTTCCCATCATTATGTCGCCAACGGCCGTGATGATTATATCATCTATTTTTGACTCTTGTATTTGTGCCTTTGTGCTAATTGGAATAGGATGTGGTTTTTCAGCTGTGCAGTTCAATGAAGTTGCGAACATCATTATACTGAGTATAAAATAAGTGGCTGTGTTCATATCAATAAACCCTATTGCAAAAAGGATGAATAAACTAGATTTCAAGTACATGAACCATTGACTGCAAAATAGTATATTGCCTGTGATTATGGACATTCTGTATGGGTGAGTCATGCGTTTATGTTTGGTTTTGTTTCTTACTTTGATGTTTTGGGGCTGTGAAGGCAGCGGTGTGCTAGGTCCCGGATCCATGAGAATAAAAGGACCGGTTAGTGGAAGCACTTTTTTCTATGAAAGTTATGAGATCGATAGATTTGAGAATCGCGTCTCGGGTACAAGTAGAGAGTTCACTAGTGTGGTATTGAGCGCCGATACTATTCTGTTCGGCAAATCAAATGTCTATGTTGTGAGATCACAATATCCCGATACCAGCTACATTGAGTATTTTTCCATTAGCAATGATTACGATCTACTCAAAAAAATTACTCTTGGATCATCTTCAATATGGGTAAAAGTGCCAATGACTACCCTTGCGGAGACGAATGATACAATCAAAACAATTATTGACATCGCACCTGGTAAAAGGGGATCGCTTGAGTATATGTATAAGCATACATATTTTGGAGATCAATCCTTTATGATTGATACACTACAAGTCAGTGGAAGGAAATTTAGATCCACATTGAAGTATCAGATTGTTTCAAGTGGCCAGGTTTCAAATGCAGGAATTGAAGAAAGTATAGATCATTATGTTCCAAGTTTGGGTATGCTCGCTCATTCAATCACGTATGCCCGGTACGATGAACGGAGTGCCGGATGGGTAAATGGTTATGTTACTCGGCTCAAACGATATGTAACTGAATAAAAAAACTCCGCAGATTGCCTGCGGAGTTTTTTTTACGGATATACTTTCTTACAAGTTGATTTCTTGATGAGTTTGTTCAAATAATCTAAAAGTGTGCAATGTTGTGATTGTACAGTTGTCAGAGCACATTCCTTGGCAAGGAGGGTTCTTTTGGGATTATGTAGGCAATCTTTAATCTTTGTTGGTGGAATGCATATGCCATTCAACAGTAAACCAAGAACTTCAATTGATGAAGTGAATTTGTTAGTGATGATATATGCGGATTCGAAAGTTCCGTCGGTATACTTCTGAAGCATCCTATAATATTTTTCAAATTCACGATCATTATTATTCATTTGGCTGCCCCCATTGAGTTTGATATAAGTTGCAATATCAGACTCTCCTTCATCAATGCCATCCATGATGATATCCTTTTTTCTGGAGGCATTCGCTTCTGCCGTCATTGTTGGGTTCGATGGCGTCAATGAAGCATGAACTACTTGAAATTCTTCATGAGGAATACTGAAGATTTGTATGTCTTTGACATTATGCTCGACAGCATGGGCCAATCGACTCCTTGCCATTTCGTCTCTTTGCACTCTTGAAGGTCTGGTTGGTAATGTGGTGATGTCTTCTGCATCCATACGAATGATTATGCGCTTGAGTTCATCGCTGACAGATCCCGGAATAGTACCCAACCAATTCAATGAATCCAATTGTTTTGATGTAAATACTGTTCTAAATTCAAGGTGTTCTTGCTTTTGTGAAGGATGAGAAACAAAGCCCGTTACGGCACTTAATATTGTAAATTTATCACGCTTCTTCGCTATTGTTATAACATAGACACAATTAAATTGTTCATTTTTCCATGCTTGATATTGAATGTAGAATCGAGCATATTCTGCATCGAACTCATTCATTGTTCCTGCTCCATTTTCTTTTAGATACCTTGCCAAATCTTTTTCACCTTCATCCAAAGCTTCAGAAATGATGTCCTTTTTCTTTGATTTCTTGGCTTCAAGAGTTGGCTTTGGTTCAATAAGTTTGAATGTTTTGTGAAATGCCTCTTCTTGTTCTGCATCAAGCATGATTTTATAAATGCGCGTATTTGAATTTGTTCGTTCATTCACATGTTGAAGAACTCTCTGCGCTTCGGGATTTTTGTTTCCTGATATGATTGGCGGTGAGAAGCATAGCGCCACGCAAGTGCAGACGCATAGATTTTTAATGATGGTGTTCATGATATTTCCCCGATTACATAATTTTAGTATACAACATTGAATTTGCAGGACTTGACTGCTTCTGGTGATGTTTCACCGACTGGAGTTACGGCACTAGCTTTGATTTTTATGTTGATGGTACCACCTGTACCTCTCGGTACGGGGAGCAATCCATCAAGTTTGAATCCCATCTGCCATTTCCCATTGACCAATTGTGGTTGGCCATAAGAAATGACTTTATATCCCTTGATGTTTTGCTCTTTTATTTCAAATGAGACATTTTTCACATTTGTTGTCATGTCTGAATATATTGGAGCTTTCACGTCGCATGAAATGAAAAATATTGGATCTTGTTCATCAACAATACGAGATATATCACCACAAATAATACGTGGTCTTTTTACACCTGGTAGTGATTCAAGATATTCTGAACCATCAGTTGGGAATAATTGAACAACCGTGGATTGATCATTTGGATCTTGCCAGATAATTCTTGCACCAATATTCATTGCATTAGGACCGATATAATAATTGTCCGCAAAATGAACATGCAAACCAATGATTGGTTGCTCATTTACAGTGCCTTTAATGTATGTTCTGAATTGATTCGTGGGTATGACATGCCCTGAACTTGGAACTGCACAAAACTCAACTGCATCACCCTTTGAAAGACTTTTTATCAAGCCGGTGATTTCTTCTTCACTGCGAATTGTCTCACCCTCCATTGTTGTTATTTCTGCCAATCGAGTGGGGAAAATATGCATCATGAGTTGATCTTGTGCCATTATACCATTTACTGTTTGTTTGGCACTCATTGTATATGTTCCTTCAGGCAGTGGACCGGGAACCCTTACCCTGAATGTTTTGATATCGGAATTATCCTGAAACAATCCGATAGGATTATATGGTAGCTGTTTACCTTGGAATTCAATGATAGGCATTTCTTCATCATTACTTCTTGCAATGAATGTGGCGGTATACGCAGAAGCTTTGTCGAATGAATTGATCACCCCATTATGATCCCATTTGATAAATGGTCTACCCTGATAGGGAGCATGTGTCACGCACCCTGCCAATAATACCATAAGAACAATAATTACCATACATCTTGCTCTTTCCATAGTACATCTCCTTTGCTGAACCCCTGTGTATCAGCCATGCATGAGTTAAAAAATAGCCCAGTATCATAAACGAAATAAGTTAATAATAGTGTACACTAATGAGAAAATGGTTTTTCAGGCCGATCTTTTCAATCGCTTTTTCAATCAATGAATAAAAATACAAATGAATAAAAAGCATGATGCATACTTTGAAATCTCGAAGAAGTGTGTGCCTTTTGTTTGATAAGACAGAATGAAGATTTCTCATTTGTCTTACATCTTCTAATAAGACAATTCATGTGTTCTAACTTCACAATCTAAATTCCATCATGACTGCTTTCATTGATTCAAGAAATATGTTGTGGCATGAATAAGATTCTTCCGCTAAGGTATAATTGATTTGACAGGCAAGTAAAGATTATGAACGAATGTAAAGTGTTGCTCAATGGAAGCGTTGGAGGGATGAAGCTAAAGGGGAAGGAATATAAAAAAACTATATGGTTCTATGGTTTAGGCGAGAAATAGACTCTCAACAATAACAGTTCCATTTCATAATCGCCAAAAAAAGAAAAATCCTTCACTTTCATAAGCAAAGGATTCTACTTGTAG
>SXZI01000148.1 GCA_005788035.1 Bacteroidota bacterium
CATCCATCATTGGCTCTTTACTGTTATAGAAATTGTCCGAACTTTTGATGAGTTGCTTTCTGAATTGTTCGGTATTCCCTTTAAAGCCAAGCCCATTCAATACAAATTGCATTTCCTTATCAATACGAGCTACTTCGCGTAATCCAAGTCCGTGAATTGAATCAGGATTCATGTTCATCGTGGTTTCACGGCGAATCATGTGTCTGTACAATTGCTTTCCTTGCGGCAATGATTGAACGCCATCTATTGTGCGAGCATGATCCATGTATTCGAATAACAAGTATTTATGCAAATCGGAATATGCCGGCATGATTGAAGCATTGATAGCCAATATCACTTTGTCACGAATTGCCTTTTTTTCTTTATCTGTGAATGTGGGCGGAAATTGATCCAAAGGCTGTGCAAAGGGCAAGCTATCAGGATCTTGGGTAAAAAAGGGATAAATCTGATCCAATATTTGCTGAATTGAAAACTTGGGTGCCAAGAATTTTGCTTTGATTCCCTTATTCATGTTGGCGATGACATCATTTACTTGTTGTGGGAATGCATTCAATCTGGCTATATAATGTTCATAGTCCTTGACAGTCTTGAAAGGATGATATTCGATGATTTGTGGAAACCCAATATGTATTCCATCTTGCTGTGTAAGAGGAATATAATGAAGATTGAATTGCTCTGATTCCAGATGTTCATTCAGATTTTGTCTGAACAAAATCAAGGACAATGAGTCTTCTCCATGCAATGAAGTTATGTCGATGTCTTGCGCTCTTACAAGAAAAGCACGAAGAGAATCAAATCGTTGTTTTATTGCTTTTTCGGATAGATCGGTAAGCTTATCATCATAGCGATGATCTCCATCATATGTTGCACCTTCAGGATATGATCGCATTGAAAATTCTTTGTGATCAGCAAAGAGTTCCTGGAGTGATTGCTTGGAATCTTTTATGGAGCATGAAGATATGGACAGGCCCAGTAGGATAAGGCAGAATGACATGAGGCATTTCATGTGAGCAATCCGAAAGTTATGTCGAGACAAGTAAGTTGTTGCATGTTTTCGTAGATGCTTACAATTCCTTAAGCAGCATCGAGATGATATGAGATGGTGTGATATTATCTGCTTCCGCGCTGAAATTCGTAACAATTCGATGTCTCAATACGGGTTCTGCAACTGCGCGTATATCATCAATTTCCGGCGTGAATGACCCGCGTAGGGCTGCTCGTGTTTTTGCTCCAAGAACCAGATATTGTGAAGCACGCGGACCAGCTCCATAGCTCAATAAATCTTTGACCGTTTTTGATGAAGTTGTTTGAGGGCGTGTAGCTCGGACAAGTGAAACAGCATAGTTGATAACATTGTCTGAAACAGGAATCTTTCTCGCTATATCCTGATAATGCATGATATCCGATGCATTGAGCACTGGTTTGATCTCTGGTTCTATTTCCGTTGTTGTTGTTCTAACAATGTCTGCTTCCTCGGCTTCGCTGGGATAATCCAACCATAAATTAAACATGAAGCGATCGAGCTGCGCTTCGGGCAAAGGATATGTTCCTTCTTGTTCAATTGGATTTTGTGTAGCAAGTACAAAGAAAGGTTGCTCCAATTGATATGTTTTGCCACCATTTGTAACTGAATGCTCTTGCATTGCTTCAAGCAGCGCTGCTTGTGTTTTTGGGGGAGTACGATTTATCTCATCTGCGAGAACGATATTGGAAAAGATTGGGCCTTTCACAAATCGGAATTGTTTTTTTCCTGTTGACACATCATCTTCAATCACTTCCGTGCCAGTGATATCACTTGGCATCAAATCAGGGGTGAATTGAATGCGATTATATGATAGGTTCAATGATTTGGACAATGTTCGAATGAGCAAAGTTTTTGCAAGACCCGGCACACCTACCAACAGACAATGTCCTCGGGAAAATAATGAAATCAGCAATTGTTCGATGATGTCATGTTGACCAATGATTGCTTTGGAAATTTCTTGTTGAATTGTTTTGCTTGCCTCAGCCATTGATTGAACTGAAGCGATATCTGATTGAGAACTCATGATTGTCTGTGTAAATACATGTTGAAGCGTTTATTGACGCTATAGGGGAAAAATTGTTTCTTTGACGGAATAGATGTCACCAACCCTCGGCCGTTCCATTACTGTGATGTCGTGTATCCGATGCCCCTAAAATAAGGCCTTCCCAGGGATTCACCGCTATACATTCTGCAATGCCGATCACACGTTTTTTACCGAATGCATATCCCATGTTTTGAAGTGTTTTCATTGTTCCTGCTGAAAAAGCTCCTTCTTCATAATCGATATTGTCCGGCATCCATTGATGATGGAATCTTGGTGCTTTGACGGCCTGGGAAATTGGCATGCCGAAATCCAAACAATTTGTCAGAATATGAAGGACTGTGGTTATAATGGTGGATCCACCGGGAGCACCAAGAATCAATCGGGGTTTCCCTTCACGCAAGACAATAGTCGGTGTCATGCTGGAAAGCATTCTTTTGCCCGGTTGGATGGCATTGGCATCGCCGCCCATCACGCCGAATTGATTCGGGGTATTAGGCTTGGCCGCAAAATCATCCATTTCATTGTTGAGGAAAAACCCTGTTCCTTCCGCTATGAAACCGGAGCCAAACCATGAATTGATAGTCGTTGTGACGCTCACAGCATTGCCCGAAGAGTCCAAAACGGAATAATGCGTTGTTTCATCGCTTTCTTTGGCAAAGGTCTTTGGATCACCTGCCGAGATAGATGAAGAAGGAATAGCTGTGTTTTGGGGAATTCTTGCTGCGAGTCGATCGGCATATTTTTGCGATAGGAGCATGCGATAGGGAATTTGCGTGAAATCTGGATCTCCCAAGTGGACTGTCCTATCGGCAAAGGCGAATTTCATGGCAGAGAGCATTGCATGTGCATGTCTTGGTGAATGCCATTCATCTTTTTTGAATGTGTATGTACTCAAAATATTAAGCATCTGCAGAAGTGCTATTCCGCCTGAACTTGGAGGACACATACTGATTACATCATAACCTCTATATGAGCCTTTCACTACTTGCCTCTTGACAGCTTTATATTCCGCGAAATCTTCTTCGGTGATGATTCCACCATGCTTAGCCATTGCCTTGGAAACCAATGATGGAATAGCTCCTTTGTAAAAACCATCTTTTCCTTTTTCGGCTATCAATTTCAATGTTCGGGCAAGATCCGGTTGTTTCCAGCGATCACCAACTTTGTATGGAATGCCATTATTGGTCATTACTTTCATGGTGGATGGAAATTTCTTGAACAAAGACATATCCTTGTTGAATTGCTTAATCATTGATGCATCAAGAATAAATCCTTCTTCAGCCAATGCGATTGCGGGTGCCAATACTTCCTTCACAGACATTGTACCATAGGCGGAAAGTGCATCCAAAAGTCCGGCAACAGATCCCGGAACACCCGAAGCCAAGGCTCCTTCACGAATTTTATCATTCATCACATTTCCACGAGCGTCTAGAAACATGCCTTTTGTTGATTGTTTCGGCGCCTTTTCTCTAAAGTCGATAGCGATGGATTGTCCATTCTTCAATTGCGCAATTAGAAAACCTCCGCCACCAATATTGCCTGCTCCGGGATATGTAACAGCAAGTGCAAATCCTGTAGCAACGGCTGCATCAATAGCATTGCCACCTTTTTTTAAAATCGATAAACCAACTTTTGAAGCAAGTGAAGAAGCGGAAACAACCATCCCTTTTTTGGCTTTAGCAGAATGTGCTTGTGCGAAATTCAATCCCATGATTGAAAGGATGATCATTGTAATGATGCGTAATCCAAATTGTGTGATCATAAGTGTTTTGTGTTTGATGAACCAAAGCGCGATGCAATTACATAGAAACCGGGAATAGTATACAAAGTCAAGATCAGTGAGAATATCAAGCCACCAACAACAGCAATACCCATTGATATTCTGCTTTCTGATCCTCCGCCTATTGCCAATGCAATCGGCAATACACCAAGTATGGTTGCAAATGAAGTCATGAGAATGGGACGAAATCTACTTGTGGCGGCATCAATTACTGCTTCGAATGAAGGTAATTCTTGTTCTCTTTGATGAGCAAATTCAATGATGAGAATTGCATTTTTTGTGACAAGTCCGATCAACATGATGATGCCGATTTGACTAAATATGTTCAATGTTTGATTGAAATACCATAATGTGAACATTGCCCCTGCCAATGCCATTGGTACGCAAAGCAATATGATGAGAGGATCGAGAAAACTTTCGAATTGCGCAGCAAGAACCAGATAGATCAATATCAATGCAAGAAGAAAAGCAAAGAGCAAACTAGAAGAACTTTCTTCAAAGTCTTTAGAGGTACCCGTCAATGCCGTGCTATATGATGGATCCAATACATTGTCGGAAATGGAACGCATGGCATTGATACCATCCCCAAGAGTATATCCGGGAGCTAGGCCTGCTGACACCGTTGCGGAAACCGCTCGATTATAATGATATACAGAAGGTGGAGCACTACTTTCTTCGAAATTGACAACATTATCCAATTGGATGAGGTTGTTTTCTGCAGATCGGACATATATTGATTTTATATCGGTGACATCATTGCGTTCGGGTCTTCTTGCTTGGCCAATCACTTGATATTGTCTTCCATCTTTGACAAAATATCCATAGCGTTGACCTGCAAGAGCAAATTGTAGTGTTTGAGAAATATCCGATGTGCTAATCCCCAAACTTCTTGCTTTGTTTCTGTCGATACCGAGTCGTAATTCAGGTTTGGTGAATTTCAGGTTGACATCAACCACGGCAAATGCCGGACTTTTCGCTGCCTCTTCTAAAAAGGTGGGTAGGATTGCCCGCAATCGTTCTATGTCTGTTGCTTGTATCACAAATTGAACAGGTAATCCTCCAATACCAGCCCCACCCGTGGAAATGGTTTGCTCTTGAATAACCAGTCCTTTTGCCTGGGGTAATTCCTTTACCAACTGTGTGACATAATCACCGATTTCCATCTGAGTGCGTTTTCTTTGTTCGGGATCCGAAAGAAATAATCTGACGAATGCAGTGTTAGTCGAACTTGTTCCAAAACTTGGGGATGTGACGGTTAGTAAGGATTGTACTTCAGGGATTGAATCTTTTAAAAGTTTGGAAATTGAAGTAACATATCCATCCATGAATTCAAATGTAGCGCCTTCATGTGCCGTTGCACTCACTCTCATCCTGCTTTTGTCTTGCAAAGGCGCGATTTCAGAACTGAGTGTTTTTCCAAAAACCCATATCATGCCGAATGATGCAATAGTGACAATCAGCGAAGGAATAGGATTCTTGATGAATGAGCGAAGTGAACTCCGATATGCTGCAAGCAAGCGATTCAACAATGATTCGATGCTATTGTAGATTACTCCATGCTGTGATTGAACCTTGATTAATCGACTGCTCATCATTGGAGTGAGAGTCAAAGAAACAAATGCGGAAATCAATACAGATCCCGCAATCACGATACCGAATTCTCTGAATAATCTCCCGGTCAAACCTTGAAGAAAAATAATGGGAAGAAAAACCGCAGCCAAAGTGATGGTTGTGGAAAGCACGGCAAAGAAAATTTCTTTTGAACCTTCATGAGCTGCTTGCAGAGGAGTTAATCCTTGCTCAGTTTTGGCAAATATATTTTCTAACACTACAATTGCATCGTCCACAACAAGGCCCGTAGCAAGAACAATACCGAGGAGTGTCAGAACATTGATTGAATAATCCAAGACATACATCAAAAAGAATGTGCCAATCAGAGAAATAGGAATGGCAATCACAGGAATGATTGTTGTTCTCCAATCTCTTAGAAATAGAAAGAGAATCAACACCACAAGCACAAATGCAATGATCAAGGTCTCTATGACTTCGTTCAGTGAATCTTTGATGGCAACGGTGGTATCAAGTATCACTTTCAGTTTTAGGTCATCGGGTAAATCTTTTTTGATGAGCTCGATTCTTTTGTAAAACTCTTTTGCAATTGAAATATGATTTGATCCGGGCTGCGGTGTAATCGCCACACCGAACATTGGTTGTCCATCTGTTCGTAAAATTGTTTTGATATTTTCTGCTTCAAGACTTGCCCGACCGATGTCCGAAAATCGAATCATGCGACCATCAATGGAGCGAATTATGAGATTATTGAATTCTTCCTCTGTTGAAAATCTTCCCAGTGTTCGGACAGTGACTTCCGTTGTATTTCCTTCCACGCTTCCGGATGGGAGCTCCACATTTTCTTTGTCCAATGCTGATTTGATATCCAACGGTGTTAAGCCATATGCAGATAACTTGGCAGGATCCATCCATAGACGCATTGCATATTTTCTTTCGCCCCAGATGCGAATTTCTGATACACCGGGAATGGTTTGCAATTGTTTTTTGATGGTATTCGCGGCGATATCGGAAATGTCCAGAAGATTCCTTTGATCGCTTTGCACTGTCACCACCAAGATAGCATCAGAATTTGCATCTGCTTTTGACACAGCAGGTGGATCCATGTCTGCAGGTAATTGTCTTTGCACACGCGCAACACGATCGCGGACATCATTTGCTGCGGTTTCCAAATCGCTTTCAAGGGAAAACTCTACCGTAATTGTGCTCGCACCATCACGACTGATGGAAGTGAGTGATGTGATCCCTGCAATTCCATTGATCGATTCTTCGAGAATCTCGGTGATCTTTGATTCAATCACATCCGCATTTGCTCCGGGATATGCCGCATTGACAGTTATGACAGGTGGATCTACCGCAGGAAATTCTCTGACTCCCAAATAGGTAAAGCCGATGATGCCGAAGAGTACAATAACAATGGACATCACAATGCTGAGGACGGGTCTTTCTATGCTTATTGAGGATAGTTTCATTTGCGCTTTTTCATTGTTGGTAGTACTCCAATCAAATCACGCAACACGACTGATGCACAGTGTGCTCCAAATGAAGCGGGGATATATGATATGGTCCCATAATATGAAACTTTGTTCTGAGTATTTTCGGTCAAAGCCAATGCTTTTTCAGAAACCTCTTCAGGTGAAAAAACAGCGATGATGCCATGCCTGATATCATTACGATGCAATCGCTTTTTCACATATCTGGC
>SXZI01000020.1 GCA_005788035.1 Bacteroidota bacterium
ATCATTTGGGGCAAGTGGCATGCTTTCACCTTTGCCCGTGATGATGAGTCTGGATTTCGCAATACCTTTTGCTATCAGCGCTCCTGCAACGGATTGAGCGCGCGAGAGTGATAATTGTTCATTGTCTTCATCCTTACCGATATCATCGGTATGACCCCTGATTTCAATTGTCATATTTGGTGCTGCTTTGAGAGAATTGAACACATCTTGCACCACTTGATTCGCGCTTGAAGGAATGGCCGAGCTACCTCTTTCGAATTCAATCAATGCTGAGTGCATTGTTCCTTCGGCATCCCATGCATGAAGAATAGTTTTGTCATAGAATCCACCGAAAGAACTCGTCAAATCAGATCTCAGTGATATAATACCAAAGACGCCATGGATATCCGATGACTTTGGTGGAGAATAACTGATCAAATAATGATTCTTCATGCTTTTCACGATATCTGCAAGAACATAAGGAAATTCTTTTGCAGAATAAATTCTATACATCTTTCCGCCGGTTTGCTCAGCGAGAGCATGCATAGGTTCTTCATCGGTAATGCCATAAGCGATGGTATAAATATTCACGCCCTGTTTGCGTGCTTCACGAATAACCGAATCTTGATCTGCTTTCGATGCATTGTCACCACCATCGGAAAACACAATCATCACTTTTCTTGGATTTGATGTTTTTATCAATTCTTCGATACCTGCCAATGCGCCATCATAGATTGCTGTTCCACCGCCATAACTTTCATCCACAGTGGAATCCTTCCCGCCATTAAAACTGACTGAGAATGAAAAGTTTGCACCACCTCGCAAACCATCGATCTTGAGTTGTGATGTATAGGTGTTATAATTGCTTGTGAGAGGAATTTCCCTGTGAATAATCGAAGTGAATTTGATCACGGCTATGGCATCATCATCAGTGAGCATATCCATCGTGGTGCGAACTGCTTCTTGCAATTTTCGTGCACGAGTTTCACCCATTGAAGGCGAATGATCCAGCACCATCGACAAAGCGATTGGTTTACGAATATCCTCGCTGATTTCTCGCACTGAAAATTGAGAGAGTGGAGTCTTTTTGGGATTCACCGAACAAGAATCATTAAGCATGCGCCAATTGGAATCTTTTGCAGTGATGATTTTGTGTTTTGTAAGCCCTGCAAGACCTCGCACGAAATGTCCGCGCTCATCTTTGATAGCAAGTTTCACATGAATGCTATCTGGATAAGAGCGATCATCTATTCCCATGACTGCCGTCGAGATTGATGAATTCGGTAAAATGATCATGCTGTCGGGATTCATTCGACCGGATTCAATCAAATTAAGCAGTGAATCATAGGTCGATGCCTTCATGGCCGAGAAAGGGACATTCTTTAGGACGGAATCGATTGATTTCTCCGCGACTTGATAGACAGGTTTATAGCCCGGAGGTGGTCGTAATTCCTCCACTTGTTTGATGAGTGTATGTGGGCATCCGGCCAGTGGAAGCAGCGATATGATAAAAATGACTATACGAATCTTCATGATGCCAAATATAACGGATATACAATCGAGAAGTTTCCATGATAGTGCTACTTTTACATTTTGTAAATTGTGCATGAAATCACTCATTCGGACATCACCATGAATATCCTGCTTATCGGCTCAGGCGGAAGAGAGCATGCACTTGCCTTCGGCTTCCATGCATCGCCTTCCTTGGGAACATTATTTGCATTTCCCGGCAATCCTGGCATGAAGAATATTGCAACGATTGTTGATTCAATATCACTCAATGATTCAGGGACAATCATTGCATTTTGCAAACAGCATGCAATCGACTTGGTGGTTGTAGGCCCCGAAGCGCCTCTTGTGAAGGGTTTGGCCGATGATCTTCGTAAATATGGAATTGCAGTGTTCGGTCCTTCGGCAAAAGCCGCACGCATAGAATCCTCCAAAGGGTTTTCCAAAGATCTCATGAAATCTCATGGCATTCCAACCGCCGGTTATGAACGATTCACAAAGGAATTTGCACATGAAGCTCATGCCTATGTGAATGAGAGACCATTACCTATCGTGGTCAAAGCCGATGGTTTGGCTGCCGGTAAAGGTGTGATCATCGCAGAAACGCATCATGAAGCCCATGAAGCAATAGATGAAATATTTGCCGGATTATTCGCCGAAGCCGGATCAAGCATCGTGATTGAAGATTTTCTCAAAGGCGAAGAAGCATCAGTGTTTGCAATCACCGATGGCAATGAAGTTGTTTTATTGGCTCCAGCACAGGATCATAAGCGCGCTAAAGACGGAGATCTTGGAAAAAATACTGGTGGCATGGGTGCTTATGCTCCGGCTCCGATAGTCACTGATGAAGTAATGCAAAGAGTTCATGATGAGATTGTCATGCCGATGCTTGCCGCTATGCGAGAACAAGGATTTCCATTTGTCGGTTGTTTATTTGTCGGACTCATGATTGATGCGGGTAAACCATCCGTTGTGGAATTCAATTGTCGATTTGGTGATCCTGAAACCCAAGCAGTTCTCAGCGTATTTCAGGGGGATCTTGCGAAACTTCTTCATTCGGCTGCTATCGGCGCATTGGATCATTCAGCCATGCAATCCAGATCCAAAGGATTTGCCTGCAATGTGGTAATGGCATCCGGAGGATATCCTGATGATTATGAGACCGGGCATGTCATACTTGGTTTGGACAAAGCTAATGAAGATCCCAATGTGCATGTTTTTCATGCAGGTACAAAATCATTGCCCGATGGAACAATCGTCACGGCAGGAGGCAGGGTTTTGGGAATTTGTGGTTTAGGCGAACAGCTTGCCGATGCCATTCACCATGCATATACCTGTTTGGAGCATATCCATTATCATCACAGATATTATCGCACAGATATCGGCAAGAAGGGATTGAATGTAACAAATCCCTGAAAATCAACTCTTTACAAGTGTGTTCACATATTAACACGGATGTTCACGATGAACAGGGATTCATCCTTCAATAGGTCCCATAGATCTGCATCCACCGAGCTATCAGAGTGTACAGATATACAATTGTACTCCATGCTCCGTGGGGGGGGAAATCGTGCGCATCAAGCATTGAGTATGTTGTATAAACGACATTCACCAAGAATTTACTCATATGTGCGAAAGATACTCGGTGATGTTCAAGCCACCGATGATATTTTTCAGGAGACATTCGTTCGATTTTATGAAATGGGTGTTTCCGGTCAGGAGATACAAAATGTTCAAGGATATTTGCTCAAGATTTCTCGCAATTTGTGTTTGAATGAAAAAGCCAAGAAGTATAATACCAGCACCATCTCGATTGAGAATTTTGAGTTTCCCTCATTGGATACACCTTATGAACAGAAAGAATTGTCTCGATTGATTTCAACCGCACTTGAAATGCTTCCTGAAGATTATAAAGAAGTATTGATTCTGCGAGAAATGTATGGATATAGTTATAATGAAATCGCCGAGATAGTTGAGACTTCAATGCCGATAGTAAGAACGCGAATTTATCGCGCAAAGCAGAAGATCAGAGTGATTCTTCAGCCATTTATTGATGATTTGTATAAACATTGAATAATACACCATGAGTCAGGAATTTTCTCATCTAAGTCCGTCTGAAATGCTCACATTATATATGGATGGTGAATTGCCCGATGCAATGCAGCCATCATTATTCACGATGCTTTCTGAGCAAGCTGATTTACGACAAGAAATGCAAGATCATTTCACCATGCGTCGATTCATAGACAATACGATGATCATGCCTCCCGAGGCAATGCATGAATCCATTATGCGTAGAGTTGGTGCAATTGCAATAGGCGCTACATTGAATAATCCGGTTTCCACGGGCATGATGCAAACGATAGGAACATGGTTTGGCAAAGCGATGCAACCACTTATGTTCATGTTAGTTGGTGCAAGTCTATCAGGACTATACTTTGCAACCCGACAAGATGGTATGCAGATGTCCGAAACAGTGGCTGCTCAACAATCTGTTAAATCACCCCAAAGCGTGCAATCAGATTTCGCATCGGTTAACAGCACATCACCGCAAGCGATCAGCATGGCTTCAAAGAACAAACAACATGCATTTTCTAAATCTCAAACAACCCTTGAGACTTCGAATATTGCTCAGCAAGTTGATGCAGCTTCAGATATGCC
>SXZI01000002.1 GCA_005788035.1 Bacteroidota bacterium
AAGTTCTCTCCTCCATTTTTCAAATTCCATCCTGCCTCACCTTCATGATTTCCAAGGGCAATGAACAGTGGTACAGAGTGATTGATCTTCTCATAATATGATCGCAACAAATTGCAACGATATAGAATGGTATCCTTCGTGACCACTTTTTGCGCATTCCCTAATTTGTCCGTCATCAGGATATCTCCCAAATCGAACATCAAATCAGGCATATCAGCCAATTGATTTTGCAAGCACAATGCATACAGAGCAGTATCACTTTGCACATCCAAATGTGGATCGGCTTGCACAACGAATGTGAATTGCTCTCCGGGTTTTTTTGCAGTGCGGAATAGGCGTGTTGGTTGCGATAATATCTCGCTTGAAGCGGTGTCTTTTACATATTCCACGACATAGGAATACTCTTGGGATGCTTTCAATCCTTCTATCACCATCTCCAAAGGTTCGAGCTTCTTTGCTTGGCGCCAAGCGATTGCTTGATCTCTGATGAATGCGGAAGTTCCATATTTGACTCTTGCATAGACATCTTGATCAAAGGAAATCGAAATCATGATTGAAGTTGTGGTTGGTCGGCCTATGATTTCAGAACGAACCACGGATTGAGCAAATAGGGAAATGCTTGAAATACTCAGACCAAAGAGGATGATGATTGTTTTCATGAAAAATGGAATTCGTAGAATTAGTGAATGATGAAAATAGATCGAGAAGTGCTTTCATGCAAATTCTTTGTAACAAGCATATATTTCCCACTTGGAATATGTTGGGTTTCAATAGTAGAACCCGTCGAAAGTGCAACAGTCTTGCCATACATGTCGATTAATGAATTCTGTGAATCCGGTAATACATTATTCAATGTTATCACTGCATCATAGACTGATGATTCTTGTCTGGACTCATTGGAAATATGATCCTCGATACCGGTTGTGCCACCAACTGTATAAGAAAAAGCAATGTCTCGATTGTGTGGTCCGGCGATGGAAGTGTCTGCAGGAAGCCATGCGGTTACATAATCAACTTTCACGCCTTCCGGAGACACAGTAACCGTAAGATGTCCTGAACCTCCGAGTGTATCGGATAGATATGCATCAGCATTTGCAAGCTTTCCGATTTCATAGGTGGAGTCTGAGGGCATTGGACATTCCTGATAGGTCACGCCATCAAGAACTTCATGTGCAAATAAATGATCATGGCCTTGGAAGAAGATATTCACGCCATTGTCCACGAACAATTGATGAATGGGTTTGCCCCAATTAGGTCTATACTTATCGAATTGATAGACTCCTTTTGAATCCTTGCCGCCCCATTCGAAGAGAGGTGCATTTGTTTTTGCACCACGTCCTTGTCCACGAACATGATGAGCAAATACAAATTTGTATTTGGAATTACTTTCTTCAAGTGTTTTTCTAAGCCATGAATATTGAGGATAACCGAGTGTCCAATTCCAATTTTGGGGCTTGGCAGACGTATCACATTGATCGCGATACACATCCAGCACAACGAATAAAGCATCGCCCCAAGTCCATGCATAATAATTCTCGGGAGTACCAATTCCATAGGCTTCTTCATTCGTGTTTCCTGAATAGAATCCATTTGGATAAGGATTTGGATAATAGAATTTTCTCCACAATGTTCCCCATACCGCAAGATTTGCACCAGGATTTTTCAATAGATAATAATCCATTTCTCCTTCATGATTGCCCAAGCAGAAATAGAATGGCACCGAATGGCATAGAGCCCCTAGAAATGGACGGTAATCGAGATGTAGATCCTGTAATTCCTTCGAAGTGATGTCAAATGGATTATGATCATCACCGAATGTATCACCAAGAGAGAGCATGAAATCCGGTTTTTCTGCGGCTTGATTGGCAAGACAGATCTGATAGAGACTTCTCACGCCTTTTTTATCATAGAGATGTTCATCTGCTTCAATGGTGAATTTGAAAGTGCTTCCTTTGGCACGCTGCGTATGGAATGTATATTCAGGTGTCACAGAAAAAGATGACCCATTCGATTTGTATTGTATGCGATAATAGTAGCGTGTATTCGGCTGGAGTCCGTTAAGATCCAATTCGAAAGGAATTCCTGCATCACTTTGTACTGTCTTCGAAGTGAAAGCATATATTCCCTGCGAAGTACCATATTCTGCATACCATTCCATTGATTTGTCCATCAGAACACTCGCAGTTATTGAAGTGTCTGTCGGCCTACCAAGTATGATATTAGGAGTTTGAGCATACATTCCTATAGTAGAACAAATAAAGCAAGTAATGAAGATCAAGAGAGTTTTGTAATTCATGAAATCAGCCATCAATAGTGTATATCATAATATATGTGATAGTGAGACAATGGAGTCTCGAAAAAGTTTATTCTTTTGCAATAATTAACAATTCATACAGATAATTTATGATAAGCAATTGATAATATGAAATATTCTCAAGTTTATACATTGTTGATATACAAGTAACATTCACGAAATATCAAGAAGATAAGTTGCATCCATATTCATTATTCACTTTTTGCATGGATGAAACATGAAATTCGTTTACGGTTTCCTTCTCTTGATGCTTACCGGTGGTACGGCTATGTCTCAGCAGATCTTTCCTGCATTGGATACCAATTTCAATGCAAAAACCATTATCGTTCCACCTTCGCCACTTCAATCAAAATTGATATTCGTAGGTGGCAAGGATACAGTTATTGGAATCAATGGTCAAAAGCAACTTGCCAAGCAATGGCATGACTTTATTGGTTATACTCCAATCAATTTGCAAGCACCTAATGACTCGGCATATATCACCATCAATCATGAAATGCGTGTCAAAGACGATATCCTTGGCGATGGTGGTGGGATGACAGTATTCAAAGTTAAGAAAACACCAACCGGTGACTACATCGTAGATGGCACTTATCGTAACGTTGATTTTTCAGCTGTTGGCAATACACTCGCAAACTGTGGGGGAATCAGTACTCGAAATGGTAGAATATGGACAGCTGAAGAGTGGGTCCAAACATCCAACAAAGACATAAATATTGGAT
>SXZI01000149.1 GCA_005788035.1 Bacteroidota bacterium
GGCAGCTTTTGGTGAAGTACCCATGAATTTTACAAATCCATATTGGCGGATATCCGGATTATTCTCCACATCATTCTGTGAAACCCATTCGGCGATTTGTTCGGGAGAATCACTCGTTCTCATTCTTTGGGCAGCTCTTTGTTGATTCGTAGCCAAATATGCGGCTTGCGAATTGATAGCTCCTGTATCAGGAAAAATCTGTCCGAGAAATGAAGCATCGCTTATACCAAAAGCAATGAGATCTACACATGATGCACCTGCGCTTCCAACTTCACGTGTTGTTGAATCGGCGCATACAATTGAAAATGTATCTTGTGAATGAAGTTCGGCGCCATGGCAAAGCGCCAAGAAAAAAATGAGTACAAGTATTTGCATATTCATGATCCCTTACGTTTACATATCATAGTTGAATAGGGAGCAATTCTTCCTTGTTCCGGTAATCTGATATATGATGGAAAGTGCATAAAGAATTGAAATTCTTGATACAGCGTGAAGAACTGTTCTTTGCTAGTAAGATTGTGAACAATCAACAATGAATCACCTCTTGTATATGCCAAAAGACCTTCTCTTATTGAATAAGAAGCAATGCTTCCATTTGATAGATCGCTAATAGCATGACGAATAGAAATTAAATGTTTATAGTGTCCTAACATAGAAATTAATTCTTGTTGCTTGTGTTTCAACGGAATGAGTGAGATCTGTATTGAATCGCATCGTTTCCCATGTGGTTGTACGAGGGTCCTTTCCATGATTGGTCCAAAGTAATGGTTCACTTATGGCTTCATCAGGCTTTTTACCAAGCATACCTATTACCTCGCAATAATGGCAAGAGGCCCTGCATATCCTGATTGTTGTTGCTGCATTGAATGAGAAGGTGTACTTTGTAAAGCCATGCTTGTGTATCCTTAAATTCCTGTGCGAAGTCTGCCGAGCATTGCAGCTCCAACCAAACCTGCATTATTGCTGAAATGTGCTTTTCTTATTTCCGCCAATTGGGCGATGGTTGGCAATGCTCTTGCTTTCAATGTGGATAGCGTCGCATCATAAAATAGAGAGCTTGATTGGGAGATACCGCCGCCAATCACAATCACTCGCATATCAAGAACTGCAAGTATTGTTGCCAAACCCAAACCAAGCAATGTACCTGCCTGCTTCATGCATGCAATGGCTGCTTCATCTCCTTCATCAGCACTATGCGAGATATCTTCAACGTCCAAATCACTATATGAGTGAAGTCGTGAGTCGGGATGATTCTTGGCATAGTCTTTTGCCATTCGTATCAATCCATATCTTCCAATATGGTGTTCCAATGTTCCTGTTCTATAAGGCAATTCATCTCCGGGAATATCATCAGCACGAATGATAATATGCCCGATTTCACCTGCACCCCCACGCTCACCATGGAATATCGAATGATTGACGATGATTCCACCACCAACACCCGTACCCAATGTCACATAGAGAAAATGGGAAGCATTTTTTCCGGCGCCAAGTTTTGCCTCCGCCAGAGCTGCAACATTTGCATCATTGTCTATGGCAACTGGTAATGTTGTTGCTGATTGCAATAGTTGAACGAGTGGAACAATGCCCCAGCCGGGAAGATTAGGGGGATAATAAATACAACCGTCCGTTGGATTTACTACTGATGGGAATCCTACGCCGAATGATAATAATTCAGGGAATGCTTCAGAGATATCGTGAATGAGTTTTTGCAGGCGAGATACCATATGATCCGGACCTTTTTCAGGTTCGGTTGGAATGGAGTCTTGAAACAAAATGGTGCCATCCTTTGTGGTAACACCATATTTGATGCTCGTTCCACCAATGTCTATACCTGCAAACATACGTATGCTCTGAGATTATCTAAATCCTTGAATATCAGTTGTTTTCATCGGGAAAGGTGCTTTAGGACATATAGCAAATTTACAAAAAGATAATCCTTGTGCAATATTCAAGTTATGCACAAAAAAAGGGCATCATGTGATGCCCTTCATTTACCAATTGATGCTTGTTTTCGAGGTTGGATATGGTATATGGATCACCTGCACTGGAATCGTTCCTTCATTTGCTTGCGATCCAAGAGGATCAAAATTGCTGAGCGCTTTCATGAATGAAACACGTTGTTTGGAGATGGAGGTGATTTTTCCGTTAATTCTAGTGGACGACATATCATCAAAACCATGCATCATGATTGCAATGGTTGTAAAATGAGGTCGATATCCATTTATGATATCGTCAAAAGTCAATGCTTTTGATTGTGCTTCATAGCGGATATTGATGGAAGAATAAGCTCCCTTTTCATAGGAATAGGTGAGTCCATCATCATGATACAACATTTGTTTCGTGATGCCGGAATTTGCTGCATATACATGAAGAAACAATGTGTCTGAACTTTTTTGACCTGTATGTTGAATCACGCTTTGCATTGGTATGATTGACCCACCTTGTACAAATATCGGTAATTTTTCAAGAGGGGTATCCACATGGTCATCGCCATCGAATCTGTTTCAATGCGATATGCTGTTGGTGTGTCTTGAGCAGAGAATGCAGTAGTTGACATTAGTCCCGGCTTTTGTGCATAGCTCAGCGTGTCAGGAATTCGACCTGTCTTAGTGATATGCACTTTGATGATTGAAGGGGAATAGACCGTTACTTGCAGTGTGCCTTCTTTTGATTTGAACAATGCACCATGTTTTGTAGACTGCACCGATTCAGCTATGCCAATCGCAATATGTTTATTATATGCCTCATCAGCATTCACAGCTGTGGTAAGCATAATGAGTAGCAGTAGTAAAGACATCATAGAAATTCCGTTTGAGGATGAGTTAATGTTGTTCCAATATCGCAACTATACGCATAGTATTGTGTTCATATTCATATCGAACTTCTTTTGCCAAATGCTCAGTGATGAAAATTCCACGTCCGTGTTCACGGTGTATGTTTTCCGGCAATGTGGGATCAGGTATCGAGGAGCGTTCAAATCCGGGACCATTATCTTCGATAATACATGTAATCCTTGGGTTTTCAAAGTGAATTCCTAAAGAGACTTTACCATTTGGAATATCAACGCTGCCATGTTTAATGGCATTTGTCATGAGTTCTGTTATGATGATAAGCAATGCATCTATGAGTTCGGTTTGATACTCTTTGCAAGCGCTTAGGGCAAGCACATCATCACGAAGTAGTCTGATGATGGAAATATCTGCGGGATAGGTGAATGTATGATCACATTCGGCAATTGACCCTAGATTGCTATGTGAATGTTTGTTGCCCATGCATCATTTTCCTATTGTCACTGCAATGCCACGATGCAAAACTCTTCCAAGAGATCCTCCGTCAGCATTATATGTTCTTGCCGATGCTGTTTTCACTGAGCTCAATACTTCCTTGCTTACTACACTTGATAACAATGCAAAAGCACTTTGTAATCGTTTTTCAGCCAAAGGTGAATTGTGATCAGAACTGCCTAAATCATCTATAAGCGGTGTTAAGATGATTTGCTTGCCTGCCTTGCCAGCATCGACTATGCGATTGATCACGGTTTGATCTATCCATGTGAAATCTGATTTGTCAAAATCCGAATATCCCAAGATGAATTCACTATTGCTCTCTGTTTGGATTGATTCTTGTTGTTTCTCACGCAAAAGGATTGGACGGGCATATAGCTCAATTCTTCCTTTTGTTTTCATATTGGGTTCCAGAGTCGCAAAAGATTGTGCAATGAGTTTTTGCGTTTCAAGTGGATATGCAGGATGTGGTGAAAGTTGAAAGGTTATATCTGGTTCTTCGATCGACATTGTCTTTGAAGTTCCGAGTGTGACCATTCCGGCTATGTTTGCTCCGGTGATTGATGGCTCGGAGAGAAAACGCAAAGATGTTGATTGAAATACATATTGCGTATCACGCATGATATGGTTAGGCAAAGTGCCATCTGCAAAGGATACCATGACCATTCTTGCTTCATCAAGTAGTTCGGGATAACGCAATCCATTAGTCTTGACAGTTCTTGTTTGAATGTCGAAAGATCTATTCACGCCATTGACCAATAATCGCTGTTTTATAGTTTCAGCTCTTTTCAGTGCAGTATTTTTTGGCTCATTGTCGCTTTCGAATGCTATTATTCGTATTGGAGTGTTGATATGTTTGAGTGCATGTGCCAATGTTACTTCATTATGGGATTGCTCTTTGACTTCACTAGCCGATCCTTTCGCAAACAGATAAACGGGGGCAATTGAAGTTGATGTGATGTCTATGATGCGTTCATAAGGGTATGGAACTGTATCGCCAAATTCAAGCATGCCTTCATTCATCATTGCATGAAAATGCATGGCTAGGATAATCTCCGGTTCTTTCTCTATTGGTGGAGGTGGAGGAGGTGGCGGTGTAGCTGGCAATGCATAAGAAATACCACAGCCAAGAATGATTCCGTCCATTCTCCAAGGATGATTTTCTATGAAGGATTGAATAAATGTACGATATGCAATCGAGGAGTGCAAGGCAATGCGATTGCTTATATGATGAGTATATTCCAGGCCGAAAATGGCAGATACATTGATTGATCTGGTCTCCGTGATTGAACCATCATAGTTGTTTTGTGTTCTTGTGCCATTCTTGAAGAATGCATCAGATGGTTCAATCAATTCTTCGGTTTGAAGTGCATTATTCATCAAGAACATTGATGCATTGAGTCCGGCGAACAGAGAGAGAGGAAGATTGGAATAATATATTGACAATCTTGGTTCAATTCCGATCAGCATGCCTGACATATTCAAAGAAAAGTCAATCATTGCTGGTGTTACTGTATTACCGCTGATAAAATTTCCAACAAGTGTTTTTGTAGAGAATGGCGCATTCACAAAATTGAAGGTTAATGAAGCAGAACCTTGCAACGTGAGTCGTCCCTGTTGTAGTGAATTTGGCATACGAATGCCGAATGTGGTTTCAGCGATTGAACCCTGGGCGCTTGGATATTGTGCGCAACATGTCTGAATACTTGGTATGCCTCCAAATGCTCCTTCATGGAAAGACAATCCCATGCCAATCCCACCGAATAGTCTATACGATGTATCCATGTCATTGGCTTTCAACACCATTGAACTTATGCATGCATTGAACAAGAGCAAAATGATTATATACATTTTCATGATGATCGTAATTCTCTCAATGCTTGTTTGATGATGATATCAACCGAAGGTGTTTCGGCAATGGAACTCATGACATGTTTGACGGATTTTTCTGCAGCGGCCTTCTGATACCCCAATGCAATAAGTGCAGCAATTGCATCTTGTTGTAGTGATGATGAAGGATGTGTTGAAACAGTTTCAATACCTTCAGAGCTCAAACCGGCAATGGAATGAATCTTATCCCGTAATTCAACAAGCAATCGTTCAGCCATCTTTTTCCCAACCCCATGCAATTGATTCAGAAATCGCACATCGCCATTCATGATAGCTTGCTGTAATTCTTGGATGGTCACAGATGACAATATTCCCAAGGCAGTTTTTGGTCCTATACCGGAAATTGCAGTCAGCATGAAAAATGTTTCTCTTTCGGGCTTGTCGATGAATCCATACAATTGAATTTCTGTTTCTCTTGGCACCAATACAGTGTATAAACGTACGGCTTGATCTATATCAGGCAGGGCCGAATAGGTATGCATGGATATCGATAAACCATATCCAACACCATGGCAATCCACGATGATTTCCGTGGGCGCTTTTTCTATCAATGTTCCACGAATTTGTGAAATCATTTTATCATCCTTTTTCAAAAAAAAAGCGCAAAAGGACATACCCTTGCGCCTTTTGTAATGTATCGATCAATTACATATTCTTCAGTAACTCGCGAGAGATCACAATATGCTGAATCTCTGAAGTACCTTCATAAATTTCGGTGATTTTGGCATCGCGCAACATGCGTTCAACCTGATACTCTCTCACATAACCATAACCACCATGCACCTGAATGGCTTCAAGAGCAACTTCAACAGCTGCCTTTGATGCAGATAATTTTGCCATAGCAGCTTCTTTGACATAATTCTCATGATTGTCTTTCAATACAGCAGCTTTCAGAGTGAGTAGTCTTGCTGCTTCTGTTTTGACTGACATATCAGCCAACTTAAATTGGATGGCCTGTAATTCGCTGATAGGTTTCCCAAATGCCACGCGCTCTTTTGAATAAGAAACAGCTCGTTCAAAGGCACCTTGTGCAATGCCAAGGGCTTGAGCTGCAATCCCGATGCGCCCACCATTCAAACTTTCCATTGCTATCTTGAAGCCGGTGCCGATACCGCCAAGAATATTATCTTGATGAATGCGCACGCCACTCAAAGCAATGGAACATGTATCACTTGAGCGAATACCAAGTTTATCTTCTTTTTTGCCGGGTTCAAAACCGGGGGTGGTGCGCTCTATGATGAAGCATGTGATACCTTTATGGCGTTTCTCTCTGTCTGTTTGAGCAAAAACCAAGTAGATGTCGGCGGATGTGCCATTGGTAATCCAATTCTTCATGCCATCTATTACCCAATGATCACCATCTTGCTTCGCACTCGTATGCTGATGAGTAGCATCGGATCCCGCTTCAGGTTCACTCAAACAGAATGCACCAAGTTTTTCGCCGGTTGCAAGTGGTCTGAGATATTTTTCTTTTTGTTCCGGAGTTCCGAATGTTTCCAGTCCCCAGCAAACAAGCGAATTATTTACGCTCATGATCACACCGCAACTTGCATCAACTTTGGAAATTTCTTCCATGGCAATGACATAACTGACGGCATCCAGACCGCTTCCTCCATATTCAGGGGAGACCATCATGCCCATGAAACCCAATTCGCCCATTTTCTGTACGATTTCTTTAGGGAATTGAGAATGCTCATCTCTTTCGATGGCTGATGGTGCTATTTCAGATTGGGCAAATTCGCGGGCTGTCTGGCGAATCATTTCATGCGTTTCACTGAACTGATAACTGAACATAGGAGTAATGCAAATTGGTGGAAACAATGTTCTATTACGAAGCGCAATTTACGAAGAAATTGAGGTTCTAAAGCCCCTTAAAAGCCATATGTGGACAAATAGTTCCCAAGCCAAACATAGATCGCTTTTCTTTTTTTCTTTATGACCTGATGAGTTGTTTGTAATTTGCCATTTGCTTGAACAACAAGCCATATAAATGCTTTGCTCCATACATGTTGGTGTTCTATGAAACTTTTGTTTACACTTCTTATTGCCATATTCGCATTTGCTCCAACCATATCTGCCAGAGAAAAGGAGAAAGAAGGAAATCCACTGGAGAGATTCAAGGATTTTCACGCCCGTAGGGCATTTCCATATACAGATATTCCCAAAGATCTGTTGGGAAAAGCCAAGCAGACCATGAACCAAATGATTGAGAAAAAAGGAGGCGCTTCCTTGCTTGCTGCTCAACCAGAATGGAAATTGCTCGGCCCGACAAGTGTTGGTGGAAGGATTCGTTCGGCTTCCGTGCATCCAACCAATCCCGATATCGTGTACGTTGGTGCCGCAAATGGCGGCGTTTGGAAAACAACAAATGGTGGTTATCTATGGGAACCCCTTATGGATTTTGAAAATTCAAGTTCCATGGGGCAAGTTGTAATTGATCCAAATAATCCAAGCATCATCTATGCAGCAACCGGTGAAGATCGCGGCGGTAGTTATGGATATGCCGGTTCAGGAATCTATCGTTCAACAGATGAAGGGAAGTCATGGAAATTGATTGGTCTTGCTACAGTCGGTGCATTCATGAGCTTCAAAGTCCATCCTCTGAACTCAAATGTGCTCTATGCTGGTGGCATGAATGCAAATGCCGGTTTTTATCGTTCAACTGATGCGGGTGCCACATGGGAGCGTACCTATTCCAAAGGTGTGCGTGATATCAGCATCGATCCCAAAAACATCAATCATTTGTTCATCGCTTCACCCGGAAATGGTGTCTACAAGTCTATTGATGGCGGGATGACATTCACCTATTGTAAAATGCCAGGTTATGGCGAAGGGGATAATTTAGACCTTGCTAAATTCGGTCACATTACTGTGCAAATGGCACCATCAAATCCCAGTATTGTGTATTCGCTGTATGAAGATGGTGAAAATAGATTAGGCACTATCGTAAAATCAACCGATGGAGGAGAATCCTGGGTTCCATGTTTCGATGATGATGGAACATTTTTTAATAGTCAAGGGAGCTATGATATTTATATTTCTGTCCATCCTTCTAATCCAAATATTGTTTTAGCCGGTGGTATTGATGTGTATAGAACAACAAATGGTGGGGCTGTATGGGATAATATCACACGCGTCTATACGGGTGGCAATCAACATCCTGATCAACACTGCGCCACATTTGCTCCTTCGAATCATAAGATCGCCTATGCCGGAAATGATGGTGGCATGATGAAGAGCGAAGATGCAGGTGAGAATTGGGAAACAATAAATAATCAATTGGCCATCACGCAGTATCATGCATTTGGTATTGATCAAAGTCAGTCAGCAATGGCATATGGTGGTGCACAAGACAATGGAACAACAGCTGTGAATTCAGCAGGTTATGGTGATATTGTTGGTGGTGATGGTGGATTTACCATGGTTGATTTTGTGAATCCCAATACCGTTTACGCATCTACTCAAAATGGCGCGATGTATCGCATACAAATGAACACGCGTCAAGTTGGTCGCATAGGTGCATCGCTACCAGCGGATGATACTTCATTGTTCATTGCTCCAATGAACATGGATCCAACAGATTCAAAGACGCTGTATCACGGAAGGCACACATTGTATCAGTCAACCAATCAAGGTCAGACATGGTTGGCTGTTTCCCCTAGATTTTCTGAACGTATATCATATGTTGGGATATCTCCATTGCGCCCTGAATTCATTGCCGCAGGGACAGAGAAAGGGAATATTCATGTGACTACTGATATGGGCGAAACCTGGACGAATGTCACTCAAAATGGATTACCCACGAGATATATCACAGACATTGAATTTTCTCTTGAGAAAGAAGAAACATTCTATATAACGCTTTCGGGTTATTATACCTCGCATGTCTATAAAACGACTAATCTTGGCAAGACATGGATAAGCATCAGTGATCAATTGCCGGATATATCCGCAAATGCAATTGTGATTCATCCTGATAATGAGAATAACCTTTTTGTTGGAACAGACATTGGTGTTTTTGCCACATATAATGGCGGAACATCATGGGTTCCATTTGGAACCAAATTCCCCAATACTGCAGTGCTCGACATGGGTATTTATGAAGGACGCGGCGCTGCAAATGATCCCATGTCTTTGAGGGTAGCAACGCATGGTCGTGCAATGTGGGATGTCCCATTGCCAGATGATCCCGTGGATGCACCTGAAATCGTGAATCCAATAGGTGCAGAAAATTATCTTGGCGGCACAAATCAAAAAGTTGCTTGGTATGGTTTTACCCTTCCTGTACGCGTTGAATATAGCGTGGATAATGGAAATACCTGGAATATTTTGTCCGATAAAGCCAATGGGAATGAGCTCAGATGGAATATTCCTACGCGCTTCAGTCAATATGCTCGCATACGCGTGACATCTGTAGATAATCCGGATCAAACAAGAACAACCAGAACATTCACCATCAGTGAATTCAAGAAAGGATCTATTTCTCAAGCATCAGCCGTTGCACATTTGCCATATGGTTTATGTTATGATAGAAAGGGTGGTTTATGGACAACCAGTTTCAGTGATAATTATCTCTATAAACTCAATGCGAAGTCGCTTGTCATTGAAAAGAAAATCAAAATGAGTGAAGGCGATAGTTTGTTCTCTGATTTCACAATGGATCGTGAAGAGGGCGTATTCTATGTTCATAGATTGAACTCAACTTCAAGCGGAAGTGGTAGCCGTATTGTAAAAGTAGACACTACCGGAAAAGTATTGCGCACCTTTACTTCGCCCGCCAGAAATTATGGTCTTGGATTGGAGTATGTGGATGGAAAGTTATTGGCATCAGAACGAGATGGCAAGCAACAAATTTACACGATAGACATTCAGTCCGGCAAGGCAATAGATTCAGCCAATAACCCATATCGCTTAACATATGGACCTCGCTGTTTTGCTTTTGACGGAGATCAACATCTGTATCAGATTTGTACATTCTTCCCAGGTGGCGGATCGCTTGCAGCCGTTCATGCGGTGAAATTCAGCAAAGATAATTTGAGTAAAGAGATTGATCGTATTGACATTGAAGGACCAAATGGCTTGCTCAATCTTCGTGGTATTGAATATGATCCTGAAGACAAAAATCTCTGGGTGAGTGCCTATGACGGTGCAATTTATAAAGTGGCAGGTTTTGAAACTAAAACCATTAGTTCGATCGAGGATGGCATCATGGGATTGGGGTCACTCATTCAAACAAATATTTATCCAAATCCGGCAAATGAAACATGCTTTTTGGACATGATAGCTCCGGAAGGAACCGAAATATTGCAGGCTGAATTGTTTGATATGATGGGTCGCCCCATTACAGTCATTTATGATGGTTATGTACAAAGTGGCATCATGAAAACGGTCTCATTCTCCGTAAAGGATCTTCCTTCGGGAATGTATACCCTTGTTGTGGGAACAAAAGACGGCATGAAGAAAACAGCACGAATGTTCAGCATCGGACATTAATTCAAAAGGGCTCCTTCGGGAGCCCTTGTTATTTAAGCCAAGATTGATTTTGCCAAAGCAAATGTTTGCACATGAGCATCAACAGTATGCTGAATAGGTTTACTATAGCCACCACCCAATGCCAGGGATACAGGTATTCCCAATGTTCGTGCCCATTCAAAAACAAGTTTATCTCTTTCGGCTAATCCCTTGGGTGATAGTGACAATCGCCCTAATGAATCAGTTTCCAGTGGATCTGATCCTCCAAGATAAAACACGATATCCGGTTTGAAATCAGCGATGATTGGTAAATGGTCTGAAAGAATCGAGCAATATTCATCATCACCAACACCATCTTCTAATTCTATGTCAATTGTAGAAGGGACCTTGATGAATGGATAGTTTTTGCGTCCATGCATGCTGAAAATATATACCTGAGGAAGATCACCGAGAATAGCGCTATTTCCATTCCCTTGATGAACATCAACATCAATGATTGCCATCCTGTGAATTTTTCGTGCATTCAACAATTTCAATCCGGCAACGGCAATATCATTGAAAACGCAAAATCCTTCTCCTGCATCATACAATGCATGATGTGTTCCACCGGCCAGATTACCGGATACACCATCTTCCAAGGCAATTTCTGAAGCCGCTACAGCTCCACCAACAGTTGCCAAAGATCGAGTGACCAAACCTTCAGTTAAAGGGAAGCCAATTCTTCGCACAATTTTTGGATCCAAAGTGAGATTACAGACGTCTGAAACATACCGTTCATCGTGGGCAAGTGTTAATTCTTGTGCAGGGAAAATAGGGGATTCACGTAATTCCTCTGGAGACAGAATGCCTTGATGTAATAATTCATCGCGTATCATTCTGTATTTCGCCATAGGGAATTTATGTCCGTCAGGGAGGGGAATCGTATACGTATCTGAATAGAATACTGTCATGGATCAATGGGAGGAAGTATGAAAGTATTTCACGAGTGACAATGTATTCCAAGGATAATGCAGTTGTGAATGTTCATACTTTATCTCGTCGATGAGTCTTCGGATGATTTCCATCCCCAAGCCCCCATATTGTTTCTTGGTGAAATATTCATCCATATTTTGGGGAGGTATCTCCAAGGGATTGAATGTCAAAGCATTGTCTTCGATAGTTACCTTACAGCAATCTTCATGATATTCAAGGGAAATAGTGATCAATGTATCTGCATCTTTTTTACCATGAATCATGATATTTGTGCATGCTTCATCAATTGCTAGACATAATTCATGATTGAATGCATCATCAATTCCTGCTTTAAGCATAAACTGAGAAGCATATTGCCGAATATATGGCAATTCATGAACAAGAGGCTTTGCGCAAATCCTATCATGAAGCAGCATCGTCATTGATCATCCCTTTTCGGCAAAGATTGATAATGCAACTGATTGATCCTCTACTATTTTGTACAGTATGGGAAATCCCAATAAATCAAATACTGTGAATACTGGTTTTTGCATTGTGCAAAAAACAATATCCCCACCCGCTGAGCGCACGGCATCAATGTGCTTCATGAATATCCCCAAGCCAGCACTGCTGATATATGAAAGTTTAGCGCAATCAATCACCATATTCTTTCCGGAATGTGAAAGTACTTGCTGTATCGCTTCATCCAAAATTTGAGATGTGGATGCATCGAGATAACCATTCAAATGGAGAATATGGGCACTACCATCTTGCTCGGTATCAATAAAAAAAGTTTGTGATTCCATGTTATAAACATCCTCAAAGTTTGGTGAGGAATTACGAGTACTTCGCCTTGAAGTTACATTGGTTCAAAAAATGTGCGGGTGTTTCAAAGGATTTGCTTCATGCATGATTGCATAAATGGCTTCAACCACATGTTCAGCTTCAGCTTTGGACCAGAAATTCCCATCTGTTCCATAAGCAGGGCGATGCTCTTTTGAAGCCAATGTGGCAGGTTGCGAATCGAGATATGAATAGCCACGTTGTTTCTCAAGCACTTCTTGCATCATATATGCAGTTGTGCCTCCGGGAACATCTTCATCGAAAAAGAGAATTCGATTTGTTTTCTTGAGAGAGTGTACGATTGTTCCGGATAGATCGAATGGCAAGAGAGTTTGTACATCTATCACTTCAACTTGGATATTGAGTTTCGCTAATTGTTCTGCTGCATCAAGAGCTATTCTGCAGCAAGCACCATAGGTGACAAGCGTGATGTCTGAACCTTGACGAAGAATTTCGGGCAAGCCCAAAGGAACCGTATATTCACCCATGTTCGAAGGCAATGCTTCTTTCAGTCGATATCCATTCAAGACTTCTATAATGAGACCGGGTTCATCGGATTGCAATAATGTTGCATACATTCCTGCTGCTTGAGTCATATTTCTTGGAACGCATACATGAATCCCTCTGACGAGATTGATTATTCCTGCCATTGGGCTACCACTATGCCATACTCCTTCCAAACGATGTCCGCGTGTGCGAATGATTGCAGGCGCTTTTTGCCCGCCTTTCGTGCGCCATTGCACCGTTGCCAAATCATCACTCATCAATTGTAAAGCATAGAGTAGATAATCTAGGTATTGAATCTCAATAATGGGCTTGAGGCCTCTCATTGCAAGACCAATGCCTTGTCCTAAAATCGTTGCTTCGCGGATACCGGTATCAGATACTCGCAATGTGCCATACTTGGCTTGCAAGCCACTGAATCCTTGATTCACATCTCCTAGTTGGCCAACATCCTCGCCGAATGCTACTATACGATGATCTTTGTTCAAATGATAATCGAAGCATGCATTCATGATTTCGGAACCATTTACCATCATTGGCTGTGCATCATAGTGAGCTGGAACATGTGCAATGCCGGAAAGAGCATTTGCACTTTCACTGAAGAGATGAGATGAATACCGTTCTTGTTGAATGGCATTGAGTGATGCTTTCCAATTCAGCAATGCTGTGCGAGATGGAATGGTCAGACCGGCAGTGGCTAATAATACTCTGTGTACGATACCCATGATATCACGTCTGAATGGTTCGCGTAATCCCTTTAAGGATGAGAGTAATTGTTGTAGTTCAGCAGAAATGCCGGCATCTACACATTCATCAATCAGATGTTCAATATGCTTTGTGGCCTCTTGAAGATCTTGAAGAATGGGTTCTTGATACGCTTTCCATGCATGATCCCTCCATTCTTTCACACGTATAGTGGCTTCTTGCTCTATAATTTCAATTTCAGTATCTGTGATAAGACCTTCCTTTACCAACCATTGCTTCATTCTTGCGATGCCATCAAAATCCTGTTCCCATTGCAAGCGTTCCTTGGACTTGTATCGTTCATGACTACCGGATGTGGAGTGTCCCTGCGGTTGAGTGACTTCAATCACATGAATAATCTGAGGTACATGTTCTGTTCGTGCAGTTTGTCCTGCTTTTTGATAGACTTCCAACAATGCGGGATAGTCCCATGCTTTGACCGTATGGACATCATATCCGTCTTTTGTGCCGGGTTTTCTTTGGAAACCGGAAAGCAATTCGCCGACATTAGACTTGGTCATTTGGAATTCATTGGGGACTGAAATTCCATATCCATCATCCCAAATTGATATGACGGCCGGAGATTTCAATACTCCAATTGCATTGACTGATTCCCAAAACATACCCTCTGCAGCACTTGCATTTCCTATTGTTCCCCATGCTACTTCATTGCCATTATTGCTGAATTGCTGTTCACTTTTTAATACATCGATCGATCTGTAAAGTCTGGAAGCATATGCGAGACCAACCAATCTTGGCATTTGAGAACCCGTTGGAGAGATGTCTGCTGAAGAATTATATTGGTCTTTAAGATTCAACCAAGTACCATCTACATTCAATGAACGCGTTGCGAAATGCCCATTCATTGATCTTCCTGCAGAAGCAGGTTCCAAAGAGGTATCAGGAATTGCATATAACTGAGCAAAAAATTCCTTAACGGATGACATGCCAAGGGCAAACATGAATGTTTGGTCACGATAATAACCGGATCTGAAATCACCTTTTTTGAATGCATGAGCCCATGCCAATTGTGGAAGTTCCTTTCCATCACCAAAAATTCCAAACTTGGCTTTGCCGGATAGTACTTCACGCCTTCCCAATAAACTTGCTTGTCTACTTTCAATCGCGAGTGTCAAATCACGTATCAGTTCTTCTTTTGACAAAGGAATTGATGCCCTTGTGTTTGATTTGGACTTTTTTGACGATGTATTCTTCAATGCCATGGGGTGTCTGTTTAAAGGGATTCAAAAGATTAGCAAAGATACGGTCTATGCAGTGCATAACCAAGGCTGTGAATAAGCTTGGGAATCATTGTAACCATTGGAAAGTGAGGGGATAGGGTTTTGCCAGGTTTGGAAAATCTGCTATCTTTGTTGTCCCTACGATGCGGAAGTGGCGAAATTGGCAGACGCACCATCTTGAGGGGGTGGCGCCTTCACTGGCGTACGGGTTCAAGTCCCGTCTTCCGCACATCTTGGCTCTGATCATTGATCAGAGCTTTTTTATTTTCCTTTTGAAACCGAGAATGCAGTGATGATTGCTGTGGAAAGCGAAAGAAGTGCAACTGTACCATATGCAGACATGATGCTCACAAAGGGAACATCCATCACCCAGGGTTGAGAACCTGAACTAGCTATTTGAATGGGTATGGCAATGCATCCTCCGAAGGCAATGCCAATCAAACATGCAGATGAGGCAAATAATACATGGGGGAATGCTATAAACATGCGTCCTGCTCCAAGAGTCTGAAGGATAAACCATTCCGCAGGGCTTTGTAAAAGTTCGGATCTAAACACATAAGAAAGAAATCCAAGAAATAAGACAATGATACCTGTTGCACCCGCCAATCCAAGTGCAAGTACCATCGTGCTTCGCGCGAATAATGCTCCTGCAGCTTTATCATTAAACACCGCTTGTTCTATAATGGATTTTGTGCCAAGATCTGCGAGGATTGAACTTACTGTTTGATGATTGCAATATTCGGGCTTCATTGTGAATACAATCGACCATTGAAAAGGGCTCTCATTGAATAATGCATCGGTGTCTTCTCCCAATTCTTTTTCAAATTCGATGGTCGCAAGGGTAGGAGAAATTATCTTAACCATCTGAATCTGTTCATAGTTTTTGAGTGATTCTGCAAGCGAGACTATGCGCGTGGTATCTGTATTGTTTTTGATGATGACGGATATCTCTAGATTTGAGGCGAGTCTGTCTTGTTCTTTGCTAATTCCAAAATATGCCGTAACTGCCCAAACTGATGATAATGTGAGAATAATTGAAATGAATACGATGCGAAAAAAAGGCAATTTCCTTTTCGATATCAATGTCCCGGCTCTATGGAAATAATATTCTCTGCTCATTGGATTACTCTCATTATGTACTAAGCCCATTCAAATGCTGCACGAATTCTGTCAATATCATAACCTGCACCGAGAGCGGCTATGAGTTTTATTCTTGCTTTTTGACCATTTAAATAGTCAGCAAAAATGATGCCTGCATCATATAAATGTTTTCCTGCCCCTTCATAAGCATAGATATGTTCAATTCTTCCAACAGGGCAACGAGAAGTAAGAACTATGGGAATTCCCGATTGTACTGCTTCTTTGAGTGCGTAAAATACTGAAGGTGGAACATTACCAACGCCGAAAGCTTCAATGACCAGTCCTTTCGCTCCATGCTCCAATGCACAGGTGATAAGCATTGCATCCATGCCCGCATAGCATTTGAGCAATGGTACATGTTTAGGGATTTGGGTCACATGAAAAGATTCCCTACGAACTGGCTTGCGATACATCATTACAGTACCATTGACAATTCTACCGATTGGTCCGAAATCAAAACTCGCAAACGTGTTCAGTTGATTTGTGTCTGTTTTTGTGGCTTCAGATGCTGCATTGATGGAATCTGACAAACATAGGAGAACACCATAGCCCCTTGCATCAGGGCTTCCAGCTAATATCAAGGCATCACGTAGATTACGTGGCCCATCCCAATCGGGCTCGCTGGAATTGCGCATTGCACCAATCACGATGATGGGTTTTTCAGTATTTACCGTGCAATCAAGGAAATAGGCCGTTTCCTCGAGTGTATCTGTTCCATGGGTGACGATGATACCATGAATATCATCCCTTTGAACATAGCTCTTGATTTGATTTGAAAGGTCAAACATAATCTCAGGAGACATATGGGGTCCCGGATAATGCCCGAATTCTATCACTTCAACTTCTGCAAGTTCATCTATATCTGGGATTGTATCGAGGATTTGTTTTGCTGAGAGAGCAGGAACGATGCCCCCAAAACCCTCATCAACCCGCATGCATATCGTTCCGCCGGTGAAAAAAACAGCGATTTTTGGTTTCATGTATTTGGAATGGTCTATGAATCTTGATAATCTCAAAAATACAAATACCCTGACTTAATTTTCATATTGTCTGTATTTCACTAACTTGCAATGGGGATGATGCACAGGAACCGGAAACAAAGGTCCTTTTGTTGTGTCATTACAATCAAATAATATCCGTATTTCCATGACCAAACTCATACGCATCGCACTCTATTTTGTAAGCTTGATAGCCCTCACCGGATATTGCGCTTCCGTGAATCTGAATGCACAAGAAAAAGATAGTAGGGGAAAAGACTTTTGGTTTACATTCATACCGAATTTGCATGTCAATAACCCTTCAACTGATTCTCTCTTTGTGTATATAGCGGCTGCGGAACCAACAAATGGCACACTTCGCTATAAAGGGAGAAATGGTACATGGCAGTCAATTCAATTTTCAATAAGCAATCCTGCTCAAGTATTTTCGCACAAAGTGCATTGGCTCCCCTATGAATTGCAAGGTGAAAATGCGTCGGGTGGTCAATCAGCTTCAAATAATCAAGTTGAAAAACCCGTAGAAAATGTGTTCCATGTCACTTCAGACAAAGAGGTGACGGTCTATGCCCTAAATCAAGGTTCCACCACGAGTGATGCATTTCTTGTATTGCCAACGGATGCTTTGGGTAAAGATCATTATGTACTTTCGTATAATTCGGACAGACCAGGGAATGTCTTTTCTCAAAACAGTAGTACGCCTTCTGAATTTGCTATTGTTGCCACCGAAGATAATACGGACATCACGATTTTCCCATCTGCTCCGACATCTCGAATTGCATCTACAGCTCCCATAATAACAAACCTTAATCAAGGTGAATCTTTTTTGGTGCAGGCAGAAATGAATATCGCGGATGGATCCGGAGACATGACAGGAACCAGAATTCAAGCAACGAAACCGATAGGACTATTCGCCGGACAACAAAGAGCAAGAATCCCAATCAAAAATGATGAATTAACTTCTCGAGATCATATCGTTGAACAAATCCCAAGTGTAGATACATGGGGAAGAACGGCAATTGTCATTCCATTCCCGAAACCATATAATGCCACAAATATTTCTCAAGACATTTATCGTGTGCTTGCTGCCTATGACAGTACTGAAATCATGATTAATGGCATAAAAACAACAACATTGTCTAAAGGCGGAATATATCAATCCGTGCTTACTACGCCTCAGGTCATTTCTTCAAATAAATCAATTTTGATTGCTCAGTATAAAAAAACGTCCGGAAGTCAAAATTCCTCTACTACGGATTATAATGGTGATCCATTCATGATGCTCGTTCCGCCGAGTGATCAATTTCAAGACAATTATCGATTTGTAAGTGTACAAGCTGTCAATTTTTCA
>SXZI01000150.1 GCA_005788035.1 Bacteroidota bacterium
AACGGTCACAAATAATACCCATCGCGGATAATGTTCTTTAAGCGTTCCTGCCAATCCTCGACCCGTTACCATTCCTATTCTTGCACACATTGTTTGAATGACGGTCATAAGAGGAAATGCTATAAATGCAGTCCATAATGTTGCCAACCCAAACATTGCACCGGCTTGAGAATATGTAGCAATGCCTGATGGATCATCATCGCTTGCACCCGTAATGATGCCCGGGCCGAAATATTTGTTCATCTTCATTTTACAATTTACACACTTATCATTGAGTTCATTCTTGTTTTCACAATGCTATATCAATGAGGTAGTATGCTGTCATCAGTTCAAATCCCTATATTTGTAAGGGTTAAGGGCGAATCCAAATTGATGGGATAGATTTTTGGATTTGGTTCATATGCCGGGAGCATGTTACTTATTAATGAGTTCATTTGAATGAAACAAACCCATTTTGGGCCTATATCTGCCGTATCAATAGTTATTGCCAATATGATTGGCACGGGAGTTTTTACAGGGCTTGGTTATCAATTATTGACAATTCAAGACTTTGCCGCTATTATCGCATTGTGGGTGATTGGAGGTTTACTTTCCCTTAGTGGAGCATTTGTTTATGCTGAGCTTGGTTCCATGTTTCCTCATTCTGGTGGAGAATATCGCTATCTATCCGATGTTTTTCATCCCTCATTGGGGTTTCTTTCCGGTTGGGTTAGCTCAACAATTGCTTTTACAGCACCACTTGCTCTTAGTTCAATTGCGGTAGGAAATTATGTTGTGGCTTCGCTTGGATATGGGAATCCGCTCATCATTGGATTGATTACTTTGATAGGTTTGACCGCTATACATTCACTGAGTCATAAAGCGAGTGGTACTTTTCAGTCATTTTCGACAGGAGCAAAAGTATTATTTGTGATCATTCTCATTGTATTGGGGTGTTCGCATGCAGATTGGGATTTCAGTCATTTTACGCCTACCATCAGTACTGCAGCTCAGATGACATCCCCTTCATTTGCAGTATCATTGATCTATGTGATTTTTGCCTACTCAGGTTGGAATGCATCTGCATATATAGCTTCAGAGTTAAAGAATCCGGAAAGAGATGTTCCTCTTTCAATCATTGTCGGAACGGTATTCGTGACGATTGTCTATGTGCTACTGAATATGATGTATTTATTGGTTGCGCCAATCAATGAATTAACAGTCAATCCGGAGACCATGATGCCGAAAGAACTGGTGGTCATTGCAGGCTCTCATTTTCTCCCTCCAATTTTCACAACCATTTCAGGACTTATCATTGCTTTCATGTTGATTTCATCCATGAGTGCAATGGTTGTTGCAGGACCGCGTGTTCTACGGACTATGGTCCATGAATATCTTCCTAGTGAAAAAAGATCCAATATATCATCAATACCTGTTAAGAGCATTTGGTTGCAAACAGGAATTGCCGTGCTCATGATACTTACCAGTACCTATGACACATTAATTACATTCACAACATTTCTCATGACATTATTTTCTAGTCTTACGGCATTGGCTGCAATATATGCTCGGTTCAGCATGCGAAAAGTTCATAGGCCTTATAGAATGTTTGCATTTCCAGCTACGCCTGTTTTATTCCTTCTCATCAATGTTTGGATACTATACTATATCATGCAGGATAAACCCCGTGATATGTACTATGTATCTGCGATATTGATAACCGGCATGCTTGCTTGGCTGATTTTGCACATTCGAAAAAAAAGGGTTCAAGCATGAGAGTATTCTTTATACTGCTTCTTGTCCTTCTTTCATGTGGCCAAGAAAGCAATCAATCAGGGAAGAACGAAGTAAAAAAGAAAAAGGTAGCTATCAAACCTGCATTTATAGAGATAACTCCGCAAGAATCGGCTTCTAATATTGAATATGCCGTCTATCATGTTGATTCTCTTGTTAGCACTCCATATCAGCATGAGCCATCTCTGTACAATAGATTTCCCGGTATAGCAACATTCAGGGGTGGTCCATACCGCGATATGCCGCTGACAGGTATCCTTGAAACAATGCCGACCCATTTCACTATTGATTGGACATTTAAAACAGACTGGGGAAAAATGGCAACAGGTACAAATGGGAAAGGTAGAGGTTGGGGTGGTGGTGCCGGTTGGACTGGGCAACCATGTCTCAGAATGGATACGCGTACAAATGATGTTACCATTTATCAGGGCTCTCTTACCGGCAAAGTTTATCGATTGAATTATGTAGATGGCAAAGAGGCAGACAGTGCACTTGATATTCACAATCCCATCAAGGGGTCTGTTGCGCTTGATCCGGAATTCAATCATATTCTCTATGTCGGCCAGGGCATTCGATATCAATCAGAGTCGGGCGCGCGCGCTTTTGATTTACGCACAGGCAAAATAGTTTCCTTTCAAACCGCCTATGATAAATATGCCAAACGACGTTGGGGATTTTTCGACAGCTCTCCAATCGCTTGGGGGAAATATTTGCTATGGCCTGCAGAGAACGGCATCCTGTATAAATTCTTGAGAACACCGAATGGTTTTCAGCCGCACTCCAAATTTGTTTATTCTGTAAAAGGTAATTCCAATCTTGGCCTCGAAGCAAGTATGGTGATATATGGGCGATATGGAATCATCGCCGATAATGGTGGAAGCATTATTTGTTTGGATCTACATACACTTACTCCATTGTGGTATTCAGCCAATGGTGATGATACTGATGCTACGCCTGTGTTGGCAATAGAGGATGGAAAGCCATTCTTATATACCGGTTGCGAAGTAGACAAGCAGGGAAGAGAAGGTCTTTCACACTTCCGCAAATTATCAGTACTTGATGGAACAGAAATTTGGAAGTACTCCATAGCTTGCCATTCATTCAGCGTCGATAAACATATCTTGAACGGAGGGATGTTAGGTACACCACTTCTTGGAAGCGGGATATGCTCTTCTTTGGTTTTTACTTCTTTTGTACAGCATAAGCCCGGGAATACAGGCGTTCTCAAGGCATTCGACAGATCAAACGGCAATGTGATTTGGAGTACTGAATTATCAGCATATTCTTGGTCATCACCCATTGGATATTTGGTAAAAGGTGGCGCTTTCGTCATCCTTATGGGAGATGTAGTAGGTAATCTATATCTCATCAATGGTTCCAATGGAGCAATCATATATAAAGAAAAAGTCGGAAGTAATTTCGAAGCATCTCCCGTGCCTTGGAGAAATACGGCAATCATTGCATCAAGAGGCACGAATATTTATCGGATTTCCATACAATGAAACTCTTACTTTGCATCATCACAACACTTTGCATATTCAGCCAAAACGCAGAGGCAGGATTATCTTATCATCGAAAGGCAAGTGGGTATCCTTTTATCCTGAGTAAACCAAAAGGATATGTGAAAGGAACACCCATGCCACTCATTGTATTTCTTCATGGAAAAAGTTTGAGCGGTGATTCACTTGAGAAATTAAAGTCATATGGGACAATTTCCGCGATTGCGAAGGGTAAGCATATCCCTGCAATTGTTGTTGCACCTCAAACTCCTGAGGGAGAAGGTTGGGTTCCAGGCAAAATCATGAGAGTCATAAATTCTGTGAAGCGAATGGTAGCCATTGACACAAACAGAATTTATGTGATAGGGATGAGTATGGGAGGATATGGCACATTCAGGTTCGTTGCTGCTTATCCCAATGTTGTAGCTGCTGCATCACCAATGGCTGGTGGAGGCGATTTGCACGGAGCAAAAAATCTTAGCACCGTTCCTTTATGGGTATTGCATGGTAAAAAAGATGTGGATGTCCCTTTTGTTCAGTCCTCGAAAATGGTTGCTGCAATAGCAAAATGCGATAGCACAAAATGTATTTTTACACCATATCCAAAAATGGGGCATTCAGAGTTCACCCAAATGTTCGAAAAGGATGAACTCTATGAATGGTTGTTTGCGCACAAAAGGGAAAATGGGTCATCGCCATTGCGTATGGCCAATCCTCGAATACCAACACTGCAATATCGTCCGGCAAAGAAGAAAAAAGACTCAACGACTGTTCAGTCACCTCGCTGATTTTCTAATTGCCTTATAGATATTCTGTGCATCACCTCTTCTCAGCAAATATCCCGACATAAAAGGCAGTGGCCTTTTTGTGAATGAAGGGTTTGCATATGCGCTATCCAATGCGGGGCTATATCTCTTAGCAAAGAGATTGATTGGCCGGGCATATCTTCCATAAAAGACAAAATCCCAAGTACGCTGATCATAATTTTCAAATGGTATTCCAGTATCATCTTGGAAAACAGTATTTGCTTTGCTTAATAAGAAATTTCTGATTTCTGAAAAACCGGCATTGTGCATCAGATAACTTGCGCTTTTCACATATGTGTTAAATCTACTCATTCCATTAAGAAATGTTCGAAGCGGGATATTATTTGAAAAACCGATTTTACCTGAATACGCCGCATTTCCAAGATTCGCATAGATATATGTCAATCGCTGAATATAAGTGGTACCATTCTTCGTGAAGTAAATATCATGAACCTCTTGGGCGGGAATCTTTGATGTGTCGCGTGGATTTGTATCGATTGTTCCATTCGCATGGAGATAGCGACGTCCATGTCCAATCAAAGTATGTTCAGTGTGTACAAGGAAAAGTCCGATAAGTGGCAATGCTCCATCAACTTTCTCGGCTGTAATGAACTTTCTCATTTTGTCCGTGATGAAGTAACTATAGTTAGTTACTTCATTGATATTGATCTGAACCGATTGAAGATAATCGGGGATTCCGCTTGTATCACGCGATGAGAATTTCTTAAAAGTCCCTGGAGGCTCAAAAGCAATGAACACATATTGTTTATAATTGGGGAATAATGTGACTGCATGGAGAGCATCAGGACCACTGAAAGGGTAAAATAATGTGCCTTCTCCTACTTTATCGGCGGCTAATTCAGTCTGAGAAAATTGCGTCATGGGTTGCAGGCGTTTGGATTTCACCCTGCGAAACAATTCCTGCATGCGCTTGGTATGCACTTGATAGAATCCATAACTTGCAACACCGCGCAATCTATTGCCTGCCATGGGTAAACCTGCTATGAAACGTGATGTTTCATCAATGGTCGTATCCAATCCCCTGGGTAATTCTGACGATACAGGAATCGTGTCTTTTTTCTTATTGATGCTATCCTTTGCTATTGGATGAGCTTGCAGATCATTCTTCTCTTCTTTGTTCTGTACATCGCACCCCAACAATGAAAAGATGCAACAAATGCTGAGCAATAAACGCATGGTATTTCCATAAATTATAGACAATATTCCGGCCCTATAGCCAATGTGCTTATGGTACCCGATCATGGACATTCTATCAAGAATCAGACCAAAGAACCCCATTTTAAGCAATGAACTTCATTGAAAACAAGAGTGATTATGGTCTTTTTGGGTAAAAAACAAGCTTTCTCTGTGTAGAATTCATGAGGAGTCTTGTGGTATCGTGTTTATTTGAACATACGATTGTGAATGTTTCCGAAGTGCCCAATAAGATGCGTTGATATGTCAATTTCCAACGTTGGCCTTTGATTTCTTCTTTTATCCCTACTCTTTTCATTTCATAGCCGAAATTCATCTTTTCTATTTGCTTCAATGCAGTAGTCTTTCCAATCTTCTTCAATTCCGATGGTGAGTATAGAAATGGAAGCATATCATCATAGCGAGAATTCTTGTACAGAATTTGAAGATATGATAATATGTCTGTGGAATAAAAGCACAGTGGATTCTTGAACAAGCAAGATTGCTCCTGTTGTGCCAATACATATCCGCTATTGGCTATGCCAAAGGATGATAACAACACATACAGATATACGATAATATTTTTCATGATGGAGTTTGAACATGGATACATATGCTTTGATCTGGAGAGCACATGAAACCGATGATACATTTGACCAACATGCATTCAATGAAAGAATGCCGGCACTGTTCGAATGGCTTAAACAATTGAAACGAGAATCAAAACTCCTTGCCTGTGGCGGAGGAGGATTTGAATGCCATCCCGGTGGATTGACTATCATTCGTGCAGAATCGCCCGAGGAAGCTCAGTTGCATGCCAATCAATCACCATTATCTGATTTGGGAACCACTGAGATTTTCTTTTGGGGACTTTATTATGCAAATCTCTCAGAATTGAACCAAGCATCAAAACTTGAATGATTACTTTCTTTGAATCTTTTTTGGCATATCTGCAACTACATAAGTCAGGACTGCCATTGATGCAGTGCACAAAGCTACCTCGCGCGGATTTAGTTTGTCCATCATATCAGCATTCGTATGATGATAATTGAAGTATTTGGAATCATCCACAAGTAGGCCCATGCCCGGTACGCCTAATTCCATGATTGGTCCTATATCGGCACCTCCACCACCTTCTTCGCATGCCGAGGCATCAATCATACCGAGAAGTGAACATATTTCTTTTGCCAATTCCATTCCTTTTGCGCTGCCGCCGAAATCAAAACCTTTTGGTTTGAATGTTCCAGCATCACTCTCAACTGCAAGAACATGATTAGGGATTTCCTTTGCATGGAGTTTTGCATAGGTTTTTCCACCCATCAATCCGTTCTCTTCATTTGTCCAAAAACAAACTCTTAGAGTCCGTTTGGGGCGAAGACCCAATTTCTTGATCACACGTAAAGCTTCCCATGCTGCGATGCATCCACCACCATCATCCATTGCGCCTTGGCCTACATCCCATGAGTCGATATGTCCTCCAAAGACGACTATTTCTTCAGGTTTTTCAGATCCGCGAATCTCCGCAATCACATTACGTGAATTGGCATCGGGAAGGAATTTGCTTTCAAGTTTCAAAGTGACATTTGGTTTTAGCCCCAATGCACATTGTCTATCAAGCATTTCTGCATCTTCAATTGAAATCGCCGCATGAGGAATCTTCTTGACATCATCAGCATACCGCATTCCGCCTGTATGTGGAGTATTTAGGGAAGCAGGTCCGATGGATCGTACCAAACTTGCAATCGCTCCATGCTTTGCTGCTTCGGAAGCACCATTAACTCTATATCGAACGGTTTCACTGTATTTTGTGAATGGAACATTGAATACTACAATTTTCCCATTGGCTTGTTTTGATTTGCTGGCTAAATCATCAAAGCTTCGAACAACTATCACTTCGCCTGTTACTCCATTTGCAGGTGTAGCAATCGTACCACCCAAACCAAGAACAGAGATTTGTTTTGAGTATGGTGCATTCAATGTCAATGATTCATTCCCACGAACCCAATGAGGTACTTTTACAGGCTCTGTGTACACCGTATCGAATCCATCTTTTTTCATCGTTGCAACTATCCAATCAATTGCTTTCTCAAGATTTTGCGATCCACTAAGACGTGGTCCATAGGTATCGCACATGATTGACAATCGATTATATGCATTGCTATCTTGAAGCGAACCTGCAATAATCTTTGCAGCAATGTCAGAATATTGATCTTTGATGGTTTGTTGTTCATTTGATTCAGTCAACACTGCATAAGCAGTTCCACCAATGACGGAAATAATGGCTACAATCAGAATGATGATATACTTTTTCATGTCACACCTTATATTGTTCAATGAGTTGTTTCAAACATCGGAATATATCGTTGGGTTGAATGTCGCGAATGCATGTAAATGCTGAATCTGATCCCTCGAATTTACAAGAAGCGGGTTTTGGAGAAAAATAAAAACAAGGACTGCATGACAACTCTCTTCTTGCAACGATAGCCTTGTCATTCATCCAAGGGGCTGTATGAATATGGCTTGTATATCCAAATATGGAAATCATGGGTAATTGTAAAGCAGCCGCACAATGCATAAGGCCTGAGTCATTGGAAACAAAAGCGGTGCAATGACTCATGATGGCAATACTTTGAGGCAGGGAAGCTTTTTCTACGATTTGAATAGTTGCTTTGGGATGGAGGTTGATGATCTTTGATGAAATCTGTTCATTCAAGTTGCGCTCTTCAGGTCCACCAAATAAGAGAATGTCCATAGATAACTCTTTCGATGCCATAGCACATAGCATTGCATAATGATCTGCACTCCATCTTTTTTGGATTTGATTTTTTACAGTTGCAGATCCTGCATGGATACCCAATACATTGGAATTATTCTGCATTGAATGAGACGACAGCCATTCACGAGCGAATATTTGATCAGACTGAGAAATTTGCAGTGACATTGTTGGTAAGGAATCGGGTATGGCAGCTCCAAGAGTTGATGCAATGCGGATATTTTCTTCGCAATTATGTAAATCATCAAGTTCATTGATCAATACATTATTCAATGCATTCAATTGTGAGAGGGAATTATGCAAATAGCGATGACCTATTCGATACTTTGAACCGATCAAGCGCGCAACTATCGCATAATGATATCTATTTGCCGGAAATGCCGTGATTGTATGAGAGTATGTTCCACGCAATGACATCAAAAGTTTCACTGTCTTGATAATTGGTGATTTGAGGAAATCGTGATAAATCACATCGGATACATCATTATTTGATGCCATTACATCTGCAATTCCCTTAAACATTGTCAATACATCAAAGTGATGATTGGGGAAAGATCTCTTCAGTATATGCAATGCGGGTGTGAACATCAAAGCATCGCCAATCCCGGATAATGCTAATATCAGAATGCGATCCCCTGGTTTGATATGTGCCTGAACATGTGCTTTCAACAATGAGGCATCATGGCCACTCACATGCAAAGTGCTGCTTGGGAGAATTTGTAAATCATTACTTGATTGCATTTGATTTATCCCAAATACATCATTTCTTGTTGAGCAGGAATTCCTGAAACGATTGGTTTGCCGTCTTCCATAAATACCATGTCTATCTCAGTCCGCATGCCAACAAATCCCGGAATATAAATACCGGGTTCAATAGAGCAGGACGTCATTGGTAAAACCGTACGAGTATCTATTGTTTCATAATTATCCATATTCGCTCCCGGTCCATGGGTTTCCGTCGTGATGCTATGCCCTGTGCGATGCACGAAATATTGACCAAATCCACGCTCATTGATCACGGCTCTAACGGCATCGTCCACTTCGCAACCCATGACGTGTTGGTGTTTGTTGAATCGTGCTTCAAACAGGGAAATACCGGCATTCCGCGCAGCTATAATTGCATTGAAAACCGATAATTCTTCTTCAGTCATTGATGTTCCGGTATGGCACATCCAGGTGATATCCGAATATGTTCCATGCCCATGTGCAGGGCAAGCCCACATATCGATAAGCACTATGGTATCAGGGCCGAATTCTGCATGTTGCGAAGAAGATGGTGCATAGTGCGGGCTTGCTGCATTGATGTCCTTGGCAATGATGGGTTCGCTATACGTCATAAGCCCAGTTTCAGCAAAACGTTTCATCACGAATTGCTGAATTGCATATTCATTTGCTTTACCTGATCTTACGATTGTAGAACGAATTTCGTCAAATGTTTCATGCATGATTGCGCCGAGTGTTGGCGCTGTGAACTCGAGATTTTCTTGCATCTGTTCTTTTGTCCAGACAGCTGCAATCATTTGCAATAAATCTGCAGAACTATGTATAGAAGCATTCATGCTTCGAAGTAATTCCACGGTCCCTGCATCAACTTTTGAAGCAGTGGGAATTGCATTCATGGGTGAGTATTCGATTGCGATATTCGGATAAGAATCAACAAAAGATTGCAATCCTTTATGCCAGCCTTCATGCCCTGCATAAATAGTATGTTCGGCATCAATATGAGCAAGTGTGAAGTCTTCAATAGCGTGAACCAAAGTACGAATGGTGCCATGGGCGGGAATAAGTACTGCCCATCTTCTTGTGCAGTGCATATTGTCAGGCATCTCAACTATTTCATGAGCTATTGAATTGTTCCCCCGAAAATCAAGCAGTAACCAGGCGTCCAGACCAAGTTTTTTCAAAGCGTCCTGTATGTTTTTCAGCGACTTCATGAAAGTGCTTGTACGGCAGATTTAAATACCTGGCCTCGATGTTCAAAATTCGCAAACATGTCAAATGATTTGCAGGCAGGTGAAAACAATACAATATCTCCACTTAGTGCTTCTCGCGAAGCTAATTGTGTTGCTTCCTCCAGACTTTCTGCTTTCAAACAACGTTTGGAAGTACAGAAATGATTGAAAATAGCTTCTTGTTCTTCCCCGATTGCAATGATTGTTTTGACATGTTGTGCTGTGACTGTATCCAATTCACTATATGCATTATTATCTCCTCTGCCACCTGCTATCCAAATGATGGGCTGTTGATAGCTTGATAATGCATACCAGGCCGCATTGATATTTGTGGCTTTGGAGTCATTGATGAATTTTACATTGTTTCGGACTCGGACAAATTCCAATCGATGCTCCACACCTGAGAATTGCATGAGTCCATCACGAATATTCTCATTACGGATTTCGAAAGCTCTTGCGGCCAAAGCCGCAGCCATGGAATTATACCTATTGTGAACGCCGGGTAGGCGCACATCTTCGAAGGGCATCAAAACTTCCTCATTATGCTTTGAAGTAACGAATACCAATTGATTGCCTCGAGCATAAGCCCCTTGCTGCACGGGATTCATGCTGATGTACTGAATATTCGCTCGGGAAATCTTCGCGCATGCTGCTGCACTTGGATTATCCGCATTCAAAATTACAATATCATTCTCGTCTTGATTCAAGGAAGTTTTCCACTTAGCTCTTTCATATGCTTCAAAGGATCCATGATAAGTAAGATGATCAGGCGTGATGTTAAGAATCATGCCGACTTTCGGTTTATAGTCTTTAATTCTATCAAGTTGATAACTGCTTGCTTCTATGACCAAAATTGTAGCCGGATCCAGATCTTGTAAGCAAGCACTTAATGGTGTACCGATATTCCCGGCAGCAATTGCAGGCATGCCGGCATTTGAAAACAAGTATGCAGTTAGAGCTGTGGTGGTAGTTTTGCCATTGGTCCCCGTAATGGAAATAATGGGATTTCGAACATGAGACGCGGCATATTCCAATTCGCTGATAATTGGAATGCCTCTAGATTCGGCTTCCATGATAATTGGGGAATAAGGTGGTACACCGGGGGATGTGACGATCATATCACATTGTGATAGAGCTTTTGGAGAATGTTCTCCGAATTCATGTTCTATTCCGGCATCGGTCAATTGTTGTAGTGCATGTGCATTCTGATCAACTGACGCGGATTCTGTCAAGAAAGGTTTGTCTCCATCTTTCTGTGCCAATATTGCCGCTGCGAGCCCACTTTTACCGGCTCCAATTATTGTTATGTTCATTGATGTTCCTAGAATAAAAAATGCCACATCGCTCATGAAAAGCTGAATCGTTCAGTACTCATGCGCAATGCAAACCAAGCATCACACAGCGATATGAAGGTTGCAAGTAGAGAGTAAAAGATCATTGATCGCTTACACGAGTCGGCGTTCAACACTCATCACTGCAATGTGGCACGGTTAATTTACTCTCCCATATAGGTATAGAAGAGAGAAGCTGCTTTCATCCCAATGGTGAAATTATCCAAATCAAAATGTTCATCGGGGGAATGGGCATTTTCATCTTGTAAGCCAAATCCCATGAGCACGGTAGGAGCTTTGAGAATTGTATCGAAGATAATGCAAACCGGAATCGAGCCACCTTCTCTTGTGAAATAGGGCTCTTTGCCATATGCATCCTTCAATGCTTTTGAAGCGGCATGCATTCCTTTTCCTGTTCTTTCCACCAATACCGGATTTGCACCATGGAGATTGACCACATCAACCTTGATGGACGGAGGTGCAATGCTATGAACAAAGTCCGTGAACTTTGCTGCAATATCTTCGGTGTCTTGATTGGCCACAAGTCTCATAGATACTTTTGCTGATGCTTTCGCAGGCAATACGGTTTTAGCTCCTATTCCTGTAAATCCTGAATGAAGACCATTGACATCGAGTGTCGGTCTGCCAGAAATATGTTCAAGTGTAGTATAACCTTCTTCTCCAAAAAGAGAGGGAACATCGAGCCCTGATTTGAATGCTTCCGCATCAAAAGGGAGCTTTGCATATTCGGCTCTTTCCTCAACAGATAAATCAATCACATCATCATAAAATCCAGGAATTGCAATTCTGCCATGGGAGTCTTTAAGTTTTGAAATAATCTCGCATAATGCATTTGCCGGATTGGTGATGCTACCACCATAACTTCCGGAATGTAAGTCTCTGTTTGGTCCTTGTACATGAATTTCCATATAGCATAAGCCACGCAAACCATAACACAAAGACGGTAGGCCGGGACCGTATAATGGCGTATCGGACACAACTACCGTATCGCATGCCAAACGTTCCTTGTTTTGCTCAATATATGATGTCAAATTGATGCTGCCGATTTCCTCTTCACCTTCTATCAATATCTTGACATTCACAGGAAGAACTGTTGTTGCGAGTAATGCTTCCATAGCTTTAATGTGAAGAAATACCTGACCTTTGTCATCAGTTGCTCCTCTGGCAAAAACCTTCCCATCTCTGTATGTTGGTTCAAAAGGTGGATTTGTCCAAAGTTCAATTGGGTCCACCGGTTGAACATCATAATGCCCATAAAACAAGACCGTAGGTTTATCCGGGCCTGCATGACAATGTTCTGCATACACAATGGGATGTCCGGGTGTTTCATGCAGCTCAACGGTTTCAAAACCTATCTTTCGTAAATGATTCACCAACCATTCTCCGCATTTACGGACATCTGCAGCATGTTCAGGCGCTGTGCTGACGCTAGGAATGGAAAGGAATTCAGTCAATTCTAGTATGAATCGACCATGATGAAGGTCTAAATAATCTGTATAGTTCATGGTAATTGTCCAAAATGGTTCAAATGCAAAACTACGAATTCAAGCTGTCATCTTTTCACGTTGAATTGGAAACCAAACAAACCATAGAAGTATTCTTAGTTTATATTAATTGTTGAATATATGGCCAAATATTGTAATTTAGATGGAAACGGATAAAACAATAATAGTTTCCATGGTTTATTTATGAATTCCACTTTGATATCCATGATTGATGAAAGTGCTGAACCCACCAAGGATGAAATGATTCGAGAGCGATTGCTTTCGATTGCAATGCAGGAATTCATGCAATTCGGATTTAGTCGAATCTCGATGGATGATCTTGCCGAACGAGTAGGGATGAGCAAAAAGACCTTGTATAAATATTTTCAAAGCAAAGAGGTTTTGGTCAGAGAGGTTATTGAACTGAGAAAGATTCGGATCGGTGAATTGATGAAATTCATTGAAACGAAAGTTCCAAAACATGCATTTGGAGAAAAGATCATTCAAGTGAGTCAGAAAGTTGCAGAGATACTTTCCGAAATTCAACCCCATGTATTACATGATCTGAAACGCTCATTCCCGGTAATATTTGAAGAATATGAATCATTCAGAAAAGCAAATATCACCAAAGGATTCACCGCTGCATTAAATGAAGGGAGAGCAAGTGGCGTTTTTCGTGATGATCTTCCGATTGAAATCGCAGTTCATGTACATTTGACATTGATATCGACCATGCTTCATCCTGAATACCTCTCCGGTCAACAATATTCGCCATTGCAAGTGTTTCAAATGATTTTGAAATGCACATTGGAAGGTCTTTGCACAAGCAAAGGGCGATCAATTGTCGAATCATCATTATTCACCAAGTAATAGAGTTTCATGTATCCTCGTAGAATATTCATAGTACTGATTTGCCTTTTTTTCTTGCTTCACATCAATGTTTCTCATGCTCAGAACATTCAGACTCTTAATCTGAGTGAGGCAGTAGAACTTGGCTTGAATCAAAGCAGAATGTTGGCGATTGGCAAAGAAAAAATCAAATCTGCAGATGCGAAAATTGATGAAGTGAAAGCTTCAAGATTACCAGCATTGAAATTTCTAACCGGTTATACACGGCTTAGCGATGTGCCCCCCTTTATCGTATCACTTCCATTCCCCGGTACAACACCATTCACCATTGCGCCGGTTATTCTTGATAATTATGTGATGAAAGTAAGTGCAGCGCAGCCAATATTCACCGGTTTTAAATTGGAAAATTTGGAAGAGTCTGCGATGTATGCTGCTAAGGCAACATATTCTGAATATGACAAAGACAAACTAGAGCTTACCTCCATGATCAAAATGCAATACTGGAGTCTGGTGAAGGCAAAGCAATTCGTGGTCGTTGCAACAGAAAGTGTCGAGATGCTGAAAGCTCATGTGAGTGATATTCAAAAATTGCAAAAAGCCGGTATGGCTCAAGTATCTGATATCCTCAAGGTGCAAGTGCAATTGTCTGAAGCAGAGTATCGCCTCTTAGAAGCCAAGAATCAAATGCAATTAGCCATGATGGGTTTGAACAATACACTCAGACTTCCGCTTGACACACAATTGAATGTCACTGAAATTCCCAATGAACAAGTTCCTGATGCTTCACTCGAATCCATGGTTGATAAAGCAATCATGATTAGACCTGATTTGAAAGCATCTGAGCTCAGAGTAAAAGCCGGTGAAACGCAAGTGAAAGTTGCAAAATCATCATGGTATCCACAAATCAGTGCCTTTGCCGAATACAATTACAATAATCCGAATATGCGCATTGTACCTGCTCGATCACAATTTGACCAAACTTGGGCGGCAGGAATTCAAATTTCCATGGATGTATGGAATTGGGGTTTGAATTCTGCACAGTCACGTCAAGCAGAAGCACAACTTGCTCAAGCATTGGATGTAAGTGCATTGACGAAAGAAGCAATACAGATTGAAGTGATGCAATCTTATACCCTCATGAAGCAGGCAGTTGATAAAATACCTGTAACAGAAACTTCCATTAAGCAAGCAGAGGAGCAAGTGCGGGTAGTACTTGCAAAATTTACATCCGGCGGAGCAATTATGACAGAAGTCTTGGATGCTGAAACAGCATTACTCTTGGCTAAAATGAATAGAGTACAAGCAATCATAGATTTGGAAATTGCTAAAGTAAAGTTGGAAAAATCAATTGGATCAACCATATAATTCATTTAGTGAACACCATGAAAAAAATCACCCTATCAATTAGTATAATCATAATTCTGGCACTCATCATTGTTGTATTGGAACATAATAAGTCCAAGGCAGAGCAAACAATAGCCAAGCAAACATTCAAGCTTCAAGCAATACCTGTTACAGTCACTACGGCTCAGATACAGGACCTGAGTAGTGAGCTCAGTCTCATGGGTACAATCATGGCAGGTAGCGATGTAAATATCGTATCCGAAGCCGGAGGACGAATCGTCAGGCTTTATGCAAAGTCGGGTGATTATAAATCAGCTGGATCGCTCATAGCTGAGATTGATTCTGAACTTAGAAGAGCTTCATTGCAAAACGCACAAGCAGGATATGACAAAGCAAAGAGTGATGTTCAAAGAATGGAAACGATGTTTAAAGATGGGGTTGTAAATGCCATGCAAATGGATCAGGCCCGTTATGGATATCAAGCTGCAGAAGCACAATTGCTCATGGCAAAAAGACAAGTACGTGATACCAGAGTGACATCACCTATAAGTGGAATTATTAATACAAAAATGGTTGATCAAGGTGCTACTGTCGGAATGAATGCAGTGATTGCAAATATTGTAGACATATCAACTTTAAAAGTAAAAGTGAATGTTTCAGAGAAAGATGCATTCACACTAAAGCCGGGTGACAAGGTATCGGTCTCAACAGATATTTATCCGGGAATAATATTCCAGGGTTCTGTCATGAGTATTGCTCCCAAAGCTGATGAAGCACATACTTATCCGGTCGAGATATCAATGAAAAATTCCAAAACGCATCCACTCAAAGCCGGGATGTTTGGTCGAGTTTCATTTAGTACGATTGAAAAAACACAAGCACTTATCATCCCAAGAAGAGCACTCATGGGTAGCATTAAAGAACCCAAAGTGTTTATTGTGCATAATAATAGAGCAGAATTACGACCTGTACAAACAGGTTCTGATGCAGGGACAATGCTTGAAATCGTTTCCGGCATCAATCCCGGTGATTTGATTGTGACCAATGGTCAAAACAATTTACGTTCTGGAACAAAAGTCACCATAATCAACAAACAAAGAAAATAAAGATCATGACAATAACAGAAGTAGCAATCAAAAGACCAACGCTTGTCGTTGTGCTCTTCACAGTTCTTGGAGTGTTGGGAGTATTTGGCTATTCACAGTTGAAGTATGAACTCCTCCCAAAAATTAGTCCTCCGGTTGTTGTAATCTCAACAATATACCCCGGTGCATCTCCACAAGAAGTAGAAAATAGCATCACTAAGAATATTGAAGATGCTGTTTCATCACTTGATAAAGTGACTGCGGTTCATTCAACTTCATCGGAAGGGGTGTCGGTTGTGACAGTTGAATTGACCCAGTCTGCCAAAGTTGATATCGCATTACAAGATGCGCAAAGAAAAGTCAATGCTGTGCAACAGATTCTCCCGAGGGACGCAAGAGCACCCGTTGTATCAAAGATAGCTTTGGATGAGATTCCCGTATTGCGTGTAGGTGTCACAGGTTCAATACAAAACCGTGAATTTTATCAATTCATGAAAGATAAGATAGTGCCTGCACTTTCGAAAATCGAAGGAGTTGGCAATATTGCTTTGCTTGGTGGAGAGGAAAGAGAAATCAAGGTCAATGTGAATATTGAAAAGGTGCGAGGATATGGTCTTGGCTTGAATCAAATAGCCGGAATGATAAAAGCATCTAATCTCGATTTTCCAACTGGTAAGATCAAAGATGAGGATGGACAATATGTTGTTCGTTTGGCGGGAAAATTTACAAGCATCGATCAAATAGGTACCATTATAGTCGGAAAGTCACGTACCGGAGGTTATGTCCGCTTGCAGGACATCGCCGAAATTGAAGATGGTCGAAAAGAATTTTCTACAATCAGCAGAATCAATGGCATAACAACAATTGCAATGCTCATTCAAAAACAAAGCGATGCTAATTCAGTTGATGTAAGCGAAAAAGTACGTAAGCAAATGGCTGAATTGGAAAATGAATATAGTCAAGAACAGTTACGATTTAATATAGCTCAGGATGGATCCCGCTTTACGATAGAAGCTGCAAATGCAGTTAAGTTTGATTTGTTTATTGCTATCATCCTTGTTGCAGCAGTGATGTTTCTCTTTTTGCATTCACTTCGCAATTCATTGATTGTAATGATCGCCATACCGGCTTCATTGCTTTCAACATTATTTGTTATGTATGTATTGAATTATTCATTGAATCTGATGACCCTCCTTGCTATGTCACTTGTGATCGGAATTCTGGTTGATGATTCAATCGTGGTTTTGGAAAATATCTATCGTCATCTTGAAATGGGGAAGGACAAACAACAAGCTTCAATCGAAGGTAGAAATGAAATAGGTTTTGCAGCTCTATCAATTACATTGGTGGATGTGGTGGTATTCGTTCCGCTTTCTGTTGTCGGAGGGCTTGTCGGTAATATCATGCGAGAATTCGCTGTGGTAGTCTTTACTTCAACATTGATGAGTTTGGTCGTATCATTTACGATAACCCCCGCGCTTGCATCTCGTTTAGCCAAGTTGGAACATCTTTCATCGCTTACATTGATGGGAAGAATTGCGTTAACATTCGAGCGATTTTTCGATTGGCTTGCACTGCAATATGAGGAATTACTTCAATGGGCACTTGGAGGAAAATCAAGAAGAAGACTCGTGATAGCCGGTTCATTTTTGGCAATCATTGCCGGTGGCGCATTGGTCCCTTTGGGCTATATTGGATCAGAGTTTATTTCACAAACTGATAGAGGTGAATTTGCCGTCACGGTTGAGTTACCACCTGAATATTCTGTTGAGGAAACCAATTATGCTGCTTTGCATATTGAAGAAATGCTTCGCGAGTTTCCTGAAACAGAGAGAATATTCACTTCCGTGGGTGTTTCAAATGAAGGACTTATAGGTCAAAGTTCAAATAATGCCGTTGAATTCAATGTTACATTGACTTCTCCGAAAGTAAGAACAAGAAGTACCGATGAGATCGGCATGCTGATGAAACAGAAAATAAGTTCCATTCCCGGTTCAAAAGTCAGAGTGAATCCCATTGGAATATTTGGAACTGCAAATCAAACTCCGATACAAATCATAGTTGGCGGCACAAATTTCCAAGATGTATATGCATCGGCAAAAAAACTTGCTGACATAGCCAAATCTACTAAGGGTGCCGAGGATGTTCGATTGAGTGTAGATGAAGGGAAGCCCGAATCTCGCATTGAATTGGATAGAGATAAAGTAGCTGCATTTGGATTAACAATCGGTGAAATCGGAAATGCATTGCAAATCGCATTGTCCGGTGATAATTCCGCAAAATTCAGAGATGCCAATGCCGAATATGACATGCGCATCATTTTGGATGAATATGATAGATCTCAAACCGAAAAACTGCTTAGACTTCCATTCGTAAATGGATTCGGTCAACAAATCGAATTACAACAATTCGCAACTGTGGTTCAATCCAGCGGCCCAACAAAATTACAGAGGGAAAACAGAAATACTGCTATTACGGTATTCTCGCAGGCTCTCGGTAGGCCATCTGGAAATATCGTTGCTGATATTCAAAAGGGAATGGAAGGCCAAACATTACCTGATGGTGTGTTCATCTCATATCTAGGTGATCAAAAAAACATGAAAGAATCTTTTGTGAGTTTGGGTCTTGCCCTAGGCGCGGCAATTTTGTTTGTGTATTTGATCATGGTTGCATTATATGATTCGTATGTGTATCCTTTTGTGGTGCTTTTTTCAATTCCTGTTGCATTCGTAGGTGCATTATTGGCCATGGCATTGAATATGAAAGCATTGGGTATCTTTCCTGTATTGGGAATCATCATGATGATAGGCTTGGTAGCAAAGAATGCGATTTTGCTGGTTGATCGTGCTAATCAGGCAAGAAAGGAAGGGTTTTCTGTGCTAGAATCATTACTTGATTCTGGTAGAACTCGACTTAGACCCATCTTAATGACAACGGTGGCAATGATTCTTGGGATGCTTCCAATTGCTATTTCAAAAAGTTCAGGTGCAGAATGGAAAACCGGATTATCATGGGCTATCATTGGAGGTTTGTCCAGTTCTTTATTACTCACACTTGTATTGGTACCCGTCATATACTATATCGTTGAAACCTTCAAAGACAAGAGGCAGCTTAAGAAAAATCTTCAGCGACATGCGCAAGAGCAAGTTCAGAAAGTTCAGAGCGGGATTGCTCTATGATACTTCATGTCATCACAGGAATGCTATGTCTTTATTTGTTCGGTCGAATGTTATACTTGTTTAAATCGCTTGGTGATTCTTCAAAGGAAAATACACCAATATTGAGAGAATTGCTGTTATTATTGGGCATAACCGCACTATTGCCATTTGCTCTTTCATTGTTTGCTCACTGATGTTATGTATCTGATGAGAAGATTTCTTGGTTTGATATTGATAGGACTCAAACTGCTAGTACTACATACTTTTTCATCAATGGCTTCTAATGAACAAATATCTTTTGTTCTAATGAAAAAGTATACCCGTCCAATATCTCAGTCATATATCATAGATACATCACTTCCCATGGAGAATATCCGTTCGCAATGGATTTCAGGATATCATGTTGCGCAAATCTCAAGGGGCCAATTCGGATATTCGGTGATCATGAATGGTGGCATGATACCTCAGAGAATAATCTCATCAGATACCTTTCCCACGATGCAAATACGTGATCAATTGGCTTTAGGTTTGCGGATTACTTCCATCAGTGGATATCAGGGGAAGTGGAACATAGTAATGACATTGGATAATCGAGTGATGAATCAATATGTGATATTGCAATCAACATTTCCCTCACAAATAATACAATCATATTGGGGTAAAGGTTATCGAATAGGAGTTCTGGACTATATCAATGGATATTGGGTACTTTCCATGAATCGCTCATTGTTAAGTTCTGCTCAATCATATGCCATACATAATTCCATACCAATTGAGACTATTGATACATTACTAAAAGGTTTTGCTTTGCGAGATTGCAAGCAAATTGAAGATAAGTTCTTATTCATCATGGAAGGAAATTCTTCAAAAGAAGATGTGATTCAATTTTCCGGGAATGAGCTTACAAAACAAGCAATTGATTCAGCTTGGGGACGTGGTTATGCTTTGATCGCCATGCAGATGGAACAGTCAAGCAATCAATATGCATATTGGATGAGAGATTCAGTCATTGAGATATCATCGCTTGATATCTCTGTTCCGCCACAAGATTCTGTTTCACATTCAATGTTTGATCGACATATCATGTCTTGCCATGACTGCCTGAGTTCAACCATAGCCATGAGAAAGCGAGCTCAAGGATACCTTCTTCAAAAAGACACATCGTCTGCCATTGCAATGTATGCAAACTACGCATCATCATATCCCTCGAGTAAAGCATGGATTGATTCTTCTTTGGTTTTGCTTGCTCGGCCTATTGACTCCGTACATAAAGAAAATCTAGGTTCCCCAATTAATACATCCGGCTCTGAATGGGATCCCGTTCCATCGCCTGATGGACAATCACTCTATCTTTCAGTTCGGGACAGAATTGGTGGCGAAGGACGGCAGGATGTATTTGTGGCTGAGCGTGCTGATTCATTGATGAATGGAATGTGGAAGAACCCTGTGAGTATTGGCAAAGGAGTGAACTCTCAGACTGGAGAAGAAACAATCGACAATGTGTCAACAGACGGTAATACACTTTTCTTATCTGGTACATTTCCCGGAACATATGGAAAATTCGATATTTATACAGCAGAACGAACTTCGGATGGTTGGGATAATCTTCGTCAAATGCCAAGGCCAATTAATTCAGAATATCATGATGAAAGCGCTTGTTTGAGTTCCGATGGGAAAGTCCTATTGTTCAGTTCTGATAGGCCAGGTGCAATAGGTGATTTATATGTCCCAATGAATTATCGATTTGCTGATGGAACACATGGAAATATGGATGTATGGGCAAGTATAAAAACTGATACGGGTTGGAGTGAACCAATAAATCTGGGTGATAACATAAATACACCATTCTCGGAAAGATCTTTGTTTTTACATCCCGATGGAAGAACACTCTATTTCTCAAGTAATGGTCATCCTGGCATGGGTGGATTGGATGTATTTGTTTCTTATAGATTGAATGCAGATTCATGGACTGAATGGTCAATACCTAAAAATATGGGAAAAGCCATCAATACCGTTGATGATGATTTTAGTTATAAAATCTCAGTCTCAGGTGATACGGCATATTATGCTGCTCAAGATGCTCCTGATGGGCTTGGACAATGGGATGTTTACAGAGTGATCATTCCAAAGAATGTAAGGCCGCAACCAATTGCTTCATTATCGGGGAAAGTAATAGATAAATTGACCAAGAAATCTATTCGAGCAACTATCATATGGGAAGATTTGCAAACCGGAAAAAAAGTTGGCTCCTCGACAGTGAATCCGATAGATGGATCATATTTCATTGTATTGCCACTAGGTAAAAAATATGGCTATTATGCCAGCGCAGATGGATATTATCCGTCTTCATCCTATATCGATTTGAAAAAACAACAATTTGCACTTTCAAAAAAATATGATATTCAATTGTCGGCTATGCCCATAACAGAAGAAAAAGAAGTGACAGTTGAATTATCAAATGTTTTTTTTGACTATGGCTCGGCACAGTTATTGGAAGAATCGCAGCCGGAATTACTCAGACTTGCAACAATCATTAAAGAAAAAGGGTATGCAAAAATCCTGATTTCAGGACATACCGATGATGTAGGTTCTGATTCATTCAATGATCGACTTTCTTTGCAAAGAGCCAATTCTGTCAAGAATTATCTCATTACACTAGGACTTTCTCGTGAAATTCTGCAAGCCAAAGGATTTGGCAAAAGAAAGCCACGATCCTTCGAAAAAACAGAAGAAGCAAATGCAGAGAATCGCCGAGTGGAAGTAACGATATCCGGAAGATGAAGTATAAAAATTGGGTATCTTTGCATTCACACTGACAAATCCAGACCGTTTCAATGGCATTTTTTACACTCAAACATACAGATCAACATAGCCGGGCTAGAGCCGGAGTCATTGCCACTGATCATGGTATGATTGAAACTCCAATATTTATGCCCGTTGGAACAGTTGGTTCGGTGAAGGCAATCGAACAGAGAGAATTGATCGAAATAGGAGCCCAAATCATCCTGGGAAATACATATCACTTGTATTTAAGACCTGGCGAAGATGTACTCGGCCATTTTGGTGGTCATCATAGATTCATTTCTTGGGATAAACCAATTTTAACAGACTCAGGCGGTTATCAAGTTTTTTCATTGAAAGAATTGAGAAAAATAACCGAACAAGGTGTTGAATTTCGCTCGCATATTGATGGATCAAAACATTTCTTTTCTCCGGAACGAGTAATAGAGATACAACGTTGTATCGGAAGTGATATCATGATGGTGCTCGATGAATGTACTTCATTCCCTGCAACACATGAAGAAGCCAAATCCTCCATGGATCTCACACTTCGTTGGGCAAAAAGAAATAAAGATGCATTCAAGAGTTCAAGTCCAAGATATGAACATGCACAATATCTCTTTGGAATAGGTCAGGGTAGCACATACAAGGATCTTAGAACAGATTGTATGCAACGATTGATTGACCTTGATTTTGATGGCTATGCGATTGGTGGTCTTGCTGTTGGTGAGCCTTCATTCGACATGTATGATATCATCGATCACTCAACGAATGTGATGCCTCCCAATAAGCCAAGATATCTCATGGGGGTTGGCACTCCGGAGAATATACTTACGGCAATCGAAATGGGTGTAGACATGTTTGATTGTGTCATGCCAACTCGCAATGCAAGAAATGGTACGATATTCACAACGCGAGGCCGAATGAATGTCCGTAATCTCAAAAATAAATTCAGTGATGAACCAATTGATCCGGGTTTGGATCTTTATGCTTCTAGAGAATTTTCATTAGGATATTTACGGCATCTTTTCACTGTAGGAGAAATTGTGGGATTGCAATTAGCAACCTTGCAGAATCTTGGCTTTTACATGTGGCTTGTACGCGAAGCAAGAAAACATATCCTTGAGAATACATATTCACTATGGAAAACTTCAATTTTAGAAACCATCAAATAATTATTATCATTTAAAGGTAAGACAATGCCATTTTTTCCAGTCGAACTTCATGCACAACAAGGTCAAGCAGCAGGCGGAGACCCAATATCACAATTGCTTACATCTCTATTGCCAATGGCAGCTATTTTCGCCGTTTTCTATTTCTTGATGATTCGTCCTCAAAGAAAACGTCACAATGATCATTTGAAGATGATTTCAGAATTGAAAAAAGGAGATAAAGTAGTTACGTCTGCCGGTATTCATGGTACTGTTGATTCCGTGGATGAAACAGGTATCATTAAATTGAAGATTGCAGATGCAACGATTATCAAGATAGACAAAGTTGCTATTTCACAAGTCAATGTACAGTAATCCATGAAACAAACGTTCGATTCCATAGAACAAGCAATCAAAGATCTCCAAGCCGGTAAAGTGGTTATAGTTCTTGATGATGAAGACAGAGAAAATGAAGGCGATATCATTTGTGCAGCAGAGTTTTGTACTCCTGAACAGGTGAATTTCATGGCTTCGCAAGCCAAAGGGTTGATTTGCGTCGCTCTTCCATCAGAAAAAGCCATTGCATTGGATCTTGCACCAATGGTTCCGGATAATACGGCATTACATGGGACAAAATTCACTGTTTCGATAGATTATCTGCATGGCACCAGTTCTGGTATTTCCGCAAGCGATAGATCTGCTACGATTAAAGCATTGGTTCAGCCCAATATTAAACCTGATGATTTTGGTAGACCGGGTCACATATTTCCTCTCATTGCAGTGGAGGAAGGAGTCCTACGCAGAGCCGGGCATACCGAAGCTGTTGTGGATTTGATGAAACTCGGTGGTCTGCAACCTGTTGGAGTACTTTGCGAAATCCTTGCCGAAGACGGAACTATGATGCGCACACCTCAATTGATGGAATTTTCAGAAAAACATCAATTGTCAATCATCACAGTGAAAGATCTAATCAGATATAGATTAAATAAAGAACAATTGGTGACTGCAGTAGCTGAAGCAACATTGCCAACTGAGTTTGGTGATTTCATGCTAAAAGTCTTTGCAAATACCGTTGATGGTAAAGAACATGTAGCTTTGGTTAAGGGAACGTGGAATTTAGATGAATCAATACTTGTGAGAGTGCATAGTGAATGTCTTACCGGTGATATCTTTCATTCTCTTCGTTGCGATTGCGGTCCACAATTATCTGCCGCATTGTCCATGATTCAAGAGGCTGAAAAAGGCGTGCTTCTCTACATGCGCCAAGAAGGACGCGGAATTGGCTTGGTAAATAAAGTCAAGGCCTATTCATTGCAAGAGCAAGGCCTTGACACCGTTGAGGCAAATGTACAATTGGCTTCCAACCTGATCCTAGAGATTATGGCATCGGAGCTCAAATATTAGCTTCATTGGGTGTGCGAAAGATGAAATTAATGACAAATAATCCCACAAAAAGGGTCGGATTAGAAAGTTATGGGCTTGAGGTTGTTGAAAGAGTTCCAATTGAAATGCAGCCAAATTCGGTCAATCGTGATTATCTCGAGACTAAAAAGGTCAAAATGGGCCATTTATTGACCCATCTCTAGGTTTTGTCATCTTATAAAAATTCTCTACTTTTGTGGTGTACTTCATGTACGCCTCTAGGCAAAGTCGTTATGAACATAACGGCTTTGTCTTTTTTTACAACATTCACATTGAATCTGGAGAAATCCATGTCATCCGGTCCAGTATATATGACACGCGAAGGCGTCGCTAAAATGGAAGATGAATTAAGGCAACTCAAGGGAAAGGGAAGAACGGAGATAGCTCAAAAAATCGCCTATGCCCGTTCACACGGAGATCTCTCTGAAAATGCAGATTATGATGCTGCTAAACATGAGCAAGAATTGCTTGAAATGCGTATTTCTAAGCTCGAATCAACGTTGATGAAAGTACAGGTTATAGATTCAAAAGATCTTCCTGATGATAAAATATATATCCTCTCCAAAGTGAAGCTAAAGAACCTCAATAATAGTAAAATAATTGAGTATTCGCTAGTAAGTGCAGAAGAGGCAGATTTTCAGGCAAATAAACTTGCTGTTTCCTCTCCTTTGGGAAAGGCTTTGTTGGGTAAAACAGTTGGAGATAAGGTTATCACCAAAGTCCCTGCGGGCGACATAGAATATGAAGTCCTTGAAATTGGTAAAATTATTTGAATTAAACCTTTTTATGAGAAAAGACATCTAAATCCCATGAATTATCGCATGGGATTTTTCTTTAAATATGATGAAATCAGAATCTGACATAGCCGAATTGCTTTCAAAAGGCAAAAGTCATGAAGCAATGAATTGCATCATGTTACAGTTCAAACGATTTGTCCATTCCATCGCAATACGTTATATGCGCGATGATGAAGATGCCAAAGACATAACACAAGAAGCATTCATTAAAGCATATCAATCTCTGAATACATTTCGCGGTGAGTCGCACATACGTACATGGTTATATGCAATTACAAGAAATCTGTGTTTGAATGCCATTGAAAAGAAAAAACGTCAAGGACATCTCACAAGAATAGATACATATGATCAGTTTGACATACCTGCTGATGAACAAACAGATTCAATTGTAATGAAGTCAGAATTCTCTGAATTTTTTGCGGACTGCATGTCAATCTTGCCTGAAAAACAAAGAGAAACATTTATTCTTCGGCATGTGGAAGAACTATCTTATGAAGAAATATCTCAAATGCTAGGTACAAGCATTGGTGGTTTAAAAGCAAACTATTTTCAAGCAATTCAGAAACTAGCTCAATATCTACGATCAAAAGATCAAAAGGAACACATATGAATGATAAACATGAAATATTGTCGCTTTTTCCAGATCATATTAATGGAAAACTTTCTGAACATGATAAGCGCATGGTTGACGAAACACTTCGTATCTCTCCGGAGCTTAAAGCTGAATATGAAGAATATGCACATGTATTCCATGTTCTAAATAAGTCAGATATTCTATCTAGCATGGAAAGCAAAGCAGATACATTCATATTAAAACCTATGAAACCCAAATTAATGAGACCAATTCCGTTTATGATTGGCTCTGTAACTACTCTGGCTGCTTGTCTTCTTGTTTGGATCGGTATAACATCTTCTGACTATGTATCTTCTGTTCAAAAGAAAAACGATATAGTCAGTCACTTTGAAGTAGAACCAGTTTTATATGTCAATAATCTTAATGGATCAGATATAAGTACAGATGAATTGGAAGATATTATGCTAGAAGAAGTTTTGGCTTTATATGTTCGAGATATTGAATCGGATATGGATGCGCCTCTCAATCCAGTATTGGAAGAAGAAATCACAAAGTACCTCCTAAAGGAATCTCAAGATGAAGAATCAATGTAATATCTCATTATGCATTGTAATCTTTGCGGTATTCTTTATAGTGCAACCAATGAGGGGTCAGAATGATACCCCAGTGCTAGACAAAATGAAATCATTCAAGAAAATTATGCTGATCGATAAGTTGAAAATGAATGAGGATCAAGCAACTCGTTTTTTTGCACGATATCAGCAATATGAAGAGTATATCAAAGAGTCGCAAAAGGAACTTGAAAAAGCACTGATGCAACTTGATGAATTACAAAAGTCGGGAAAACAAGAATACGGCAAAGCGATTCAGCATGTATTCGACAAAGATCTTGCAATGCGCAAAACCATTGTTGATAGAATGAAGGCGATGAAGGGGATTTTATCTGAACAGCAATATGCTCAGTATATTCTCATTGAACATAGATTGCTGGATAATCTTCAGAAAATGGTAAAACAACGAAAAAATAGAATGAAATAAGAAGCCCCTTCAATACGAAGGGGCTTTCTTATTTAAGATCTTTTTCTTGGAGGACGCATCCCTGCATCATTTGAATTTCTACTAGAACGTCTATCATCGCGTTTTTTATATCCGCTATCATCACGTTTTTTATACCCACCGGTTTCGCGTTTTTTGTATCCACCGGCATCATCACGTTTTTTGTATCCACCGGCATCATCACGTTTTTTGTATCCACCGGCATCATCACGTTTTTTGTATCCACCGGCATCATCACGTTTTTTGTATCCACCGGCATC
>SXZI01000151.1 GCA_005788035.1 Bacteroidota bacterium
ATTAATGCAAATGAAGACGCATGTTCATTTGCTGAAATGCCATATCCAATCTCGGTACCTGTTCCATAACCATGAATATTCGCCATACCACCTGATCTTGTTGTTCGCGCTGCAATGCGAAATAGATATTGTCCATTCATTGGAGCTTTCCATTGATGACTTAATCCAGTTGCATTATTGCTTATAAGCTGCCATGTATTTCCATTATTGGTTGAATATTGCAGTCGCACTGTATCGCTCGCATCAATTCCACCCCATGTAATCAAAATGCTATCACAAGAACTCAGTACTTCTCCGCCATTTGGAGAAACAATCACAACCTTTTTCGCTCCTCCGCTTAAGGAAATATATTCAGAGTTACAGGGGACTGCATTGATGCGTAAACGCCCGCTTCTGATATCACGTGGATTTGTTTGCGTGAAACGTATGGTAATTATTCTAGACTGACCGGACTTCAATGTGAAAGGCGGAGCACTACCACCCCAATCAGATACTCTGAAATTAGCAGGTAACGTTGAGCCATCACCGGTAATCGTAATATCCGCATTTCTTGCAGTGATGGTAATCTGCTGCGTTGCTTGTTGCCCGGGAAGAATATCCGGAAAAGGCGGAAGCACCAATTGAGAAACTTGGAGAGAAGCCACGGAAGAGGGTGGCGCCACATATGTGAATGTTTGACGCAAATTCGTCGGTTTATAGGTGATTTGCACATTCCTATTTCTGCTTGATTCAGTGCAGCCAACAGGTGCTGTATATGAAAGCCAGCAATATGTTGTTGTTGGTCTTTTGCTACCTAAATCTTTGTAGATATTAACAAGCAATTCCTCAGTGAATGCAATGGAGGTCGTGCCACCGGTTTTATCTGCTATTTCTCTCAATTCAGGGCTGGCATCAAATGATAATGCAATTGCATATACAGTTGCCTGTAATTGATTGAGTTGATTGATGATGCTTGCAACGGGAGGATCTTGATTAGGTGTTCCATCAGTTAGGAATACTACTGCGCGCCTTATCCAAGTTGGAGTTTTTTTAAGCAAGGCAACGGCACTTTTCTGTGGATCAATCAATGGCGCTTCATAATTTGTTGCGCCCAATCCAAATTCTATGCTGTCAATTGCTTCATTGAGTGGGCGGGCAGTTGTCTTGAAATCACTAAGAATATATGACTGACCATTGAATGTGATGATGGCACATTGAGTTGTTCCATTGAAGACCAATGAATTGATAAAACTCTTTGCTCCATTTTTCATCCATTCAAGTTTTGTTCTTCCATTGCTCATGCGCTCATTCATTGATTCGCTGATATCAATGACAAGCACAACGCTTATTGATGGATCATTCACAGCAGTTGAACATTCAACAGTTAAACCGTTTGTCATTGGAATGCCATTTTCCGTGACAGTGAAATCTGCCGTTTTTGCATTTGTGAAGATTGAACCTCCGCCATATGCACGAATCGTGGGGAAATTCTGAGGATCAATTCCTGAAAATTGCGCTGTAAGAATCGTTGCTGACAATAAGCAAATGATTGAGACGAGAAATCGCATGAAACAACTATGCTTTATGATGAAAGTATACCTATGCAAAATTGCTCATTTTTTGCGCCTTGACAATAGTCATTCGAAGTGAAATGAGCTGATTGCTGCCAATGCCAGTGCAGCAGTCTCAGCCCTTAATCTGGAGTGCCCGAGTCGGATGGGGAATATATTCGGAATTGAGCGTAGCAAAGACATTTCATGCTCAGAAAATCCACCTTCGGGACCTATGCAAAGAAGTAGTCCTTTGTCTTTTGATAGCTGATCTTCTTTTGGAAATTCAGTATTTCCGTGGATATCTCCCATAATAATCGTGGAATATGTTGCTGCAATATCAGACAATGATGAAAACTGCTCCAATGCATGAAGTGTTGGCAATATGGAACGTTTCGATTGTTTCATTGCTGCTATGGCTTTTGCATTAAGTCTTTCCACATCAAAAGAATGTACTTGAACCCGATCACTGATGATTGGATATATGTCAGTGATGCCAAGCTCGGTCAATTTTTCTATCACATATTCCATACGGTCTTTGGATGAGAGCAGTGGGAGTGCGATGCCGAAGCGAAAAGATAATTCATGTACATTGTGACGTGTTTCCTCAATACTAAGCGTATATAATCCTTGATTGATCTCGATAATTCTTGCTTTTGCAAGAGTTCCGGTACCCGATGAAACGAGTACAAGATCATGCTCTCGTAGACGAAGCACTTTTGCATGCTTTGATTCATCGGAATCCAAGATGATGTTTGTGCTCTCAGATTTAAGATGTGGGGAATACAAACATTCCATGTTATGATCTCTCAAATACCAATAATCGTTCTTTGTGATCTAGCTCTTTCCATGCTCCTGGTTCTAAGTCTTTCAGGAGAAATTTGCCAATGGCCACACGAATGAGGCGTAATGTAGGATGACCAATGGCTGCTGTCATTTTTCTAACCTGTCTATTTTTGCCTTCATACAATGTGAGTTCAAGCCAGGTATCTGGTATATGTACTCTCTTTCGAATAGAAGGTATGCGCTCTTGATGCATCGGATTTTGAATTAATTGTGCATTGCAAGGAAGAACTACATGCTCTTGTATGATTAATGTTCCATTTTGGAGAAGCGTCATATCTTCTTGACTAGGTATTCCTTCAACTTGAGCATGATAAGTCCTGGGATGGCGATGTACCGGAAGTAGTAAATCTCTATTCAATGCAGATTCATTCGTCAAGAGCAAGAGTCCTTCCGAGTCTGCGTCCAATCTGCCAAGTGGATATACATCTCGTGGTAGATTGAAAGATGCAAGCGTTCCATGCTTTGAGCCATCTGATGTGAATTGAGAGATGATGCCATAGGGCTTATGAAAGGCAATCAGCATGCTTTATGTTCCTTCTTCATCGGGACCAACTTCGCCCCTTATTGGGGGTATTGCATGAATTCTACATAATGTCATGAATGAACAATGTTCACAATCTTGATCCTTTTTCGCTTTTAATTCAAAATCTCCGGCATGAATGGAAGCAACATAGTTTTGAGAAAGTGGTAATAATTCCTCTGGAGTTAAAGCAACGGATCTTTTTTGCTCCGGATCCATGACGATTTTTGAAGTACAATTATGCAATGAATAATAGACTGCATGATGCGGGGTGCATTGTTCAAGACCATATTCAGACTGCAAAAATTTCTGTGCTGCAAGTGCATATAAAGGCATTTGTTGTTCTTTGCCTTTATTGATATCGGCATTGCCTGGTACATTTTTGCCCGTTTTATAATCAGCTATCACGAAGGAGGAAGCATCATCTGAAAGTTCAATGCGATCTATCTTCCCTTTGAGGAATAGCCCTTTTCCCAAATCAATGGCCGGAATAGTATCGCCCTTGTTTCCGAAACTTATTTCAAAAAGTGCAGGCTTATACTGTGATTGTTGCATGTTTTTCCATTCCATGTCAAACCACATATCAAGTCTACCCTTTATCCCTTTTTCGGGATTACCGAAAATGGTCTGCCTTTCGATATCCATGAATGGATGCTGAAAATCAATCATACGGAACTCTCTTTCGGCTATTCTGAATAATTCACCACGATAGACATCTCGTTTATCAGGATTCATCGACAACGGTTTCAAAACATATCTGTCATTGATGGGGAAGAGGGGAGATGTATAAAACTGGTGTAGAACATGATGAAAAAACAAGCCGTTTTCAAGTGCTGACATCCACATTGTACTTGTTTCTTCTTCAGCAAATCTCAGGATTCTTTTTGCAAAATATTGATAATGACAGCGTGCATATTCATTGAGCTCTGTTATAGAAAAACTATGTCTTTTATCAGGTATGATTGCTGTAGGGGCATGTTTCCTTTTGATCTGTTCAGAGGTTGTCCATTTTTCTATTTGTTTGTAGACAAGATGGTCTAGATTATGCTGTTGTTTCATCATGACATCGATATATTCTTCCTTCGAAGTAAGATATCTCAAGAACGGAGTTCTTTCGTCATTCATGAATGATTGTTTGCAAATGTCTTCTTCTGCATTCATTCCGGTCACGAGCATCAATTCATCGAGAAAATGCGACCGCATCAAATCATGTAAATCAGAACTTAGTGCCGGATATGTAAGCAAAAATGTCCGTGGCCTATTGCTGGGTGCATGATGAACAAGCGACAAGTAAAAACTCATGCGCTCCCGACGTATATGCCGTTCTTCGGAATCAGGCAATTCTCGACCCATGAACATATCAGCTGTATATGCTAAAGGAGAGGATCCTTCATGCATTCCGCATAAAATGATTGTCGAATATTCAAGTTCACGAATTTGCTCCATTGATGTAACTGTAATACCTGTTCCAGGTTTTTCTCGAATCTGAAACTGAGAACCATGTACAATTGAAACTATGCGCTCTAAATGTTCTTTGAATGATGCTTTAATATTCGGATTACGATGCATGCGGAGTTGTTTGTATTCATCGAGCAATAAGAAGAAAGCACGCATTGCTCTGACATCTCTTTCGATTAATTCCGATGATGTCTGATGGATATCAACTAGTACCTGCTGGTGTTGATGCTTGGAGAGTACTTCAAGATATGAAACAATACCGCTTTTATCGATGATTGATTTCATTGTATTAATAGCTTCTTCAGGATTACATGGAGTATGTTCTTCAATAAGAAGCTCTTGTAATGTCTTTATAACTCCTGAAACTTGCTTGACCTCTTCTATTTTCTTTTCAATGCGAGTGATAACATCACCATTTGGTCGTATTTGCATCGTTTCATTCATCAATCTTCTTGATAGCATTAATGAAAATGAATTGAATGACCTTTCCCATTCTTTTAATCCTTTTCCACCTTTGATACGCATAGTTCTGATGATTTCATCAAAGGATTGTAATAGTTCATGCGTTGTCTTCACTCCCGGCAACGATATATAAGGATTCATGAGAATTGTTCGAATATCTTCTATTCTACATGAGTGGCGTATGATATCGAATAGTAGAAACATCGCTATGATTACAGGTGATGTATGCAGTTTTGGTCTGTCGGTAATGTTAACAGGCAAGCCATGCAAAGGAAAAATCTCCCTGAATAACCCTGAGTATTGTTCAGGATTTCTCATTGCGATGACAATATCACTCAATGGTATATTCTGTGTTGAATGAATCCAACGGACATATCGAGCAATCGCATCAACTTCGGATTGTGGATTGATGCATTCCAGTATTGTGAAGGGTTGTGCGAATTCGGGTTTGGCCTGTGGCCTTTTACCCGAGAAGAGATAATGTCGAAGGTGATTATGTAATGGTTCACTCACACCTTCAGAGAAATCCATTTTATGTGGTTTAAAACCTGTATTTCCCAGTTTACCAAATGTTTGATCAAAGTTGCCAAATAGCGGTCCATTTTCAGGATCATATTCCAAGAAACAGGCAAAGGCAGTTTCCGAACGTTCAAGTGCATCAAGAAAGAGCCATTCGGGTTCAGTAAATTCAGAAAAACCATCCATGATGATGGTTCCATAGCGTCTTATCGATTGTGGCTGTTCAATGATTGCTTGCGTTATGAGCCCAAGTAGTGCTGGATAATCTAGAAGATATTCTCTTTCTAGTATCTGCTCATATTCATGGAGAATGGTGGAGAGATCTGAAATTCTCGCAATATCATGAATTCCGTGAATGTCTTTTGGATTTGCAGACCGGACTTCCGAGTTCAATGTCGAGGAGAGTATGCCATCTTTTCGAAGTCCATATAATACTTCTGCGCATTTGTCAATTGTTTGCCGAGACAAAGTAGTTCCGAGTCCTCTGTAAAATGGTAAATCAACATTCACCATAGCTTCTTCAAAAAGCATATTACGATAAGGGTCAGAAATGATTCTATATGTACCTTTGGGTATGATGAGTGAATACACATGCTTTGCAAATTGCTCCAATGTATACATCGGAATATCTGGCACGGGCTTTTTATGCAAAGCAAACATCTCCCGCGTGATCATTCGATCGAGCATTCGTTGTCGTCTACCCGTGGGAATGATCAGCGTTGTGTTTTCAAATGAACCTTTTTGAACCAATCTCCCCAGAACTGCATGAAATCTCCCTTCAGATCCATGTAGATCATGATACCGTTGATTGGCAAATACATATGACATAGAGTGATGTGTTGATTATTTTTATTGTTTCTTCTTTATTCCTTCGAACATGTCTCCGGCACTCATAGCCAAGAGTTCACGCATTGTTTTGTGCATTCCGTCTGTTGAACCATCAAAAAACATGACATTTCCTTTACCATTTTCAGCAATATGGCGAAGTGTTTCATTCCACATAGAGAATAAAATCACAGATGCATCCGCATGTGCTGAATCCATTTCTTTGATTGCTTCGCTCATTCCTTTTGCCACTTCCTGACGGAATAATGCAATACCTTGTCCACGCATTTGCGCAGCTTCTTTTTCGGCAGTTGCGCTAATCTTGATTGCATTACCATCTGCTTCTGCTTGTTTTGTCTTGGTGATGAGCAATGCCTGACCTTCATTTTCAGCAGCTGCTTTCAAATTATTTGATGCAACAACCTTAGCCATAGAATCCATGATGATTTGATCGAAAGTGGTATCATTCATTTGCAGATCTATCAAATGATAACCCCAAGACTCAAGCGTATTATCCAATTGGTCTTTTACATGATCGATGATTTCTCTTCGTAATGACAAAATCTCTGATTGCTTTTTGGTTGCAACAAAACTTCTCACGGCTCCTTCAACCGTACGAATGAGAGCTTGCATGAAATTTCTCTCATCTACGAATTTAAAGGCAACATTCAATATCGTTTCTTCCTTTTGATCCAAGACTGAATAGAGAAGCATTGTTTTGAATTGAACATTTGCCTGGTCAATCGTTATTGCTTGAAATTCCAATTCTACGGATCGATTCTGTACACTGATTCTTCTGTGTATGGTTTCAATAATGGGAATCTTGACATTCAAACCCGGGGTCATGATTCTTCTGTACTTTCCGAATGAAGTCACCACTGCAACGGTGCCTTGTGCAACGGTTCTTAGCGATAATAAGAGAATGATTAAAAATATGAACCCGAGGAATAATATGGTTTCCATGACCGAACTCCTGAATATAGGTGGAATTGTATATGCAACATACAAAAAATAGTGGGCTTATGCGATGCCGGAAACATCAATCAAATCTTCATTCATGGAATTACTCTTCAATGAGTTCGCCGAATTGCAATGCATGCAAGCGCGCATAATACCCTTTGAGTTTGAGCAATTCCTGATGAGTTCCCATTTCTCGAATTATCCCTTGATGCAAGACGATGATTTGATCTGCTTTTTGAATTGTAGATAATCTATGAGCAATGACTATTGATGTTCTATTACTCATCAATGTATCCAATGAAGCATTGATAAGTTGCTCAGTTTCGGTGTCAATGCTTGATGTGGCTTCGTCGAGTATTAATATTTCAGGATCATAAGCCAATGCTCTACAAAATGAAATCAATTGCTTTTGTCCGACCGATAAATTTCCCGCACGCTCAATCATCTGGGTATCAAATCCATCGGGCAATGTTCGTATGAATTCTCCAGCGCCTAATGCATCCGCTGCTTGTTCTATTGATTGGCGGCTTATGGAAGGATTCCCAAGTGAAATATTGTCTGCAACAGATCGAGAAAATAAAAATACATCCTGCAGAACCAAAGCAATATGTGAGCGCAATGATGTTTTTGTGAATGTCTTGATGTCCTGACCATCAATCATGATGCTTCCTGATTGTGGATCATAGAATCTGCAGAGAAGATTTACGATGGAGCTTTTTCCGGATCCCGTGGCACCAACCAATGCAATCATTTGACCTTTCTTCACGGTGAAAGAAATATCATGAAGTACGGTTTTATCGGATACATACCCAAAGGTGACATGATCAAATGTTATCGCATCGTTGAAATCATGCATTTCAAGTGCGTCTTTTTGATCCTTCATTGGAATTGGGGTATCAAGGATATCATAAATCCGTTCTGCCGCTGCTACTGCACTTTGAAGCGTATTATATTTTTCTGTTAAATCTCTAATGGGTCTAAAAAACATCTCGGCATATTGTGTGAATGCTATAAGCATTCCAAGAGACATAGTACCCTCAAATATATGGGATGATGTATACCAAAGTATCAATGCCAATGCCAAAGCACTGGTAAATTCCACGACAGGGAAGAATGATGCATAATAAGTGATGGTTTTCAATTGAACATTTCTGTGTTCGGTATTGATGTCATC
>SXZI01000152.1 GCA_005788035.1 Bacteroidota bacterium
AGATATCGTGAAAAGCATGAAGAATCATTATTTGATCAGTTATTCTCCACCAAAGTCATCGGACATACATGGGGTTTTTGGTATTATATCACTGAGATCTGATTTGACGAGTTCTTTCGGTGGATTCTATGACAAAACGATTCTTCATGCATGGGATGCCGAAGGAACAATGCACTCAGCATTGATTGAATTCGAAAGAGGTAGTTCTGCCATTCCTTCAAGCGCGAATCAAGTGGTGCAAGATATGTTCAATTCTCTCAAAGCAGCACCAAATATGACTATTGAAATCAGGGGTCATACTGATGATATCGGTAAGGATGAAGACAATGAACAATTATCGCTCTCTCGCGCACAATCCGTTGCAGGGGCGCTGATAGCAAAAGGTATTGCGAAATCCAGACTCATCATCACGGGCAAAGGTGAAAGCATGCCACTTGCCCCAAATGATACAGAAGAATCTCGAAAGAAAAATCGTCGCACGGAATTCATCATCAGAAACAAATGATAGCATTGCTTTTCATATTGATGTGCATGTGCGAACATGCCACAGCTCAACAGCCCATTCAAGTTGGCCAAAGAGGTATAGTGGATGCAATGATTGTCAATCAAGATTCCATGCGATATGCCTTAAAGGTTTCCAATCCTACAGTGTTCTATGTGGATACAATCAGCATTGGTGGAATTGTGCAAACATTCACTCGCATTGGAACCGACAGCATCGAGTGGATTGGAAATGGAAGCGGAATGATACGCTTTCATGGTCTTGCACTTTCAGGATCAGATAGTTCTTCCGTGATCCAATTACAAGGATTCAAGAATGATTCAACATACATAGACACATCACTCACCATTCGCATTTCATCGAATCAATCTCCTCTTCCTTATGTTCGTTTCAGTACTTTGTCCGCGAATGTACCGAATCCCATAATGCGTGGCGAAGCAACCGAATGGACATATACGCTTGATAAACAGGGCATGGTCACTGTGTCTATCATCACGCTCGAGGGACGCATCCTTGAAGAGTTTTCCATATTGCAAAATGCCGGCAGACATATATTTCGATTCATTCCAAATGCATATACCTATCATCCCGGTGTCTATGGCATGCGCTTAATTACAGAGCAAGGCATATTCCACACATTATGGAATGTGTCGCCATGAGATTCTTCTTCATCATCCTCTTGATGAGCGCTTCGATGTTTGGCATGGAACAAGATTCCGTCAAAAAACGCATACCAAAGCTTGATCTGGAAGCATTGTCACCCGATTCTTTTTCGGTTGAAACAGATGTGATGGTCTCTTCGGGTTGGTTTCCACATCCCGGTTCATTCAGATCGATTGAATTAATCGGTTCCGATGGTTTGGTGTTTCATCCAGGCATATTTCATGGAACAATGCCGATATCCGGATCATTATTCGGTGTACCCAATTTGATATTTCAGAATACCACCCATCATTCAGTGGATGATCGCATTCCTCTTCAGTCATTTTCCACTGAAGAATCCGATGAAGAAATGCTTGAAGAAGAATATGCCTATAGAGCACTTCGAGCAAGATTTTCGATTTCAGAGCTTCATTCCATCATACGCATCGGACTCGACATTCGAAATGCGACCTCTATGTATTTTTCCGAAGTAACATCACCCTATCTGAATATGCAAGGATCACTATCGGACATGCTGGAATTGCATGCGGTAAGTATCATCGAAACCTCATTGATTGGAAATGTGTCAATCGAGTTGCCGATATATGGAGTATATCTTGAAACATTCGGACAACAAACCTACTCGCATTATTCCGTCTTTGGAGGAGTGAATGTCGGTTATGTTCTAGATTCAGACCTCAAACATCAATCTTTCATCTTGCAAGGGAAAGATGAGATTCGATATGCATCGGGATCAAATGTCGCAACATTGCAATCTCGTCCATTCATCAATGAAGTCAATCGCTTGCGCATGTCCTTTGAATCCGGACTCGGATGGCAATTCGGTTTCGGTCCTCTTCATCTCGGTTTTGAGGGATATGTGGCAATACCCATAACTTCAATGGTAAAAAGACAAGACCTCGCGCTCACATTCATTGGAATCCGAGGAATATTCGGCCTTTCCTTCTAATCTCGTTCTTGCGGACAGAATCCCTATCTTTGTGCATTCACAATAGCATGAAATCCTTATGAATGTACATGATTCAGTTCTCGGCCTCATTGGCAAAACTCCACTTGTCAAACTCAATGCCATTGCAAAAGACATCCCGGCGACCATCTATGTGAAATTGGAAAGTCGTAATCCGGGTGGATCCGTCAAAGATCGCATCGGCATCGCCATGCTTGAAGCCGCAGAACGCGATGGATTGCTCAAACCGGGTGGAATCATCATCGAACCTACAAGCGGAAATACCGGGATTGGTCTTGCACTGGCTGCAACATTGAAAGGATATAAATGCTTATTCGTGATGACAGACAAAGCTTCTCAAGAACGCGTGCGCTATCTCAAAGCGCTCGGCGCTGATGTGCTCATCGTTTCAAGCGCTGCAAAAGCTAGTTCACCTGAATATTATTTTAATACTGCACAAAGACTCGCTCAAGAAATTCCAAATGCGGTGATGTTGAATCAATATGATTTTTATGCGAATCCTGCAATTCATGAAGCAACCACAGGCCCTGAAATTTGGAATGATACCGATGGAAAAGTGACGCACTTCATCGCAGGCATCGGAACAGGTGGAACCATCACGGGCACTGCTCGATATCTCAAACAACAGAATGCACATGTAAAAGTCATTGCCGCGGATCCCGTTGGTTCATGCATCAAAACATTCAAAGAAACAGGTCGTGTGGTGGAAGCACTTCCCTATCTTGTTGAAGGTGTTGGACAAGAACGCATCCCCGGAAATCTTGATATTTCACTGATAGATGATGTGATGAACATCAATGATAAAGAATCCTTCAACACAGCTCGCAGACTTGCCCGCGAAGAAGGCATCTTTTGCGGTGGCTCAAGTGGAATGAATGTCGCAGCTGCATTGAAACTCGGCAAAACTCTCACCAAAGATGATGTGGTCGTTGCCATCATTTGTGATACTGGCGAGCGTTATCTTACGAAACATCATTCCGATGAATGGCTCAAAGAACAACATTTATTGGATGATGAACGCTTAACCGTAAAAACTGCATTGGCTGTGAAATCAAATGCAAAAGGAATTCCCTCGCTGATCAGCATCGGTCCTGATGCCACGATTGAAGAAGCATTGCATCTCATGCAGGCATATGAAATCTCTGAAATCCCCGTGATTGAAAATGGTATTTCGGTAGGCACATTGCGCGAGAATAAACTCATGGCAAAAGTCATCGCAGATAGATCCTTGCTTTCTTCCACCGTTAAAACAGTTCAAGAAGAACCAATGCCAATTCTTGATGCAAGTGAGGATGTGCACAGCGCAATTGCATTGCTTAAAACGCATCATGCCATTTTGGTTTCGGATTATGGTTCTTTGTCGGGCGTGCTTTCTAGACATGACATCATCGATTTTCTCTAATGACAATTCTTGAAATATTCGGCATCATCATCGCAACCGTGATTGGCATGGAATGTATTGCATGGTCTTCGCATAAATTTTTGATGCATGGCCCACTGTGGTTCATTCACAAAACACATCATGCTCCGCGGCATGGTCGCTTTGAATTGAATGATGTGTTTGGAATTGTGTTCGGCCTCGTCTCAATCATCTCCATCGTTTTGGGTATTGATGGATTCACTCCCCTCTTTTGGATCGGCATCGGTATCAGTGTCTATGGAGTATTGTATTTCTTTGCGCATGACATCATCGTTCATCGCAGAGTGAAGCTTGGCATCCGCATGAAAGGACGCTATGCAGAGGCATTACGAAAAGCACATCTCCTTCATCATAAAACTGTCACAAAAGACGGAGCCGAAGAATTTGGCTTTCTCTTTGTCCACCCTAAACATTTGAACCAACAATGATTATTTGCCCGGTTCTTTGAAAATGATGTCTTCCGGTATAGCAAGCAATGATTCATCAAATGGCTTATTCGCTTCTATCTTCACCGCATAGGTTTTCATCGGAACGCCATTTGTCATCGTTTCGCTTTTCAAGACAAGATTGCCCCAAACGGAATATGTACCTGAAAAAGGAATTACCGGATGGGTAATTGTCCAAACATCACATACATAACCCAGAATTGTGTCGGTTTTATTTGTCTTCTCCAGGCCAATCTCTTTTTTGACGCTATCTGTGATTGTTGCGAAATTGATTCCACCCGCATCAGCGAATTGTCCTACCGGATAGCGCGTTCCCGTTCCCTCTTGTACATCGATTGTCATCAAGACTCCATTTGCGAAAATGCTTTTTGAATGTACCTTCAAATTAAGATCCCGTTCAACAGAACGGAATCCAACTGACTCGGTCACTTCACGAGCTCCATGATTATCGAATGACACGGTGATCTTCGTACGCATCCCATCCATCTCGGAAAACAATAAAATTTCTCCTGAACGCAGTGTATAGCGCTTGGGTGCTTCCTGCTGCAATGTGACATTCTTTTTCTTCTTTGGCTTTTGTGCACTTGCCTCGATTGCAAACAATGCCAAAACAATGAAAAGGATATTCCGCATGATTACTCTCACTTCATATTCAAACGACTAAAAATATACCGCCAGAAAAATGCCTGGTCTTCGATGATTTGCTCAATTGATTTTCCTGTTCCATGTCCTGCATCATAGTCCACATGAAGCATAATGGGTTTTTGTTGCTCCGGTCTGGATTGAGCCAATGCAACAAATTTCTTTCCATGCAATGGATCCACACGCATATCGAATTCACCAACGCTCACAAGCATCTCAGGAAGTTCGACTCCTGCCTTAATATTGTGATATGGTGAATATTGAATGAGCGTTCCGAAGTCTTCAGCTCTATCAGGATCACCATATTCCGGAATCCAATAGCGAGCAATACGAAACTTGTGATAACGAATCATGTCGAGCAGTGGCACTTGACAAATGATTGCGCGATAGAGATCAGGTCTTTGTGTTGCAATCGCACCCATCAATAAACCTCCATTGGATCCACCTCTTGCAACAATCCTATTTGAATTTGAATACTTATTCGTGATGAGCCATTCGGTTGCGGCAATCATGTCATCAAATGTATGCTGCTTTTTCTTTAGCATGCCATCCAAATGCCAAGCTTCTCCATATTCATTGCCTCCGCGTAAACCGACGCGCACATAGATTCCACCACGCTTCAAGAATGATGCATTATATCCCACGAATTCAGGACTCATCCCGATATTGAATCCACCATAGCCGGTGATCAATACAGGATTATTACCATCTTTCTTGATGTCTTTTTTATGGACGATGAACATCGGAATCTTCACGCCATCTTTAGACTCCACGAATTCGAGTGATGCTTGAATGTCGGACAAATCCATTGGAATTTCATCTTGATAAAAGAATGTCCATTCCAATGTCTTGCCATTGAGCTTATAGATTTTTTGTGTTGATGTGAATGATGAGATGGCAACATATACAATGTCCTCATCGCGATCATAACTCATGGAGGCCACATTCCCGAATTCAGGCAATGCCAATTCTTTGATGAATGCACC
>SXZI01000153.1 GCA_005788035.1 Bacteroidota bacterium
CATTCACTGAGCCAAGTGCTGAAGTTGACATCAACTGTTATCTGTGTTCAGGAAAGGGTTGCAGAGTATGCAAGCATTCCGGATGGCTTGAAATATGCGGCTGTGGAATGGTACATCCGAATGTATTGAAAAATTGTGGAATTGATCCTGATGTCTATTCAGGTTTTGCATTTGGATTTGGCATAGAGCGTGTAACCATGCTCGCCACCGGAATCGATGACATACGTGCATTATATGAGAATGATATGCGCGTTTTACGGCAATTTTAGGATTCGTGATGAGTATCATTACTGCCGATTCAATTGTGAAATCATATTCAATGCATGCGGAGAATGACACTCCTGTCTTGAAGGGAATTTCACTGAGCATCCAAAGAGGCGAATTCATAGCATTCATGGGCCCTTCAGGTGCAGGAAAAAGTACATTGCTTCATATATTGGGCTTGCTTGATTCTCCCGATGGCGGAACATTGCATTATGAATTGTCAGGCGAAACATTCACGCATGATGCATTGAAGAAGCATAAATCTGCTGAATTGCGAAATCGGTATATCGGATTCATCTTTCAATTCCATCACTTGCTTCCTGAATTCACGGCTTTGGAAAATATCATGATGCCCGCTCTGATTGCCGGCATGTCGATGTCAAAAGCAAGAAGCAAAGCATTGTCGCTTGCAGAGAAAGTGGGCATGATGCATCGCTGTGAGCATAGGCCTTCCGAGCTATCCGGCGGAGAACAACAACGCATAGCTATTGCAAGAGCATTGATGAATGATCCTGAAATCATCATTGCAGATGAGCCTACCGGAAATTTGGATTCCGCAAATACAATCTCTGTATTGCAACTCATTCGTTCCATAAGGCAAGAACGCTCTCTCACATTGCTCATAGCAACACATAGCATGGATGTGGCAAGGATGGCCGAACGCATCATTACATTGAGAGATGGAGTGATATCTTCTGAAGTCAATACACAGTCCGGTGCCACTCAATAATACATCCATGAAAGATATATTTTCATTCATCGGATTCCTCCTTCGATCATTTCTCATCGTGATCAGCACAGTGTTCTTTGCCAGCCTTTCTTTGATATTGGGTTTGAGCGGAATGAGAAGTGCCTATTTCATCTTTGCACGACAATGGTCTTCTGTTTTATTGAAATGTGCCGGTGTTAAGGTGCGAATACAAGGGATTGATCATCTTCATCCCATGCAGAAAAGAATATATGTGGTAAATCATACCAGTTATTTTGATATCCCAATCATTCTTGCTTCCATACCCGATAATGTACGGATCATGTACAGAAAAAATCTTGAGCGCATACCATTCATGGGTTGGAGTCTTGCCGCATCTCCCTATATAGGCATTCAACGAGAGCATGCTCGTAATGCAATGAGAGGAATTGAGGAAGCAGTGAATTCAGTTAGTAGCGGGGAATCGGTGGTGATTTTTGCAGAAGGAACACGTTCCAAGGATGGACGATTGGGGCCATTCAAACGAGGTGCATTTTTGCTCGCATCGCGATCTGGCAAACAACTCATTCCAGTTGCTATTGCCGGAGCGCATATCATCATGCCTAAAGATCAATTAAGATTCTATCCCGGGAATGTTTCCCTGACTATTCTCCCCCCGATTGAACCAATCAACGAAATGACCAGAGATCAAGAAGCTGCATTACAGAAAACCGTTCATGATATGATCAATGCGGCATTGCCCGAAAACATGCAATCACGAAATAGGAATCTCCATGAATAAGGATTATTCTTGGCTTAGTGGGTTTTTCCGTATTCTCCAACAACCACATCAGGTTGGATTGTCGGGAAATTCAGAACCACTGAAGTCCATAGTGTTTGCCGGAATATTGGAAACCACTGCTTCATTGATGATAGCATGGCTACATAGACAAAGCCCTGCATTGATTGCCGAAAATATACAGATGATGAAGCCATGGATGAAAAATGGTCAACAACAACAATCCTCAACTCTTACCTCGCTTCCATTTGATCAAGCATTATTGTCAACACTCACAACTTCATTTGTTGGCATACTAGCTTTTGGATTCGTGATGTGGATCATCCATTGGGCATTGACAAAAGAAAGCAAAAAGCTCTATGAAATAGCAGGTATGGCTTCATATGGATCGGGTGTATATGCTATTGGAATATTGTGTACAGGGATTTTGGCATTTGCTTTTGGATCCCTCAGATGGGGGCCGCATCTTGGCATATGCATCGATCCCTCCACATATCCATTCATGTTCGCAATTTTGGCAAGGATCAATGTATTTTCCATTCTGTCTTATGTGCTTGCTTCCTATGCAATGATTGGATATTCCAACATTGAATCGCGATATGGCTTGGTGAGTTCAATCATCGCAATAAGCATTGTGTTGATATGGTATGCATTGTTTTCATTGATTGGATTATCTCTGACTTCCTAATACGGTATATCAAATGATAATGTTTTGCTTTCCTATTGTTTACGCAAAGTATATTTGCATCATCATTGAATACGCTTATTATCAATACCTATGATTGAAGACTTCACAGAAAAGGAATCGGACATACTTGAAGAAGTTGATACCATCATTGTTTCTGATATACATCTTGGGTCGGAGGTATCCCGATCGAAGCAATTATTGGATACATTATTGCAGTATCGTTTTAAACAACTCATACTGAATGGCGATGTATTCGATGATTTGAATTTCAAGAGATTGAGCAAGAGTGATTGGAAATTCTTGTCGTATATCCGAAAAATGTCCGGACATAAATCTCATGCACATGTGATTTGGGTGATTGGCAATCATGATGGCGTGGCCGAGGTGCTTTCCCATTTACTTGGTATAGAAGTTCTCGAGGAATATCTCTGGAACGATAATGGCAAAACATATCTTGCTTTGCATGGACATCAATTCGATTCATTCATAACAGAAAATGCTCGATTAACCGATATTGCCTCATATCTGTATTTACTGTTACAAAAAGTGGATTCCCAAGAACAGCAATTGAGCAGATGGGTTAAACGTACCAGTAAAAAATGGTTGCAATTGTCTGATTCAAGCGCTGACTCTGCGATCGAATATGCCCATAAGAAAGGTGCTCAAGTCGTATTCTGCGGACATACACATATACCCTTGATAAAAGAGAAGGAAGGCATTCTGTATTGTAATTCAGGTTGCTGGACAGATAGACCTTCTCATTTCATTACCATTTGTTCTCGCAATGGAATTCAACTGCGAGAATGTTTTTGAATCATTCATGACTATGTACCCTCTTTTGTTTGAACCGAAACTCCTTGAAAAAGTATGGGGTGGACATTCCATTCATCAATGGAAATTTGGAACTCAGACCGAGCAACCGATTGGTGAATCCTGGGAGATATTCTCTGAAAATGTGATTAGAAACGGTGCGCATGCAGGAATGACATTGCAGTCATTGATCGAATCGAATCCGGAAGCCATGATAGGGAAACATGCACCTGAGGAATTTCCATTGCTTGTGAAAATTCTCGATGCAAAAGAATGGCTCTCTGTTCAAGTTCATCCGGATGATACATTGGCCATGGAATTGGAGGGTGAGTCTCGAGGAAAAACTGAATGTTGGTATATTCTTCAAGCCGATGAAGGGTCATGCATACAATATGATTTGAAGAATAATTGTACTGTTGAAGATTATTCCGATGCTATTACTGAAGGGCAACCTAAACGTTGTTTGGAATTTTTACCAGTAAAAGCCGGTGACATCATTTATGTTCCGGCAGGTACTGTTCATGCAATCGGACCGGGCATCATGTTATATGAACTGCAACAAACCAGTGATACAACATATAGGCTCTATGATTGGGATAGAGTTGGACTTGATGGCAAGCTTAGAGATCTCCACATTGAAAAAGGATTGCGATGCAGCAAGCCGGGATCAGGAATATATCCATATCCAATACATGATGCACTGATACTAGATGGAAATCGCGTGCTGCCCCTTATTCGAGAGAAATACTTCACTCTGGATGAAGTGACG
>SXZI01000021.1 GCA_005788035.1 Bacteroidota bacterium
CCATGCATACGCAAACCTACTTGACCTGTTAGCATTGAAGAGGATGAGTCAATAAACCTTTGTGCGCTTTCCAAAGAAAGCAGAGGACTTGCAAAGAATGTCACAAGTGAATCTTTTTGCAGATACAATGCTTTTTCACGATTCGAAAGTAATCCATCAAAAAAGAATGGAATAGAATCCGTGAACGGCACTGAACTTTCAAATAGCGTTGTATTGCTTCTATTTTCAGACAATAATTCACGTTCATAATGAGCCAAGACATTTCGTTCATCTTCGCTTAATTCTTGATCAGATTTGCGAATCAATCGCAGGGCTGTTTGAACCTCGCCCCTTTGCAATGGCAATGCTGAAAGCGAATAATGCGGAAGCAAACCTTTTGCTTCGCAATGTTCGAGAAAATGATAGACCGGGTGAACGATTGGCAGATGTTCCACTTGAGCAAACACAGGCATCAACATGGCAAAAAAGATCATGAATATTATCATGATCTTTTTCTTGTCACATGTGATATGTGCAATGCTGTTCTTCATTATCGTAGGAATGCCCAATAAACTACATTCAGAATACCAACCAATCCTCCGATAGCCGTGATAAGGAATGTATAGTATTGATATTCATATCCGGGTGGACGATAGGTTGGCGGCGGACAATAAATTTCATCTCCGGATTCCACCACCACATTTTTTTCAGTGCCTTTGATCCATACATGGGAGCGACCTTTGATGATGCGTGTCAAATCCTTTTCAGCACCACTCGCATATCCACCTGCTCTGTCGATATACCATTGCATTGATTTACCGGGCTCGAATGTGACATATCCCGGATTATTCACTTGTCCATAGACATAGACGCGTTTTGGATTTTCAGGTATCACGATGATATCACCGGATTCAAGAAATACATTGTCATCTTCAGAACCATTGAATGCTTTTTGTATGTCACATGCAACGGTTGGTTGACGAAACATGGTATGCATCAAATATCGTGTGGTGTCTTCCGCTGTGAGATCCGTGTATTGCATTCCCATGATTGCGCGATACCGTGGCTCATTGGATGCCGGTGCCTGCTGTTCTTTTCTTACGATATATGCCAAAGGCAAATATGCTTTGTCGGTGAATCCACCTGCTTGTTCGATGATGTCTTTCAATTTGGTTTGACCTTGCATCATCGTATATGCACCGGGTCTTTGAACTGAACCCGTAACCTCCACTACGCCTGTCGATGCTCCTTTGACAGCAAATTGTTGTTTTTGAACTACAATCACAGCACCGGGCATGAGTTCAGGATCATTACTGAATTGACCATTATCATTCATTGATAATGTGGTGATCGCATCCCCTTGCTTCAATTGAATATTCGATGGATCGGCATCATCCGTCAAGCCATAGGCAAGCTTGAGAAGCATGGATGCTTTATCACCTTTTTTGAATGCGATGCTGATTGGTCTAATTACGGCGCCTGCAATTGCGATGGCTGAAGTCAAACCTTGATCAAATGGAACAAATATCTGATCTCCTTCGCGAAGAGTTGGATCATCCGTTGCTGATGACAGTGCAAGAGCTTTTTCGAGATCGACATTTGAAGATGTTCCATCAGCATGCAGCACGGTTATATTCCGTGCCACAAAAGAAGGCAATTCTTCATTACCTGTTAATGTTCCTCCACGCATGGCTGAACGACGCGCTTCGATCACTGTTAACTCTTTTGCGCTTTCCATTGCGGCTTGAGTTGTTCCGCCATTTTGTTGTGATGCAGATTTCGGTGGCTGATTTGCAAGACGTATCGCTGTTGAAACACGCATAGAAGCCGGTATTGCATAGGTTCCGGGATAGCGCACATTACCGCGAATACTCACATAGAGCGATCTACATTTTCTGAGCATCACGGTGACTGTCGCATTCGGATTACGTTGCTTCATCATGTCGATGATCAGTGATTTGGCTTTTGCGAGTGTTGCATTTTTGAGCGACAATTCACCTATGCGTGGAACAAGTATGGCGTTCTCCGGTGAAACCGAAACATATTGTTCGGTGGCATTTCCTGAGAGTGTCTGTATAGACAAAACATCGCCCGGGCCTATGCGATAATGATCAGCATCAACAATATTATCCGAAGGCAATAATTCAGCTTTCAGAAAGTCAGCGCCCGGCGGTGTTGAAGTCTGCATCAGCTTCGTCATGTCGAAATCACTTGATGAACCCATCAATTGTGCTTCGACTGATATACCTATCACCAATGTACACACACAGAAAAGTGTCGTGCACATTGATCTGATCAATGTGATTGAATGATTCATTGTGCCTTGATGCATTGTGTCACAAGTATTTCTGCTATGCGCTCAGCTGCTTTTCCATCCCATAATGGCGGAATGGATCCTTTTTTTCTTGGCAAATGCACGATATCATGCAATGCTTTGGAAATTGCTTGTGGATTGGGTTGAATAAGAATATTGGTTCCCAATTCCACGGTGACAGGTCTTTCGGTTGTTGTTCTTGCAGTGATGCAAGGCACGCCAAGAACTGTTGTTTCTTCTTGTATTCCTCCGGAATCCGTCAATACGAAATCCGCATCCTTCATCAATGCTAGAAAATCAATATATCCTTTTGGATGCGTGATGATGAGTTCCTTTCCTTGTCGGATGATGTCAGCAAAACCATATTCGCGAATCTTTGAACTCGTTCGCGGATGCATCGGAAACACGATTGCTCTATCTGTTGATATTTCAGCAAGAATTTCAAGCAGTGATTTCAATTGTTCGGGTTCGTCGACATTGGATGGACGATGCATGGTCACAAGACCATATTGTTTCGGTTGTATGTCGAGTTCCTTAAGAATTGTTGATTCATTGGCTTTTGGCATGGCAAAATGCAATGAGTCTATCATTGTATTGCCAACGAAAAATATGTTCTTCTCCGGAAATCCTGATTCTTTGAGAATGATATTTCCTGATTCTTCCGTCGTAAACCAATAATCACAAATTGCATCAGTTGCAATGCGATTGATCTCCTCCGGCATTGAACGATCATAACTTCTCAATCCGGCTTCAACATGAACAGTTTTAATACCGAGTTTCACGGCAACCAATGCACATGCAATCGTTGAATTCACATCTCCAACAACAATCACGATATCCGGTTTAAGTTCAAGACATGTCTGCTCGAATGCAATCATCACTTTCGCTGTTTGTTCAGCATGCGATCCGCTTCCAATCCCAAGAAACACGGTTGGGTTGGGCATTTCAAGATCTTGAAAAAATGCATCACTCATCGCTGCATCATAATGTTGTCCTGTATGAACTATATGATGCTCGAATTCAGGAGCATAGCGTTGAAATGCTCTATGAATCGGCGCAACCTTCATGAAATTGGGGCGGGCCCCAACAACGGATATTATGCGATATGGTTTGCTCAAGTTCCGCTTCCCAACAGCACGACATTCTTTTTGGATCCTCGAATTTTCTTTGTGGCATTTCGTGTGTCAATCACCACTTTTGCATTCTTTACAATCATTGAATAGTCGAAGCACGTATGATCTGTGGTAATAACAACGATATCATATTTTTTCAGCATTGCAGGAGTGAGGCTGCCTTGTGATTTCATCATTGTTCCATGTACATCGACCGCGGGTATATATGGATCATGATATGTCACATTTTTGAATCCATCTTGCATGAGCAATTCCATCACTTTGAGTGCGGGTGAATGACGTAAATCATCGACATCTTTTTTGAATGCCATGCCCAACATCAACACTTTTGCTTTTGCAAGCGTGATAGGTTGTTTTGCCACTTCGCGTTCAATCATGCTTCGTACATAGAATGGCATTGATTCATTCACTTCGGCAGCAAGTGTAATGAAGTTTGTTTCAAAATCATATTCTCGCGCCATCCATGAAAGATAATATGGATCAATCAGAATGCAATGTCCGCCAATGCCGGGTCCCGGAAAAAATGGCATGAATCCAAATGGTTTTGTTGCCGCTGCTTCCACAACCTCCCAAATATTCACACCTATGCGATCACATAATTGCGCAAGTTCATTTACGAGCGCGATATTGACACTTCGAAAAATATTCTCAAGTAATTTTTCCATTTCAGCGACCGATGGCGAGGAAACCGGAATCACTTTACTTACAATGATGCCATGCGCTGCACATGCAAGATTGGTGCATGCGCTTGTAACACCACCTGCAACAATCGGGGTATTACCGGTATTCCATGTTTGATTGCCAGGATCAATTCTTTCAGGTGAGAATGCAAGAAAATAATCTTTGCCGAGTTTAAGTCCTTTTTTCTCCAGAATCGGCTGAACATATTTAGTGGTTGTACCGGGAAATGTAGTACTCTTCAAAATGATGAGTTGACCTTTTCTCAATGTTGCTCCGACTGCTTCAGCCGAGTGAATGATATATGAAATATCCGGATCTTTATTTGGCGTGAATGGAGTTGGAACGCATATGTATATCACATCGCATTCAGTGAGTTTTTTGAAGTCGGTTGTTGCTTCAAGAGTTTTCCCTTTGATTACGGAAGCCACTAGTGATGAATCAATGTCCATGATATAATTCCCACCTTTTTGTAAAGTGCGAATTTTCTGTTCATCAATATCAAAGCCGATTGTTCGCACGCCAAGATGTGCATATTCCACTGCGATTGGAAGTCCTACATAACCGAGTCCGATCACACCAACTGTTATGGTATGATTGTGTATGGATGCAAGCAAAGCATCTGCAGTTTGAATACCGGCGGATTTTTTCTTGATAGCCATGATTTATCGTTCTCTGTGATATTGCTGTGAATAATAGTCTCGATATTGTCCGGATAGTATATGTTCGCACCATTCCGGATGTTCCAAATACCACTCAATTGTGGATTGCAAACCTTGTTCAAAAGGAATGCGAGGAGCCCATCCTAATTCTCTTTTGGCTTTGGATGCATCGATTGCATACCGCCTATCATGCCCCGGACGATCTGTAACGTACTGTATGAGATCAGTTGATTTTCCAAGTATAGAGAGAATCGAATGTACAATATGAAGATTGGAACATTCATTGTCCGATCCAATATTATAGACCTCTCCGGGCTTTCCATATTCATAAGCACGCCAAATGGCATCGCAGTGATCTTCCACGTGAATCCAGTCTCTAACATTCATACCATCACCATAAACAGGCAATGATCTAGATTCTTTCGCATTAAGAATCATAAGTGGAATGAGTTTTTCGGGAAATTGTCTCGGACCATAATTATTTGAACATCGTGTGATAACCGCAGGTACATCATGTGTATGATGAAATGCTCTCACAAACATGTCCGCAGATGCTTTTGATGCAGAATACGGCGAATTTGGTGCCAAAGGTGTTTCTTCGGTGAATAATTCATCGGAATTCAGATCCAATGAACCATATACTTCATCGGTAGAAACCTGTACATATTTTTTGAGTTTAAGATTTCTGGCAACGGTAAGAAGCGAGACAGTACCGCCGATATTTGTTTCGATGAAAGGCGAAGCATCATGAATGGATCTATCCACATGAGATTCAGCAGCAATATTTATAATACCTTCAACTTCATATTGCCTACACAGACTATCCATCAATTCAGTATTTTGAATCTCAGCATGTACAAAGATATGTCTTTCATCCTGCTCAAGAGATTGTAGATTTTCAAGATTTCCAGCATAGGTCAATGCATCAACATTGATGATACGAAGATTGGATTGGGTAGCGAGCATTTGCATGACAAATGTGCTGCCAATGAAACCTGCGCCTCCAGAAATGAGGATAGTTTTGTTGCCGTTTGAGGACATGAAATTCAAAATTGCTTATACAATGATTCAAAAATACGGAATGACGGCTCCGTTACCAATAGAATATGCCGTACTTACAAGGGTTTGAGCCATAATTCGCAATGATTTAGCGGAACCTTAACCACTTTTATACGTGTTAAACACTATTCTTGGTATTATTCCAATCTTTCTCCAGTCATAATATGAAAATAATTGTCATCGGAAGTGGTTTTGGCGGCCTTAGTGCAGCCATTCGTCTACAAGCACAAGGTCATCAAGTTACAATCGTAGACAAACTCGATAAACCGGGCGGAAGAGCATATGTGTTTGAACGTGATGGATATACGTTTGATGCAGGTCCAACCATCATTACTGCTCCATGGTTGATACATGAATTATTTGAAGTTGCCGGAAAAAAAACCGAAGAATATGTAAACATCGTCAAAATCGATCCTTTTTATAATGTTCGATTCGAAGATGGAACAATTTTCCGTTATAATGGAGACAAAGATTCTATTCTGAAACAAATTGAAGCTTTGAATCCTGAAGATGTGATGGGCTATCATCGATTCATTAAAGATGCTGAAAAGATATTCAAAGCAGGTTTTGATTTAATCGACAAGCCATTCACCACAATTGGTTCTATGCTGAAGGTATTACCTGATTTGATTATGCTTCGATCGGAACGTTCAGTAGCTGGGATGGTAAATCAACATATCAAAGATTATAGATTACGTCAAGTATTCAGTTTTCACCCTTTACTGGTTGGTGGGAATCCTTTTCAGACAACTTCCATTTATGCATTGATTCATATTCTTGAACAGCGTTGGGGTGTATGGTTCGCCATGGGTGGGATGGGTGCATTGGTACAAGGACTAGTGAATGTATTCAAAGACATTGGCGGTAAGATTCAGCTTGGTACCGAAATCAAAGAGATTGTAATTGATGATTCAACAAAGCGTGCAATTGGAGTGCAGACTGCATCCGGGGAATTTTTGAAAGCAGACATCGTTGTGAGTAATGCAGATGTCGGCAATATGTATATGAAGATGATCCCAGCAAAATATCGTAAGAAGAACACAGATAATCGCATGAAGAATCTGCATTATTCCATGAGTTTGTTTGTGATGTATTTCGGAACGACAAAAAAATATGAAGATCTTGCGCATCATGAAATCATCATGGGTCCGAGATACAAAGAACTTGTGACTGACATTTTCAAGAAAAAGCATCTTGCCGATGATTTTTCATTATATCTTCATCGTCCCTCCGCAACGGATCCATCACTTGCTCCAGAAGGATGTGATTGTTGGTATGTCTTATCTCCTGTTCCACATTTGGAATCGGGCACAGATTGGTCAGTGAAAGGACCTGAATATCGCAATCGTATAGTACAATATCTCGAGGAACGATATATGCCTGATTTATCAAAGCATATTGTCAGCGAGCACTATGTCACACCTACTTATTTTCAAGATACCCTTAATTCATATTTAGGAAATGCATTTGGTGTTGAACCAATTCTTACGCAATCTGCTTGGTTCCGACCTCACAATCTCTCCGAAGATATTCCAAATCTCTATGTGGTAGGAGCAGGTACTCATCCTGGGGCAGGATTACCCGGTGTAATGAGTAGTGGTAAAATAGTTGCAGAAATGATCAATTCTTAAAAGCACCATTTATGAATCTGATGATTCATTTGAAGGATTGTTTTCATGGTGCTCATCTGTATCAAGAGAATCCAAAGAAACCAGAGCATTGATATCTTCGACTACAGCTGAGCCAAGTTCAGCAGCAAGATTTTGTGGTTGCATTGCAATCAATTCATCTATTTCTTTCATCCGTGGAAGATCATCTAGAGCAGCCAGACCAAAAATTCGTAAAAATTCTGCCGTGGTTCCATACAATAATGGTCTGCCGGCGGTTTCAGCTCGACCAATGATGGTGACCAATCCTCTATCCAAGAGGGAATTCATGATTTCACCGGAATTCACCCCTCGTATAGCTTCAATGTCCGGCTTACTTACCGGTTGTTTATAGGCAACGATTGACAATGTTTCGAGTGCCGCTTGCGAGAGTCGTTTGCGGGACTTCGCCTTTAAGAGTTTTTGTACATACACTCCAAATTGTGAGCGAGTGACAAAATGATAGCCACCCGCAACCTTCACTATGGAATATGGGCGAGCACATTTCGCAAGATCATCGTTGATGTGATCGATAGCGATTTTGATCCCATCCGGACTTGCATATTCTTGAAATTCAGATTCCACAAGTAATTCATTGATGGTCTTTTCGCTCATGGGTTCATCAGATGCAAAAATCAATGCTTCCAGTACAGGAAGAAATGCATCGGGAATTGATATGTCTTGTTCATTCATGGTTTGTTTTCTTGTAAATGGGAAAGCGCCCGTATGCAAAACTACGTTTTTCCTTGATTCTGCATAGAGTGAGATATGCACAAAAAAAGGTATCGGAACTGAATCCGATACCTTTCTCTGAATTTTATAGATTATTTACCATCATTCTTGTCATCAACGATGGTATAATCGGCCTCTTCAACATTTCCTGCATCACCTGAAGCATCTTGTGTACCGGATGTAGAACCTGCTGCATCTGCTTGCTCATACATTTTTGTGGAAGTTTCACTCCACAATTGATTGAGGGCATCCATTGCAGGGCGAATGTCTCCGGTATTGTTCTTGATTGCATCTGCAAGACGTTCTTTTGCGGCTTCAATATTTGTTTTTGCATCGGCCGGAATTTTGTCTCCAAGATCAGTCAATTGTTTGTCAGTGGAATACACAAGATTATCCGCTTGATTACGCAATTCAATTTCTTCCTTGCGTTTTTTGTCCTCAGTTGCATGCTCTTGTGCTTCGCGCTTCATTTTTTCGATTTCATCTTTTTCCAAACCGCTTGATGAAGTGATACGAATATTTTGCTCTTTGTTAGTTGCTTTGTCTTTTGCCGACACATGAAGAATACCATTGGCATCGATATCGAATGTCACTTCGATTTGTGGTACACCGCGTGGAGCAGGCGGAATTCCATCAAGATGGAAACGACCAAGCGAACGATTGTCACGAGCCATCGGACGTTCACCTTGAAGGATGTGAATTTCCACTGATGTCTGGCTATCAGTTGCTGTAGAATATGTTTCCGATTTCTTTGTTGGAATTGTTGTGTTCGCAGGAATCATCGGAGTCAATACACCGCCCATTGTTTCAATGCCAAGTGTAAGCGGAGTTACATCAAGCAACAAAACATCTGTAACATCACCTGCAAGCACTCCACCTTGAATTGCAGCACCGATCGCTACAACTTCATCCGGATTGACTCCTTTTGATGGGTCTTTTCCGAAGAATGATTTTACAAGCTCTTGAATTTTGGGAATACGTGTTGAACCACCGACCAAAATCACTTCATCGATTTGTGAAGGTGTGATCTTTGCATCTTTGATTGCTTGTTCGCAAGGACGCAATGTTGCATCAAATAAATCTGAACACAATGATTCGAATTTTGCACGTGTGATTGTAAGGTTCAAGTGCTTTGCACCATCTGCTGTTGCAGTGATGAATGGCAAATTGATTTCTGTTTGCAACATTTGTGATAATTCGATTTTTGCTTTTTCGGCTGCTTCACGTAAGCGTTGCAATGCCATTGGATCATTGCGTAAATCAATGCTCTCTTGTTTCTTGAATTCATCTGCAAGGAAGTCGATGATGCGCAAGTCGAAATTGTCACCACCAAGATGTGTATCTCCATTTGTTGATTTCACTTGGAAGACACCATCACCCAATTCAAGAATTGAAATGTCGAAGGTACCACCACCCAAGTCATATACCGCTACGGTGATGTTTTGGTCTTTTTTGTCCAAACCAAATGCAAGAGCTGCTGCAGTTGGTTCATTGATGATACGCTTCACATTCAATCCGGCAATTTCACCGGCATCTTTTGTTGCTTGTCTTTGCGCATCATTGAAATATGCAGGAACTGTGATGACAGCATCCGTCACTTTTTGTCCCAAATAATCTTCTGCCGTTTGCTTCATTTTTTGCAAGATCATTGCAGAAACTTCCGGTGGAGAATACAAGCGACCGTCAATGTCAACTTGTGCTGTATTATTGTCACCACCTTTTACCGTATAAGGAACAAGTTTGGTTTCTTCACCTACTTCATCCATTCTACGACCCATGAATCGCTTCACGGAGTATACTGTGTTTTTTGGATTGGTGACTGCTTGTCTTTTTGCTTGTTGACCAACCAGACGCTCACCACTTTTTGTAAATCCCACAACGGAAGGCGTTGTGCGAGTACCTTCGCTGTTTGCAATAACAACGGGTTGTCCGTTCTCCATTACAGACACACAGGAGTTGGTGGTTCCTAAGTCAATACCGATAGTTTTACCCATCTTGAATTACCTCTGAAAAATACTATGAATAAAAAATGTGGTTCCGGTTGGAATCAAATCATCAAGCAATCTTTACTTCAATGCTTTTTGGTTGCTCTTGTTCAATCTTTGGCAATGTCACCGACAATACTCCATTATTGAATTCAGCTTGAATTCCTTGTATGTCGATCAAATCTGTCAATTTGAATGAACGAGTAAATGATCCAAATCGACGCTCTGTGCGAAGAAATGCTTGTTGATCTATAGTTTGATGTTGTTTTTTCTCACCACTGATTGTCAATACACGATCTTCATTGATGGAAATCTTCACATCTTCTTTGTTCACTCCGGGAATTTCAATCAAAAGTGTGATTGCTTTCTCTTCATGTGCGATATCAACCTTTGGTGAAAAATCCGAAATGTCGGGTTTGATGTCATTCATGGTGTCGAACATGCGACGCGTTACCATATCCAATCCACGGAATGGTTCGAATCTGAGCATAGTCATAATCTTGTCCTTTCTGTTACACTGTAAATATGTTGTTTGCTCCCATAATGGGATATAACCTGCGCATGGTTGAAAACACTTCTTACGAATAACGTGCCAATTGGCTTTTTTGGCGTTTTTCAGTATAAATGGCTGTAAATTTGTCAACAAAGCAGCCAATTTTACACGTTGCTTTGCCAGAATGTCATAATGCTTGACAATTTGTCATTATATGGGTATGCTTTGGCGGCAGATGCTATGGTTTCATTTTTCTAAATTGCGTTTCAACTTTAGGAATGCACTATGATCGGCATTGGATATGATGTACATCGTTTGGCGGAGGGTGAATCCCTTGTACTTGGTGGTGTGACCATTGATTCTCCTTTGGGATCCATTGCTCACAGTGATGGCGATGTTGTATTGCATGCTTTATGCGATGCTTTATTGGGTGCAGCCGGGCTTGGTGATATCGGGGAGCATTTTCCTGACACGGATCCTCGCTGGAAAAATGCCCCAAGCAGAATGTTTGTGGAACATGCGATTCAATTGCTTGCTGAGCAAGGATATATTCCCGTGAACATTGATATCACATTGGTTTTGGAAGCTCCTAAAATCAAGCCTTATAAAGAAGCAATGCGGATGGAGATTGCATCAATGACCGGATTGCCATTTCAACGAGTTTCCGTTAAAGCCACCACAAATGAATCCATCGGTTTTGCCGGTAGAAAAGAAGGTGTTGCAGCACTCTGCGCATGCATGATCAAAGAAAGGGATCGCACATGAATATATCCGTCATCGGCATTGGACATCTTGGAATGATTCATGCAAAACTCTTGAAGCAAAGAGATGATATTGCATTGATTGGAATTTCAGATATGTCTCGAGAACGTGAGGAATTTGTTGCGAAGGAATTGGATATATCAATTCATGAATCAATGGATATTGCAATTGAGAAATCCGATGCAGTTATTATTTCTGCTTCAACGAAAGCACATTATGATATTGCAAAAAAAGCAATCATTGCGGGGAAACATTGTTTCATAGAAAAGCCAATCACATCAACTTATCAAGAGGCTGTTGAGTTGATTACACTTGCGGAATCAAACAATGTGATTGTTCAAGTGGGTCATGTGGAACGATTCAATCCGGCTTTGATGTCATTGAAGTCTTATTCAATAGAACCACTATTCATCGAAGCGCATCGACTTGCCCAATTCAAACCACGTGCAACTGATGTGAGCGTAATACATGATTTGATGATTCATGATATCGATATCGTATTGTGGATGGTGAAATCCCCCGTGAAGAATGTGGATGCCAATTCGGTATCTGTTTTAACGGAAACAGCCGACATAGCTAATGCAAGAATAACATTTGAAAATGGTTGCGTTGCAAATATTACTGCATCGCGCATATCGGCTCAGCCAATGCGCAAAATGCGTGTATTCCAAAAGAATGGCTATATGTCAATTGATTTTGCAAAACCATCCGTTGATGTCTATAGGCTTGCACATAAAGAAGAAGTTGCCAATACAGCCATCCCCGCTATGATGCTCGGAGAAATAGATGCAGGAAATAGCAGCAAGTCACTTGTATTTGAACAACCTCCTGTCCCTTCGATCAATGCAATTGCTGAAGAACATGCGGCATTCATTCGGTCCATTGTGCATGGAGATCCAATCGCAGTAACCGCCCATGAGGCGATGGAAGCACTACGCATTGCTGAAATCATAGCACATCAACAGTAATATCCTTTACGTGGACAACGAAAATGAAGATTGCTATCGTACAGTCCTTTCCGACATATGCTGATACACAACAGAATGTGACAAGCATCCTCACTAAGATTGAATCCATCAAAGCGGACATGATTGTTTTCCCTGAACTTGCCACAAGTGGATATTTTTTTACTGATAAGAATAGTCTCTTTCCCCATGCATTGACATGGAATGAATCTCCTGAATTATTGTCATTTCAAGCTTTGTCCACTGAACATAATGTCATCATCATCATAGGATTTCCTGAAAAAGATGGCGATGTGATGTATAATTCTGCCGGCATATTCATGCCTCATCAAGAGGACTCGCGTGTATATCGAAAAACACACCTGTTTTATAAGGAACATGAAGTGTTTGCGGAAGGCAATTCGGGATTCTTCTGCGTTCATGATGCAAAGACAGACTGCACCATAGGCATCATGATATGCTATGACTGGCGCTTCCCCGAGGCTGCAAGAACTCTTGCATTGCAAGGTGCTGATCTCATTGCATGCCCTGCAAATCTGGTGACAACTCTTTCAGGTAAAGTGTTTCCTGCACGCGCAATTGAAAACAAAGTCTATGTGGCTGTTGCAAATCGCATCGGAGAAGAATGTTTGGGAGAAGAAACACTATTGTTTAGGGGTGAATCTGCCATTTATGATTATGTAGGCGAACGAATGGCTCAAGCATCATTCGGAAATGAAGAAATACTTTATGCCGAAATTGATCCGCAATCCACTCGAAAGAAATCATTCAATTCAGTGAATGATATATTTAAAGATCGCAGACCTGATATGTATAGCTGAAGAAGCCGCTGCTTATTCCCCTCAACTGAGGGGGAATAACTATTGGTATGTTATTGTCATTTATATTCTTCTTCGCACATCTTCAATGATTGATTCCCAGTTGATCAGGGGTGTCATGGTATCGCGATGCATATGCGTGGCCAAACCCGGGATTGGAGATAGTGCAAGCACCTTCCCAAAGAATGTGAATCTTCCATAGAGCTTTTTGCTCAGCAAACGATC
>SXZI01000154.1 GCA_005788035.1 Bacteroidota bacterium
AACTTGAATGGTGGAAATACCAATGTTGATATTGATGGTACATTGCGTCGTAATCCACCGATGATGGGTGCTCACGAATTGGTGCCTGTTATTGCATTCTCAGGTCCAAATATCGATAGTACTTGTGTTAATACAACATCAATCGTAGCATCAGGACCGGTTATCTCTTCAATGAAGCCATATCAATATATATTGCCAATGGCTGACCCAATACTTTCACCTGCAAATGCAGTTTCATATCAATGGTCTTCAACAACTTCACGTGCATTACTGAATGGACCGAAGTTTACAGGAGTTATCACACCAACATTGACAATCTTCAATACAGATGAATTTGATGCAGGTACCTACACATGCGTTGCAACACTGAATGATGGTGCAAAAGAATACAATGGTATTGATCTTACACAATCAACTTATTCACGTCAAATTGGTGTAAATCAACCTGTAGAAATTGGCAGACAGCCTATTTCGCAAGTTGTATGTAAAGGAAATGACTTTGTACTAAACTTTACTACAATACGTGGTACTTCAATTGCATATCAATGGTCTAAAGATGGTGTAGAACTCAAATCAAATACGGTATATCCATTTGCATCTTCTGTTGAAGGCGTAAACAATTATGTGCTTACTATTCGCAATGTAGACTTCTCTGCATCCGGTCGTTATACATGTCGCATTCGTACAACTTGCGGTGCAACATCTTCTGATACAGCAGTATTTACACAAGATGCGATTGTGTACGTTGCAAAAGGAACTCAAATTGACAAAGAACCTGTAAGCCAAGTTGTTTCAGCCGGCTCAACAGCGAAATTCGAGGTAGCAGCTGCAGAAGCGACAGGAAGCTTCGGAATTTCACCGGTTCGTTATGAGTGGTCAAAGAATGGCGTAGTCATCAATAATAGTGGTCGTTATGGTGGAGCTAATTCACCTGTGTTGACTGTTAAGAATGTAGTAACTGCTGATGCAGGAAATTATAGCGTTAAAGTTATTGGTTCTTGCGGTGAAGCAACTTCACAAACTTTCACATTGACACTTGGTTCAGCAACAGCAACAGCAGTTGCAGCAAAAGTTGATGCATGTCAGTCAAGCGATGCTACATTGAAAGTAAATGGAAGCACATCAGTTCCAAACATGAACCTTGAATACCGTTGGTACAGAGGTGATGTTCAATTGTTTGATGGTGCTAAGTTTGCAGGCGCTCACACAAATAACTTGACAATCAAAAATGCAGATCAAGCAGACGCAGGTGTTTACAAAGCAGTTGCGATAGCAACTTCAGGTGTAAATATTTCAGCTTCAGCAAATGTTGAACTCAGCTTGTATGCAGCAACTCAGATTACATCAGGTTTGACAAGCAAGAAAGTTTGTGATGGTACAAAAGAAGCATTGTCTGTCACAGCGACAGGCGGTGGAAACATGGCATATCAATGGAAGAAAGATGGTCAGAACATCGCAGGTGCAACTTCATCATCTTATGAAATTGCAAGTATGGATGCAGCAGCTGCAGGTGATTATACTGTAGAAGCAACAGGCGCTTGCGGTACAGTTTCTTCAACTGCAACCATCACATATTCTAAGAAATCAGCTATCGTTGTCAACACTCCAACAGTATCTGTTAAATCAGGTTCAAAAATAACTTTATCTGTAAGTGCAAATGAAGATGGTTTCACATCATACAAGTGGTTCTTTAATGGAACAGAAGTTTCAGGCGCAACTACAAGTGAATTTGTGAAATTCAATGCTTCAAATGCAGATGCAGGTAAGTATTATTGTGAAGTGACAAATGCTTGCGGTACATCAAAATCTGATGAGATGACTGTGGCAGTTACACTTTCAACAAGTGTTGATGAATCAATTATTGCAGAAGGTCTTAAGCTTTACAATAATGAGCCTAACCCATTTGCAAGTTCTACAGCAATCCGTTTCGAATTGCCAAAGCCAGCATTTGTAACTCTTAGCATCTCCGATGTATTCGGTCGCGAAGTTGCAAAGCTTACAGCTAATAATTTTGATGCAGGTATCCATACTCTCAATTTCGTACCAGCCGAATTCGGTCTTGCGAATGGTGTGTATTATTACACATTGACAACAAGCGGTACATCATTGACAGAAAAGATGCTCTTCGTCAAGTAATTCGAAAGAACATAAAACAGAAAAGCCGATCTTGAAAAAGATCGGCTTTTTTGTTTTATAGGGCAGAAAACAATACTTCTGCCTTGCTTGCAAGAAATGAAAGAGTTTCTGAGGGTAAGAACGAAATTATTGAGCAATTATATTCACTTTTTATAGAGAATCACTCAACGGAAAATTATTTCTTTCACAAGTGGGAATCCAATTTTCTGATTGAGTTTGTTGATGAGCTCTAATTTTCGGAGGGAAAGTTCATTACGCCAAGGCGCGCTATGAACATGAATGAAGAGTTTTCCTTCATCGAAGCGTTGGAATATGCATATGTCTTTTCCTTTATCACCGAGAAGTTCATTCCATAGAACAGGAATTTTGTTTGAGGCGATGCTATGTTCCCATCTATGTTCTTTGACGAGATCGTTCAGAATATCTGCTATATGTTTTGTTGAATCTTGCATGTCAAAATGTATATCCGAAACCTACGCCGAATGTGTTTTTAAGCTGAGTGGATGGGCCGGTTGTGCCATCGGACCTTTTGATTACGATTCTATGATCATAGAACGCATCCAAAGATAAAGTAACTTTAATAAAGCTGTTCACTTTCATCGTCATCATATTTTCCATACTTACGACCATCAATGTTGGAGAGCGAAATGGAGAGAAAATATTCAGACGAGAATTCAGAGTGATATTCTCAAAAATCTCATTTGCAATTTGAGCATTGATAAGTGAGCCCAAGAATGCTTGAATCGTATGTCCTTTGACCACGTTGAAAGCACCTTGTTCAGATAGTAATTGATTTGCCACAATAGTGGTTCTTCCTGTTAAAGGAGCTATAAGTATTGATAGTCCCTTTATTGGCTTCAATTCCATACCCAAAGCTGTTGTCAGGAATGCAGGTGCCATGAATGTTGAAGTCAAAGGAAAATCGCCGATTGTTGAATCAAACTTTGCTGCATAATTTCTACCATTTGTGAACTGCGTTCGGAAATCAACCAATAAACTATGATTCATCGTATTCCCGGCAGCTATACCAGCTTGTGAAACAACAATGATGCGATCATCACTTTTACGAAATTCCACATCACCAATTTTGGTTAAACCATACCCCAATTCCACATAATTATTCCACGTAAAATTATCCTGAAGATAATTTGCTTTGTACATACCCAGACCAATGATGGAAATAGAGCTATTACCGCCTGCAGTCCAATTAAGAAGTCCAACTTGACTGAATGTAATATTAGTGATTCCCGAATATGACCATCCCTGCAATTTCTTTGTATCATTCAATTGCGTGGTAACTTGTTTCAGTGAGTCAACCAAGCCCTGACCCATAGATTGTCCATATCCAAAAACCCCACCATGGACCATCAACATGATGGTCAATATCAATGTTCTTCTTTTCATGCTGCGTGAAACTAATTACATTTTCAAAAGCCAAGCAAATATCAAGGGAGCAACGATTGTTGCATCTGACTCAACAATAAATTTAGGTGTTTCAATGCCTAATTTACCCCAAGTGATTTTCTCATTTGGTACGGCACCCGAGTATGAGCCATAACTGGTTGTCGAATCTGAGATTTGACAGAAATAGCTCCAAAAGGGAATATCTTCCATTTCCATGTCTTGATACAACATTGGTACAACACATATCGGAAAATCACCTGCAATCCCACCACCAATTTGGAAGAAGCCAACACCTTTACCTGTTGAATGTTGTACATACCAATCGGAGAGCCACATCATGTAGTCAATTCCGGATTTCATGGTAGTACTTTTGAATTCACCTTTTATACAATAGGATGCAAAAATATTTCCCATTGTGGAGTCTTCCCAGCCGGGAACAATTATTGGCAGATTTTTTTCTGCAGCAGCAAGCATCCATGAATTCTTGGGATCAATCTCATAATATTGTTCAAGCTCACCGGAGAGTAACATTTGATACATGAATTCATGTGGAAAGAAACGTTTTCCTTGTGAGTCAGCATCATGCCACACACGATGTAAATGTTTTTGTAATCTGCGGAATGCTTCTTCTTCCGGAATGCATGTATCGGTTACTCGATTATAATGATGTTCCAATAAGTCCCATTCATCCTGTGGCGAAAGATCACGATAATGGGGAACCCGTTTATAGTGGGAATGCGCAACCAAATTC
>SXZI01000155.1 GCA_005788035.1 Bacteroidota bacterium
ATGTCCCTTTATACCATTGCTTCACGAAATTACGAAGAAACATCATGCAATTTCTGCTTGGATTACAGCTTCCTCACCACTTCATCATAGGGCACTCTGAATCGCGGACCCCAAATTCCCTGTTCGGTCCCTTTACCTATTCCGATGATCATGTTGACTTCAGCTCTCCTTGGCAATCCGAGGATTTTCTTTACACGTAATTCATCAAAGCCCTCCATTGGGCAGGTATGATATCCTGCAGATGCAATAGAGAGCATGAATGTTTGAGCGGCAAGAGCGCATGATTTATGAACCGTTATGCGTTGTTGAGCTGCCCCGCCTGCTCTGAAAAAAGGTCCCTTTAGGCCCATGATAAAACTCAAGGTCTTTCTGAATATTCCCATGAGTCCTAATGGATCACGCATATACATGAATGGCATGAGCTTGCCATAATAGTTCAGTCCTGCCTTTTGAAACTTGTTCGCTTCACCCTGTATGGTGGTTTGTATCTGCTCGATATTCCATCTTGATCTTTTCTTCCAAAGATCCTGTCTGGTTATGAATACAACTAGATGCTTAGCCGTACTTGCTGCCTTCTGATCCAAACATAATGGAATGAATGCATTGAGCATATCCTTGGAATGAATCCAATGAAATTCCCATAATTGCATATTGCTACTATTAGGAGAAAGAATTGCATGCTTGAGAGCAGTTGCAATCACTTCATCGGGTATTTCGATGGCGGGATCGAATGCTCTATTTGATCGTCTATGATGAATGATTTCATCGAATGCTTTGTCATTACTCTGCATTGGGTTAATGCCTTTTGACTGATTCAAGTAGTATTTCGGAAATATCCTTTACCTGTACTTGGTCAATCTTATCAGAAGCTTTTACGCCATCTGTGATCATTGTAGAGCAGAATGGACAATTCACTGCAATGGTCGAGGCACCAGTTTCAAGCAATTCATTGGTACGCGTAATATTCACGCGGTCACCAACCATTTCTTCCATGAACATTCTTCCTCCGCCGGCACCACAGCAAAGTCCGCGATCTTTGGATCTCGCAGGTTCCAAGACAGATAATCCGGGTACATGTTCCAGCAAAGCGCGAGGTGCTTCATATTCTTCATTGTATCGACCGAGATAGCATGAATCATGATAGGCGATGGCATTCTTGCTTAGAGAAGCTTTATCGGCATCAATTGATAGTCTACCGGAATCAATCAGATCCTTGATATATTGAGTATGATGCATCACTTCATAATTACCGCCAAATTGCGGATAATCATTCTTTAGTGTATTGAAGCAATGCGGACAAGTTGTGACTATTGTTTTTACATTATACGCGTTCATTGTTTCAACATTCATTGTCGTTAGCATCGTTGCCAAATATTCATTTCCGGATCTACGCGCCGGATCCCCCGTGCATCGTTCTTCTGTACCGAGTATGCGGAAATTAATATTTGACAATTGCATGAGTTCAGCAAATGCTTTTGTTGTTTTCTTTGCTCTATCATCAAAACTACCTGCGCAACCAACCCAGAACAACACATCCATTTCGGGATCTTCGGCAACTGTTTTGATATCCATGCCTTCTGCCCATAATGCTCTGTCTTGTTCGCTAAATCCTCCCCATGGTACAGAATTCGTTTCCATATTTCCATAGATGTCAGGAAGCAATGCGCTTTCCTCATTGAATGATGATTCCATCATCACCATTGATCGACGCATGCCAACGATAGCAGGAACATGCTCGATATTCACAGGGCACTCCTCCATGCAAGCTCCGCAAGTGGTACATGCCCAAAGTGCATCGGGGCTAACATAATCTCCAATGAGTTTTTTGTCCCAGGTTTTCTGTTCTTCATCATTAAGTAATATCGTAAAGAGCTCACGTTCTTTTGTATCGAATTCACCTGATTGTTTCCCTGATAAAATGCCATTAGCAGCATTACGAATATCTTCGCGAGAAGCATTTTTTCTATAATCTGAGATTTTATCTATCAAAGGAGCTTTGTCAATCACGCGATCATGAATCCCGATGATCACCATGCGAGGATCAAGCACTTTACCTGTTTGATTGGCCGGACATACGCTCGTGCAACGACCGCAATGCGTACATGTATAACTATCGAGAAATGTTTTCCAAGAAAAATCCTCAATGTCTGTCACACCATATTTTACCAATGATTCATTTTCAAAATCAATCTTTTCCAAACGATTGACTGGACCCAGATTGCTAAAAAAGACATTCGGTATCGAAGTAAGAACATGTAAATGTTTGCTAAATGGAAGATAATTGGTAAATGAGAAAATCAAGAGCATATGCAACCACCAAAAGATTTCAAAGCTCACATGTCCAAGTGGTAATATTGTGGCAAGTGAACTCGCAACGGGTCGCATAGCCCATGAAAAATCATCTCCCATCGCTATCCGTGCAGTATTTTGTAAAAGCAATGATGTGACGATTGAGAATATCGTGAGAAGTATCATTCCTGCTTCAACCTTCTCATGCTCTACTTGAAGACGCTTAACCTTTGTCACATATCGTCTCCAAAGTGATAGGGCAGTGCCGACAATGATCAATAAGCAAAAGATGTCTGTAAGAATCGTGATGACAGAATATATAGGTCCAAGAACATTGAATGACCAGGCGGGATTCAAACCCTCGAGCAGGCCTTCTGCAGCAGAGAAAAGTAATATCAAAAATCCCCAAAAGATTCCTGCATGAATTGGGCCGGCCACTTTATCTCGCAGGATTTTGGTTTGAGCAAAACCCACAAGTAAGGTTTGCTTGATTCTATCGGGTAGTGACGAAAGTCTATTTTCTGGCTTTCCAAATGAAAGAAATCGGACAAGCTTACCGGCATTTTTAGTAAAAACCCCGATGGCAATCGCCAAAACCATAATGAAGAGAGTACTTTTAGTTTCCATGAACGCAATCGAAATGTTGATTGTTAGAATTGCTTACAAAGCCATAACACAAATATACCAAGTCTGCACTTTCTTAGAGGCGACCAATCTTGCAAGAACATTGGAAATTCCTTGAAAATGAGGAGATTTGTATCATTATATCACATTGATTGAATATACAGTGCTGACAACTTTTCGATATATCGCATTGATGTTGCTCTTGCCCTGCATGCTTTGGGCGGATGGTAATAGAAAACAATTCAGGTTGCAATCGCCTGATTCCACAGGAATCACGTTTTTCAATCGTCTGGTTGAGACCGAGGAATTCAATTATGCCCGACAGTTTTTTATTTACTTGGGAGGGGGAGTAGCTGTTGGGGACGTCAATGGAGATGAGTTACCCGATCTTTTCTTCACAGGCATGCAAGTGCCTAATGCCCTCTATATCAAT
>SXZI01000022.1 GCA_005788035.1 Bacteroidota bacterium
TGCAAGAATGAATGATGATGCAACTTTGCTCCTTTTACGTATTTCTTCATAAATATATGGCAATAAGCAGCGAAAAACGTCGTAGGGGATTGTTTTTTTATGATTTCGCAGTATTTTTGTCAATTAATGTTCCGCAATAAGCGACTGTCAGATCACTGCCTATGTTTCTTTGATCCCAAATGTTGGAAATCAATTTGTACACCATCGGGTGTCATCCATTTGTTTTTGTCGAAGAAATGACATCGAGAGCGCTATGATCAATCAATGGAAAGACGGTCAATCCCCTGAAGATAAAGATGTTCAAGCCACTCTGCTTGCCGGCGGAGCTTTACCCAGACATATTGCCATCATAATGGATGGAAATGGTCGATGGGCAATGGATAGAAACCTACCAAGAGCCGCTGGGCATCAGCAAGGAATTGAAAGTGTCCGCGATATCGTGAAAGCAAGTTCTCAATTGGGTATTGGCTTTCTCACAGTCTATGCTTTTTCAATGGAAAATTGGAAGAGACCTCGCGTAGAGGTGCAAATTCTCATGTCTCTTCTCAAAACATATCTCCTTCAGGAAATCGATGAATTACATGCAAACAATGTCCGTTTGCAAGCGATCGGTAAATTGAATGCATTGCCGAAGAATGTTCAAACCATCCTTAATGAATCTATTGAAAAAACCGCTGGGAATACCGGGCTTACCCTCACATTGGCATTGAGCTATTCAGGAAGATGGGATATTGTCAGAGCCGTTCAAATGATTGCTTTGGACATCCGCCGTGGGACTCTTTCTCCCGAAGACATCACAGATGATCACTTCTCAGAGTATTTATTAACAAAGAATATGCCCGATCCTGACTTGATGATTCGAACTTCCGGAGAAATGCGATTGAGTAATTTTCTCTTATGGGAATCTGCGTATTCAGAAATGTATATAACAGAAAGATTGTGGCCGGACTTCAGAAGAGAAGATTTGTACTCAGCCTTGAGGGATTTTCTCAATAGAGAACGTCGATTTGGAAAAACAAGTCAGCAATTACGTGAATCTGATGAAAAGGAGCAACAACAGGGTTCCTTCAGAAGAATCATTTCATCTTTTTCTTCGCGGTGATTTGATTTCATGCTCAATTCATATTCACATCCCTTTCTTTCTCGCTTATTAATGCTACTTGCATGTGCATTCATTTTCTTGAATTTGCCTTCTATCAATGCACAAGATAAAGCTCGCTCTTTTGTAATTGCAGGTGTTTCCGTTGATGGAAATACCTATTCAGATGCTCAAACAATCATTACAATTTCCGGTTTGAAAGTAGGCGAGGAAATCAAAATCCCAGGGCCTAAGCAACAAGAAGCAATCAAGAATCTTTGGTTGCGAAATCAATTTGAGTCAATTGATATCATTATCGATAAAATTACAGCAAGTGGGATTTTCCTCACAATAAAAGTCAAAGAGTTTCAACGATTCAGTTGGCTTGATGTACAAGGTGCCGATAAAGTTAGTGTCAAGGATATAGAAAAAGCTGTAGGAAAAATCAAAGGCGATATCTTATCCGCTTATGAAGTGGATCTAGCAAAAGATGCCGTGAAAGCATTATATGAAAAAGAGGGCTTGATGTATGCCAATATCAAGCCAACTGTTGTTCCAACTGATACAGGGTTATATGCCAAGTTGGAGTTAATTATCGAAGAGGGTGCCGACTTTTATGTTGACACTATCAGTTTTGCAGGGAATTCCAAGCTGACTGCCTCTGATCTATCAGGGTCTTTCGAGGATACTAAAACCAAAACATGGTGGAAATTTTGGTCTTCCTCAAAATTTGATAAGCTGAAATATGAAGAAGATAAGAAAAAACTCCTTCAATTTTTCCGCTCCAAAGGATTCATAGATGCCGATATTCTTAAAGATACTGTTATAAACTATCCTGAAACGCAAAAAGTAAGCATTCATGTCGAAGTGTTCGAAGGAAAACAATATGTTTTGCGTTCAGTTACATTTGAGGGCAATACAGTATATCCTCAAGAATTTCTCTTCCGCAGATTGAATATTCCGTTGAATGAACCATATGATGCTGAACGATTTGATAAAAATCTTACAGGAAATGAGGATCAATCAGATGTTGCGTCCATGTATCTCGACAATGGATATTTAGGTGCAAATCTTGTTAAGGAAGAAAGAAAGTCCGATGGTGATTCTCTTGACATTGTTGTGAAGGTATTCGAAAGAGATCGATATGTCATTCGAAAAGTTGAAATAGTTGGAAATACCAAAACCAAAGATAAAGTCATCAGAAGAGAATTATTCACAAGGCCTGGTGAATTCTTCAATCGCTCTGCCATCATTCGTAGCGTACGGGGTCTTGGTGTTTTGAATTATTTCAATCCTGAAGCATTGAAACCGGATATCAAGCCTGTAGACAATACAAGAGTTGATGTTTTATATAGGGTGGAAGAAAGATCTACTGATACCTTCAATGCATCAATGGGGTATGCCGGAACCTTTGGTTTAACGGGCTCTATTGGTATAACTCTTAACAATTTCTCTTTTTCCGAACCGCTCCGTGGTGGTGGAGGACAAATCCTGAATATCAATGCAGAGTTTGGTCAACAAAGCAGATATCAAACAATTCAATTGGGATTCACCGAACCCTGGTTAAACAATACTCCGACCACATTGGGTGTAAATCTGTATTCTATTCGACAGAATTTTGTATTTGATCTTTTGCGATATGGTGCATCTGTCAATATCGGGCGTAGACTACGCTGGCCGGATGATTATTTCCGGGTTGATGGTGTTGTGAGAGCTCAATACAATCAGCAAACAGCATCACAGGGCGTATTTCGAGCATTCAATGGAGGTGAGCTGAGTCTAACTGCTTCGATATCTCGAATCAGTTTAGATAATGCCATCTTCCCAACCTCAGGTTCCCGGTTCACCTATTCAAGCACATTCGCAGCCGGAGGTATTGGAATTGGAAAGGTCGACTATTTGAAAAGCACCTTTAATTTAGAAATGTTTCATCCTTTAGCTTCAGTGGATGGAAATCCAAGATTGGTCCTGTATCTGAGTACTGATATGGGGTATGTTGCAGGAATTAAAAGCGATACCAATATACTTGGCAATGAATTGTTCTTTATGGGTGGTAATGGTCTAGGTGGATTTGCAATCACTCCTCTTCGTGGATATGTGGACCGTTCCATTGGACCAAGTGGTGGCGGCCGCGTGATGACCAGGCATGTGATTGAAACACGGTTTGCATTGTCGCTTAATCCAATGCCAATATATCTTCTGGCTTTTGCGGAAGCAGGAAATGTTTGGGAAAATCTTCGTTCATCAGATCCTTTTGATCTAAGACGTTCAGCAGGATTGGGTGTTCGTGTTCTTTTAAATCCAATCGGACTATTGGGTTTTGACTATGGTTATGGATTTGACTCTCAAATACCCGGTGGAAAACGATCGGGATGGCAATTCCATTTTCAATTTGGACGTTAATCATTATTCATATTTTTCACAGGACTTTATATGAAATTCTCAACTCTTACTCTCATCGCATTATTTGTTTGCATGATTATGAGCAATCAAATGATGAATGCACAAACGCAAAAAATCGGTTATGTTGATACCGAGGTCATTTTGAAGCAATTACCTGAAGCACAGGAAGCAGACAAAAAACTCAAAGAAGTGGCTACGAAATTTCAGGACACATTGGTTGCTATGCAAAAAGACCTCTCCGAAAAACTGGAGCAGTACAAAAAACAAGAATCAATGATGACTGTAGATGCCAAGAAAAAAGAAGAGGATATGCTCAAGAATATCCAACAAAGCATGTTGCAGTATCAAGAGGAAAAGTTTGGTAATACCGGAGAAATCAGAAAAATGCAAGAAAGCTTTCTGACACCGATTCGCGATCGTATTCTCTTGACAATCAAAGAAGTATCAAAAGATGAGAAATTCAATTTCATCTTGGATAAAGTAAATCCGGCATTGTTATATGCCGATGATAAATTCGATTTGACATTCAAGGTATTGGATAAAATTCGAAGAAACAGTAAATAAACCAATAAATGGGGGTTTGTATGTTCGCCAAAAGAAATATGATAATCAGCATGCTGTTCATGCTGCTAATGAATCTGCCGATTTTTGCACAAAAGATCGGGTATGTGTCTTCACAGGCAATTCGCGAGAAATTTCCGGAGGCGAAACAAGCTGAACAACGATTGCAAACCATGGTTGACAATTGGAAAAGAGAACTTGAAGATCAGCAAAAAGTGATTAATGAATTGGAGATGGAAATCAAAAAAAATCGCTTGGTTTGGACTGAAGTCGAGAAGGCAGAAAAAATTGCGACATTCGAAAAGAAGAAAAAAGAACGCGAAGAATATGCTACCCGCAAACTTGGTCCGAATGGTGAGTATGATGCTGCCATAGCGCTCGTCTTTCGAGGAGTGGAAGAAAAAATATATGCTGCAATTCAAGAGGTCTCATTCACTGATAACTATGATATCGTATGGGATAAATCTACACAACCACTGGCTTTCATAAACCCTAAGTATGATTTGACTGTCAAAGTTCTTAAGAAATTGGGAATCAATGTTGATGACATGGAAAAGCAACAACAAGAGGCCATCGACAAAGACCCAAGAAACAATAAGAAATCATCTTCATCATCAAGTTCAACTAGCACAACAAAGCGGACTCGTACAAGGAAGCCTGCCGAAGTGCCTGAAGAAGAGAAAAAAAGCATGTTCGACACATTGAAAGATTCAGTAATGGATGGTTTGCAAGACATGATAAAATTACCCGGCCAATCCGCTGATTCAACGAAAAGTGGCGGGGGAACACCTTCCGGTGACCCGCAATTACTTCCGTCAGATACAACCGTCATAAAGAAACCATAAGAAATCATGAAGCTGCAACGCTCATATGCCATACAAGATATCGCCTCTCATCTTCAATCAGAGTTGGAAGGCGATGCTAGTATCATCATTGACGGTATAGGTAGAATTGAAGAGTCAAAACCGGGTGAAATATTATTCATTGCAGGCAAACAATTCATTTCTTATCTGGATGAATGTAAGAATAATTGCATTTTGATTCCACGTGCAATGAATCTGAAACCAAGTCCTTCGCAAGCATTCATTCGAGTAGATAATCCTCATGCCGCATTTGCTAAACTCATTGCTTTCTTTTTTCCTGATCAATCATTCGATCCACATATCGCTAAAGAGGCATTTATTCATCCAACAGCATTGATTGGAAAACATGTATTGATTTATCCGGGTGCATATATTGGACCGAATTGCACAATTGGTGATGGATGTATCATTCACCCACATGTGGTATTGTCAGAGCATGTATCCATGGGGAATCATTGCATAGCATATCCCAATGTTGTGTGTTATGCGCATACTGTATTGGGTGACAATGTGATACTTCATGCCGGTTGTGTAATTGGTTCAGACGGATTCGGTTATATAGAACATCCGGATGGTTCTTATGAAAAAATCAAACATGTAGGAAATGTCATCATAGAAGACGATGTGGAAATTGGTGCAAATACAACCATCGATCGCTCTGTGGTAAATAGTACTATTATATCTAAAGGGGTCAAGATTGATAATCTTGTCCAAATTGCACATAATGTGACGATTGGAGAACATACTGCATTTGCAGCCCAGGTTGGTATCGCAGGAAGTGCAAAAATAGGTGCGAGAAATCGATTCGCCGGTCAAGTTGGGACTGTCGGACACCTTTCTACAGCCGATGATGTGATAGTCTTTGGTCAATCTGGAATCGCGCAAAGCATAGATCAATCGGGCATCTATTTTGGTAGCCCTGCAATAGAGCGTGGCAAGGAGATGCGAAGAATCTATGCATCTCAGCAATTACCCGAAACATTGAAATTGATTAGTTCTTTGGAGCTTCGCATCAAAGAATTGGAAGAAGCCCGTGATAATCAAAAAACCTCGTAATTTGGCATCGAATTACTCTGAGTATCCACATGAATGTCAATCAAAGAACGATTAAAAAGCCCGTCACATTAAGTGGCATTGGACTACATACAGGAAATCCTTCAACGATCACCTTCCAACCCGCACCTGAACATTATGGTTTTAGATTTGTTCGTGCAGATTTGGAAGGGAATCCAGAGGTTCCAGCTTTGGTTGATTATGTAACTGATATAGCCCGCGGAACGACAATCACATGCAATGGAGCGAGCGTACATACCGTTGAGCATGTGCTTGCAGCTCTCGTTGGACTTGAAATTGATAATTGTAGAATGGAATTGACGGCAAATGAGCCACCAATTGGTGATGGAAGTGCATTGCCTTATGCTGAAGTATTGCTTCAAGCAGGTTTTGAAGAGCAAAAAGCCCCACGAGATTTCATCGTAATTGATCAAATGTTACGATATGTGAATGAATCCAAGCAAACTGAAATAGTTGCTTTGCCGAATGAGGATTTTCGCATAACTGTCATGATTGATTATCAGAATTCAGCATTGGCAAGCCAGCATTCGGGATTATTTGATTTACAATCTGAATTCCTTCGTGATTTTGCACCAGCCCGCACATTTTGTTTTCTCACCGAAGTTGAGTCATTGCATGAGCAAGGCCTTATTCGTGGTGGATCTTTGGATAATGCGATTGTAATTGTGGATAAAGAAATTCCCGATGAAGATCTTCGATCTATGCTTACGAAATTCGACATTGAACAAAATGCAGTCCTTGGTCAAAATGGCATCTTGAACAATCGTCTTCTTCGATTCAAAAATGAACCAGCACGGCATAAATTACTTGATATGCTTGGCGATTTGGCACTCATTGGAGCCCCGATAAAAGGTCAGATTCTTGCGGCTAGACCGGGGCATGCAGTAAATATTGAATTTGCCAAGAAAATCAGAGCTTTGCACAAGGAACAGAAGACACAGAAAAACAAAGTCGCTCAAAAACAAGTCCCTGTACTGGATATCAATCAAATTCTCAAGGTAATGCCTCATCGTTATCCATTTTTATTGGTTGACAGAATCACTGAAGTGGATCATGAAGCAAAGAAAATCATCGGATATAAGAATGTGACAATCAATGAACCTTTCTTTCCTGGTCATTTTCCAGAGCGTCCAATAATGCCTGGAGTTCTCATTGTAGAGGCCATGGCGCAGGTCGGAGGATTGCTTTTGTTAAATTCAGATGATTACAAAGAAGGCAAATTGGTATTTTTCATGGCAATCAATAATGCAAAGTTCAGAAAACCTGTTACTCCTGGAGATCAATTGATGATGGAAGTAACAATGACTGGAAAACGTTTTAACACATTTGCAATGAGTGCAAAGGCATATGTTGATGGAGGATTGGTTGCCGAGGCCGAATTGTCCGCAGCAATCGTAGATACTTTACCCGCTTAACTTAAACGAAATACATGTCAGTAGAAATACATCCCTTAGCAAGCGTAGCACCTGAAGCACAATTAGGAACCAATATTACAATCGGTCCTTTTGCAGTCATTGAACCTGACGTTGAAATCGGTGATGGCAGCACAATTTATTCGCATGCCACATTATTGAATGGATCTAGAATCGGACAAGATTGTTCGATTTTTCCGGGGGCCGTCATTGGTGCCGTTCCTCAAGATTTGAAATTCAAAGGGGAACAAACCTTTGCAATCATTGGTGACAGAACTGTCATTCGTGAATGTGCTACGGTCAATCGTGGTACAGATGCCACTGGCCGTGCCATCATAGGAAAAGATTGCCTCATCATGGCTTATTGCCATGTTGCGCATGATTGCAGCGTTGGAGATCATGTTGTGATGAGCAATGTATCTCAATTGGCCGGACATGTTACAATTGGTAATTGGGTTATTCTCGGTGGACTTGCAAAAATCATTCAATTTTGTAGTGTTGGTGATCATGCCATGATAGGTGCTGACTGCAAAGTAACAAAGGATGTTGCGCCTTATGCACTTATTGGCAGAGAACCTGCAAAAGTTGAAGGAGTCAATAAGATTGGATTACGAAGAAGGGGTTTTTCAAATCAGGCAATCGATGCAATACAGGAATTATATTCAGCTGTATTTTTCTCCGGAATGAACACCTCAGATGGTATGGAAGAATATGAACGGTTACACGAACATGTATTGCCAGAGGTAGAGAAATGCATTTCATTCATACGTTCATCGCAAAAAGGAATCATTCGTTGATTTCAAGCATTACTCTTAACATTCTATCCAAATTGCCCTTATTGGCGGCATCCGCCGGTATTTTCTATTTTTCTTCTTTACCCCAGCCCCCATTTGTCCTGACTTCTTTTCAGTGGCAGGATAAGGTCTTGCATTTGGCCGCATATTTTGCCTATGGTATCACGATTGCACTTGCAATTCATGTGCATCAGAGTATTTCCTCAAAAAAGAAAATGACTATGATCGGATTTATAGGATTCTTATATGCACTTAGTGATGAATTTCACCAATCATTCGTGCCCGGTAGAACAAGTGAACTTGGTGATATCATAGCAGATTGGATCGGTGTAATATCAGCAATCATGCTCTATCGATTAATTATCAAGCGCATAGCTTGAGTATTTAAGTTGAATTATTCAGCTTGTCTCGCTTTTACATACATCTCATTGACCGCCTTCCAATTGACGATATTCCACCAAGCATTCACATAGTCTGAGCGCTTGTTCTGATACTTCAGATAATAGGCATGTTCCCATACATCGATCACCAAGAGGGGAATTGTATTCCAAGCTGAAAGCTTATGTTGATTTTCAGCTTGCAATATGATGAGTGCACCATCATTTTTTCTATAGTGTAAAATGGCCCAGCCACTTCCTTCAACTGCTGTTGCCGCGGCAGTGAATTGTTTTTTGAATACTTCAAAAGAACCAAAGGATGCTGTTATTGCATCGGACAATGGGCATGTATCAAGTACTCCTCCGCCTTTCGCAATAGGTGCCATAATATTCCAAAACAATGAGTGCAATGCATGTCCACCTCCATGAAAAGCGCATTGTTTCGACCAATGTTGAATCAATGAAAAATCGCCATTAGTTCTGGCTTTTGCCAATTCAGCTTCCGCTTTGTTCAAACCATCCACATACGCTTTATGATGCTTTGAATGATGCAATTCCATTGTCATTGCATCAATGAACGGTTCCAATTCGGCATAGCCATATGATAATTGTGGTAATTCATGTTTTGTAAGAGATCCGGTTGTGGTTTTCTCATCGGCGATAGCTGGAAGTGAAGAGCCCAATGTACCGGCCATTGCCAAACCTGTTCCAATAAAAGTTCTACGTGTTGTTTTCATATGTTTCACGGTATTTGATAATGTCATTCAATGAATCATCAGGTTTCCAAAGATGTTTGGACAAATCTACTGTTTCTCCGATAAATGTAATGTGTTCCTCCAGCAAGCGTTCTTTCATCTGCTGAGGATGATCGAAGTGCATTTTACCCGACAATTCGCCAAGCCTGTTAACAACTCTATGGCAGGGAATATCATTTCTGTCGATGACAGCATTTAATGCCCAGCCAACCATTCTTGACGACCCTTTTGACCCCAAAAATTCAGCTATAATGCCATAAGTGGTCACTTTCCCAACAGGGATGCAACGCACCAATTCATAGACTCGAGAATAGAAATCAGTTGTATTATCCATTAGCTTCTTTGTGAAAGGCGAATCATTTTACTGAATGTGGACAACTTTAAGGGCTTGATACGTGCCAAAAATGAAAAATTTACCTAAATTTCTGTGTTGGATATTGTTTCTGTATGCACTTGCACTTTCCTGATATGGCTGTTTCTTATCACGCCGAAGCAGAGTTTCTTCAGAAAAAAAATGAACAATCTGTGATTGTTGAACATTTTTCTGCGATGTTTGGTGACGATGTTTTCACATTCGAACCAATCTTGGGTTATCCCGCATTGTTTAAAGTGCATTCTGCTAATACCGATGAAGTTCGCACTGTAATAGCTATGCATCATGAACATGGAATGGAAATATCACTCAATGGATATTCCTATTTCATCGAGGTACAGGATTCAGAGCATTATGCTTTCAGGAATATTACTTCTTCAGGAACCGGAAAGCAAAATACAGTTTTGAAAGTTCCAGCTCCAATGCCGGGATTGTTGAAGTCAATCTCTGTTCAAGTGGGGCAATCAGTAAAGAAAGGCGATGCACTATTTGTACTAGAAGCCATGAAAATGGAGAATATTATCAAGTCTCCAATAGCAGGTACATTATTATCCATTCCAACCGAATCCGGAAAAGCAATAGAAAAAGGCTCTATTCTTTGTACGATCGGTCCGGCAAACAAAGATTAACAATATGAATTCAGAATACATTACGTTTTCACTTCAAGGTTATGCCATGAATAAACGACTACTTACTCTTTTCGGCGCAATGCTGATAGGATGTTTTGCATTTGCACCGGTTAAAGCCGGAGTGTTGGAAGGCAAATTGCTTCATGCCGTCAAAAAATCAGTTGAATCAGCACCTGAAGAACCCCTGTATCTTTATGCAGCCACAATTCAGGCTGATGATGATGACAATGCAAGTAATGCATTGAAGACAAAAAACATAAAGATCATCAATCTTGGTCCTGCCATTAATACCGGGGCTGATGAATATGCTCCAACAGTTACAGCGGATGGAAAAACATTGTTTTTTGTGTCCAATAGAAAAGGAAGCAAGGCCAGAGAAGAAGTTGAATATAGCGGTCCAGCATCCGATGACTTTTGGGCTTCTAAAAAGGAAGGACGTCTGGATGAATTTCAGGCAGATTCTTTGTTTAATATCGAGCCGGAACCAAAAGATTCAAAAAGCACTGTAAACACCATTTACAATGAAGGTGCTGCATCTATTTCTTCGGATGGTCAGCGATTGATTTTCACAGCATGTGATCGTCCAGATGGTATTGGTTCCTGTGATTTGTATCAAACAGAAATTGACGGAGTGAAATGGGGAAGACCATCAAATCTTGGTCCTGAAGTTAATTCCAAGTTTTGGGATTCACAACCCTCGCTTTCACCCGATGGAAACAGAATTTATTTTGCTTCCAATCGTTTAGGTCCAAACAATACAGATTCCGATCCAGGAAACACAAATTATGATATCTGGTACTCGGATTTTGATGAAGAGACCATGAAGTGGAAGCCTGCGAAGAATCTTGGAAACATAGTAAATACTTCAGGCGAAGAATTAGGACCATTCATTGCAAAAGATGGAGTTACCCTATATTTTGCTTCAACAGGACATCAACCTAATTTGGGCGCGAAAGATTTTTACTTTGCTACATTGACAGATCCTGAGAAAAATGTTTGGTCAAAACCAGCTCCGATTCCTTATCCAGGAATCAACTCCAAGGATGACGAAGAGTTTATTTCATTCCCTGCTTCAGGCGATGTGATTTACTTCTCTTCGGACAGGTCATTTGAACGCTCGCAAGGTGGCCAAGACATTTTCATGGCTTATGTACCTCCATTTTCCAGAGCAGTTATCATTCGTGTTCTCGTGCTTGATGAATGTACCGGAGAGGGTATTCCTGCTGCTGTTACAATCAAAAACAAGCATATTGGAACATCGAAACGCGATTCTTTGAAACTTGGTAAGAGCGAATTGCAGTATATAGTCCAGAATTCCGATTATGGAACAGGCGAAAAAGCTGCTGAAAAAATCGAATTTGAGATTGTAGCTGAAAACAGCAAATACGGCACAAAGAGCGAAACAGTAACAATTATAAAGCCTGAAATCACATATGATGAAGAAAAGGCAAAAGAATCAAAAGAAGAACCACCTGTTCGCATTATGCTTGGTAGAAAACCAAGTATTACCGCAGAGATGGAATATGCCGATTATATCAAGCGAGTCAGCAAAAAGAATCCTTCATTGGCAAATTGGAAAGGTTTAGTCCTAGAAGAAGTCGCAACAATCGATCTCTTCCCGCTTTTGCCTTATGTATTTTTCGATTCCACATCTGCTGCAATGCACCCCCGTTATCGTCTCTTTAGTTCAGCTGCCCAAACAGCCGGCTTTACTGATGAAACCGTCAAGGGTGATAAAAATGCAAATACTCCCGAAAAATATTATGACATCTTGAATATTTATGGATATCGTCTAAAAAAATATCCATCTGTATCAGTGACCGTTACAGGCTGCAATGATGAAACTTCTCCCGGTGAAAAAGACCTTGATCTTTCACAAAGAAGAGCACAAATCGTATATGATTACCTCAAAAATGTTTGGGGAATTGAGGAAAGTAGAATGAAGCTTGAGAAGAGAAATCTTCCTGATGCACTTGTAGCATCCAAAACTTCCGACAAAGATCCTCAGAGTAAATTGTATAGCAATATTGAGAATCGTCGTACCGAGCTCACTTTCGCAAGTAGCTCAGAAGAGGATCTCTGGCAAGTACGCAAACCATTGATCGATCGTGAGCCAACGATTTTCCCGACTCCATTAACGATGAATTTCCAAATGGATAATGGCATCGATGAGGGACTTGTGGATTCTCGTAGAATTGAAGTCAAACGTGGCGATGCAGGTTGGGTTACACTCACAAATGTTGGCAAATCCGAAAAGACCTTCACATGGGATTGGAAGAATGCGGCAGGTGCCAATCTTACTGAAACCATCTTCGATGAAGCGCCATTTTCTGCACGTCTTGTCGTGAAGAGTATCAATGGAACTGAATGTGCTTCTGACCCCATCTCAATCAAAGTGATGATCGTCAAGAATAAGCCAGGTGTGAAAGTTGAAAAAGCCGGTGCAAAAACAAGAGAAACATATAAACTGGTTCTCTTCCCATTCAATCGTTATGATGCCGGTCCATTCAATGAGCGTATCATGAAGGAATTTGTCTTTACAAGAACAATGCCTAAATCAGAAATTGCCGTTGAAGGTCATACTGATGTTATTGGTATGTTCGAGTCAAATGCCAAATTGTCAACCAATCGTGCGAAAACAGTTGAAACAGCAATCCGAGCCGCTACCAAAGGTCAATTCCAATCATTGGAATCCAAAGGTGTAGGTGAAGATTTGCCATTCTTCATCAATGAGTTGCCCGAAGGCCGTTTGTATAATCGTACAGTTCGCATCAATATTCAAACACCTATCGAAGAAGAATAAAGAGTAGAACAAAACAACCCAGGGCTGTCCATTATTTGGTCAGCCCTTTTTTTATGTATTCCAGCAATAAACACGGTATATTTGCACACCTTATCAGCAGCATTTACAACACAGCTTTTTATGGCAATAATCCGATCAATATCAGGGCTTCGGGCTACCACAGATGAGTTGACCAAGGAATTGATAGAATCCTATGCTCATGCATTCGGAACGTATATTCCTCATGGTCCTATCGTGATAGGTCGCGATGGCAGGCCAAGTGGTGCATGGATGGAAGAAGTGATCATTGATACATTGCTTCAACAAGGACATGATATCATTCAACTTGGTATTGCTCCCACTCCTACAGTCCAATTGGAAACCGAACATTCTCATGCCATGGGTGGAATCTCCATCACTGCATCACATAATCCATCCCAATGGAATGGTATGAAGTTTTTGAATGCAGATGGTGTCTTTCTGAATGCAACAGAGAATCAAGAATTTTGGTCTATACTTGATTCTGGTAAAGTTTTAGGCAATCCCTCTACACATGGTACTTTGATCATGTTGAATGATGCTGTGCAGCGTCATGTTGAAAATGTAATGATAGCCCTACAAAAGATGAATATCTCGATTCCGGATCATGCAATCACTGCAGTCGTTGATGCAGTTAATGCTTCCGGTAGTAGATATGTTCCTGCCATGCTCGATGCATTACAATGTACATCGATTCCTCTGTATTGTGATCAGTCCGGAATATTTCCGCATGTGCCCGAACCGCTGTCAGATAATCTTGGTGAGCTTATGACAGCTGTAAAAAATACTCAAGCAGATCTAGGTATTGCAGTGGATCCTGATGCAGATCGACTTGTACTGATTGATGAACTAGGTGAACCAATCGGAGAAGAAAAAACTATTGCATTATGCGTGAAGGCACTTTTGGAATGTTCTGAACCTCCTTTTCAATATACAAGCATTGCTTTGAATCTTTCTACATCCATAATGAGTGAAAAACTGGCTGTGCAAGCCGGTTGGGATATTCACAGAACGCCTGTCGGAGAGATCAATGTTGTTGAATCCATGAAATCTCATGGTTCAATCATAGGCGGTGAAGGGAGTGGAGGAGTAATCCTGCCTGCATGTCATTATGGAAGGGATTCCCTCATTGGTATAGCGCTGATCATTGCACTTATGAAACAGACACAAAAAACTTTGAGTGCATTGGCAGGTGAATTGCCAAGAACAACAATGATTAAGGGCAAAATAGCATGGCATGGTCCTGCAAGAGAATTGTTTGAAAAAATACAGCGCCATTTTCAGGATTCATGTACAGAAGTAAGACATGATGATGGAATATGGTTGAAATTTGCTCATGGTTGGATGCATATTAGAACCTCCAATACAGAGCCAATACTTCGGTATATTGTCGAACAAGAGCAAGCCTATGATGCCAAAGCTCAAGTGCAAATATTGCAAGAATTATTGCATACACAACAAGGATGAATAAGCATATAGCTCATATGATCCTGGCTTGTATGATGTGCACACTATCAGTTTTCTCACAAGTGCAATCCGGAAGCAAAGTAAAACTTGCAAGAGTGAAGTATTCAGGTGGAGGAGATTGGTACAATGATCAATCATCGGAGGTGAATCTCTTAAAGTACGTGAGTACACATACAACAATACAGACAGACCCGGTATATGAATTCGTAGATCTGTCGACAGACAATATATTTCTCTATCCTTTGCTCTTCCTCACCGGTCATGGCACAATGAATTTAACTGATGCAGAAGCAAAAAAGTTGAGATCATATTTGGAACATGGAGGATTTTTGTACATCGATGATGATTATGGAATGGATGCTTCTATAAGGAAAGAAATGAGCAAAGTATTTCCTCAACAAAAATTCATTGAGTTACCATTTAATCATCCATTGTATTCATCACATTTCACTTTCCCAAATGGGCTGCCAAAGATTCATGAACATGATGCAAAACCACCGCAAGGACTGGGTTTATTTCATGAAGGGAAGCTTTGTGTATTTTACACATATGAAACAAATCCAAGTGATGGTTGGGCAGATCCGGATGTTCATCATGATTCACCTGAAAAGAGAGAAGCTTCACTGAAAATCGGAACAAATATCATTGTCTATGCATTGAGTCGTTGAGATTTACCCATGCGAACAGAAGATCCGATATATCACATCATAGAGCGATTGCGTTCAGTACATCGCAGAGAACAATTCATGAAATTGCATGCCGCGTTCATGAATACATGTTCTGTTTCAAGCATTGTATTGATCTTCTGTGCTATAGTCGAGCTTTTTGCGCAGGGTAATATTGCCTTTAGGACTTTTCTCTTTGCTTCATGGGTGATACTATCTGTTGTATCATTACTCATGTTTACTCTCATTCCTTTTCGACAATTATTGCTTTCTTCGAGCAATCATGTGTATGATTCCATTGCTTCAAGAGTCGGTGCATTGTTTACGGACATCAGGGACACATTGCAAAATGCGCTTCAATTGATACAAACAAAAGATTCATATCCTGCTTCCGCAATACCATTCATACAAGCTGCATTTGAGGATGTATTGCATAAAACCCATGAAAAAGATTTTTATTTGATAATTGATGAACAAGAGCGTAAACGATCACTGCTATTCATGATGATTAGCCTTGGGATGACGATTATGTTATTCATTGGAATATCTCCGCTTAGAGATTCACTCGGCAGAATATTCCAGTATGATGTGTCATTCATACCTCCTGCCCCGTACAGTTTGGATATTACACCAGTCAATAAGACTGTTTTGCGCGCTAGCAAGGAAGAAATTCTTATTACTGTAAAAGGTACTCTTCCAGCTCGAATCGTATTACATATCAAAGAAGAGATGCAGGAAACATATGATACGGTTTCCATCGTTACGGATACTTCGCATGTATACAAATACGAAATCACATCGGCAAAGTCTTCATTGTATTTTTATGCACATGCAGACTGGTTAGCAGAACAAGTGTTGTCACCAAAGGGGAACATTATTGTGATTGACAGACCCGAAATACGCTCATTGTCGGGTACTGTGTCTCCACCTTCATATAGTAAGCAATCAGGAAGAACTCTCGATGAACAATCAGCTGATATTCTTGCTTTGAAGGGAACCAATGTAGTTCTTGAAATAGCCGCTAATAAACCATTGTCCAAAGCATTCATTGTTATGCTTAAACAGAAAGGCATGACCAGTATTGATAATGCAACAAACAAACAATATGATACAACCAGAGTAGCGATGAATGTGCAGGAAATGTCTGCAAAAGGATCTTTTTCCATTCGTCAGGATGGAGAATATTTCATCAGTATTATCGATATTGATGGCAGGATGAATGCAGACCCAATTCATTATGCTATCACAGCAATTTCAGATAATTCCCCTACAATATCATTGATAGAGCCCCAAGGAAATGGCGTACTGAACGAGCAAGCATTATTACCAATCACTGTGCACATCAGCGATGATTATGGTTTTGGTGGTTTGAAATTGCACTATAGGCTCATTGAATCCATCTATGCTCCTGCAATGCAACAATTCACTTCGCTTTCTATTCCCATCCCCGGATCAGCAGGGCTAAGTACGGATTTATCTTATACATGGGATTTGAATACCATTGGAATAGCTCCAAGTGACAAGTATGAATTCTATCTGGAAATCATAGATAATAATACTGTAACCGGTCCAGGAAGAGCTAGAACAGGAATCATATCAATACGTCTTCCATCTTTGGATGAAGTATTGACTCAAGCAGATTCAGTTCAGGATAAAGCACTTGAAACATTGGAGCAAACTGCAAAGGATGCAGAGAAGATTGGGAAAGAACTCGAAGAGCTTCAAAGAGAGTTATTGAAGCAGGATCAATCAATGGAGTGGAAAGATGCAAAGAACATTGAGAATATGCTGAAAAAGCAAGCAGATCTTCAACAACAATTGTCAGAAGTTGGGAAACAATTGCAAGAGATGACAAATGAATTACAAGACAAAAATGCAATGTCACCAGAGACATTGCAAGAATATCAAAAATTGCAACAACTCATCAAAGAGGTTAATTCTCCGGAATTGAAAAAGGCAATGGAAGCCATGCAGAAAGCAATGCAGCAGGTTGATCCGGAGCAGATGCGCCAAGCCATGAAGAACATGAAATTCAATGAAGAGGAATTCAAGAAGGGAATTGAGCGAACAATGAACCTACTCAAACGCATGCAGGTTGAACAGAAAGCAGATGCATTAATCCGCAAGGCGGAAGAGCTAGCACGAAAACAAGACGAGTTGACTCAAAGAACAGAGAATACCAATCCTCGAGATACCAAAGAACAAGAACAACTATCCAAAAATCAAGATATTTTGCAGAAAGAATTGAAAGACCTTGCTTCTGATTTGAAGCAACTTGAAGAATTGATGAAAGACCTCAAACAGCAAATGCCAATGGATGAATTGGATAAGGCTAAACAAGAACTTTCAGAGCAACAGACAGATCAGCAGATGGAAGCCGCGCAACAAGACATGCAAAATGGCCAGATGAATGCTTCTGCCCAAAAGCAAAAGAAAGCATCACAAGCGATGAAAAAGTTTGCAAAGCAAATGAGCCAAATGAAGCAACAAATGAAAAAGAATATGAATAAAGAAGCCATCAGACAGATGCAAAAATCATTACAGTCTGCATTGGCCATGTCGAAGCAACAGGAAACTCAAAAGTCAAAATCCCAATCTTTAGATTATAATTCCACTCAATTGCCTCAGTCGTCTCAGGAGCAAGCAAAATTACAAGAACAACTTTCATCAATGGCTTCGGAACTTATGCAATTGGCTCAAAAGACTCAGGCAGTCACTCCGGACATGGTCAAAGAGATGTCCAATGCCATGCAAGGCATGCAAAAAGCTTCAGAGCAATTAGGACAAAGAAATCCACAAATGGCCGCCAAATCGCAAGGTCAAGCAATGGATGCATTGAATAAGGCTTCAATCAAAATGCAAGATGCATTAAATAAACTGCAAGGTGAAGGAGATGGATCCTGTGATAATCCCGGTGGTCAAGGTGAAGCAAAATCAGGAAGTGGTGGATTCATGCAACAATTGCAAAAAATGGCCGGTATGCAAGAGCAAATCAATCAAGGCATGCCTCAACCGGGTGCTGATGGAAGTCTAACTCCACAGCAGCAACAACAATTGGCTCGTCTTGCTGGGCAACAAGGAAAAGCTCAGCAAGCGATGCAGGAATTGGCAAAACAACAACAGGATCCTACAGGAAAGAAACAAGCTTTGGGGGATTTGCAACAAATAGCTGATGAAATGAAAGAAATTGTCTCAGCCATGCAAAGTGGCTCAATTACTCCTGAAACACGTAGAAGACAAGAAAAAATATTATCCAGACTTCTTGATGCCACTCGTTCAATCAATGAACGAGATTTTGAAATGAAAAGAGAATCAAGAAGCGGAATTGATATCATTGGTAAAAATCCGCCACCTCTGGATCTTGCAACACCAGAAGGCCGCCAAAGAGCAATGCAAGATGTACTTCGATCCTTGGGTAAAGGTTATACGAAAGATTATGAAATCATGATTAGGCAATATTTTGAGCGACTGCAAAAAACACAGGGTGGACTCCGATGAATCTACTATGTGCATTGTTATTTGGAATATTTGTATTAGGCACTGCTCAAGCTCAAGTTGAAATAGTCACATTGGCAAGGCTTGAAAAAGTAATGTCATCTTCGAAAGATACTGTTTATGTGATCAATTTCTGGGCTACATGGTGTAAGCCATGCATAGAAGAATTGCCATATTTTGAAGAAGCACATACATTCTATGCTACTTCTAATGTCCGCATATTGCTTGTGAGTTTGGACATGCCATCGGAACTTGAAAGGACGCTAGTTCCGTTTATTGAAAAAAAGAAATTGCAATCTGAAATAGTATTGTTGAATGAACCTGATCCGAATATATGGATCGACAAAATTGAACCTACTTGGACAGGGTCTCTACCGGCTACCTTAATATTCAATGGTTCATCAAAAAAACGCATGTTTTTTGAAAAGCAAATATCAAAAGAAGAATTATTTTCTACTATACAACAAATGAAGGAGTGATTATGAAAACATTTATGCTTTCATTATTCATGATGTGTACGATGTCTCTGTACTCTGCTGAAGGCTTGAAAGTTGGTGACAATGCAATTGATTTTTCGCTCAAGAATATTGACGGATCAATGATATCCCTCTCCGATTATGCAAAAGATAATGGCGTCGTGGTTATTTTCACATGCAATCATTGTCCATTTTCCATTGCATATGAAGACCGTATCATCAATTTGCACAATGCCTTTGCATCCAAAGGATATCCTGTGCTCGCAATTAACCCAAACGATCCCGTTACGGTACCTGAAGATTCTTTCGAAAAGATGATTGAGCGATCCAAAGAAAAGAATTTCCCGTTCAACTATGTTATTGATGAAACTCAATCCATTGCAAAGCAATATGGCGCAACAAGAACACCGCATGTATTCCTTTTGAAAAAGCAGTCAAATAATACATTTACAGTTGCTTATATAGGGGCGATTGATGATAATCATAGTGATGTTTCATCCGTGAAACAGACTTATCTTTCCAATGCAATTGATGCACTCATTGCACAAAAGAATCCCGCACCGGAAAGCACAAAAGCCATCGGTTGCTCAATTAAGTGGAAGAAATAAACCAAGTATCGGATACACTTCATGGATATAGGATCATATACAATTAGCACCTTTGAAACAGGTGATTTCGCATTAGATGGCGGTGCAATGTTTGGGGTTGTTCCGAAGACGCTCTGGATGAAAGCATATCACACAGGAGATGATCATAATCGGATAGACATGACAGCCAGAAGTCTCTTGATTAGAGGGAACGGGAGGATTATTCTTGTTGATACCGGTTGTGGACATAAAATGGCTGAAAAACTAGCCAATATTTATCGTCTTGATTATTCTCGGGCTTCGATTGAACAATCTCTTCAATCACATGGAATAACTCCTGAAGAGATTACTGATGTAGTCCTCACCCATTTACATTTTGATCATGTTGGTGGAGCAACAAAAAAAATATCCAATGGTGATATCATTCCAACATTTCCAAATGCCATGTATCATGTTCAAAAGGAACAGTTGCAATGGGCACAATCTCCAACTGATAAGGATCGTGCTTCTTTTATGCCTGAGAACTGGGATCCATTGATAGCCAATGGCATGCTCAATGTATTGGAAGGTGATGGAGAAGTGTTTCAGGGTATCAATGTACAACGAGTGTATGGTCATACATGTGGTTTGCAAGTTATTCATGTGCAAGATGATCGCCATCACATTGTATTCCCGGCCGATCTCATACCAACCGCTGCGCATATTCCTGTTCCTTATGTAATGGGCTATGATAATTATCCTTTGACCAGTATGGAAGAAAAACAAGACTTATTAACTCAAGCATCTGAGCAAGGATGGATTATATGTTTTGAACATGATGCATTTACAAAGGCCGGAACGATAAAGCGTACAGAAAAAGGTTTTTCTCTTGATCAAATCGTGAGTATTTGATGTCTGAAAAAGAAATTGGAAGATTTGAACATAGTATAGCATCATTCGAAGAGATCACAATAGAAGGCAAGTCCTATCTTCGGATATGTAAATCTGATGAGGTATTTCAGAAGAAAGGTAAGAACATCTATTTTGATGAAGATGTACAAGTCGCTTTGTTTAGAGAAGGTTCGAAGATTTATGCAGTTTCTAATATCTGTCCACATCAATATGCAGCTGTCATTTGTGATGGATTGATAGAAGAAGGTACAGTTACATGTCCGCTTCATGGTTGGATATATTCTCTTGATTCTGGTAAGGCTCTTGGTAGCAATGCACGCTTGAAGACTTATTCCATTTTTGAGCTGGATGGATTTGTAATGCTCGAGAAACCTGAAAAGAACACTCCATTATGGCTACGGAACTTCTGACAATGCAGGTCGATTTATCGCTTAATGCTGAAAGAGTGAAGCAAGCTGCAAAAAAAGCTGGTTTTGAATTGGTTGGTATTGCAAAAGCAGAATCCACCCCAGAAGAATATATCCAATTTGAAGAATGGTTGTCAGCAGGGTATCATGCAACCATGACCTATCTCGAAAGAAATACCGAAAAGAGGAAAGACATACGCGCAATAATGCCTGAAGCCAAATCTGTGATAGTTGTCGGACGCTCTTATTATACACCTCAAAATCATGAACATAGTGATGATAGAGGCAAGATTTCTAGATATGCCTGGGGTACTGATTATCATGAACTGTTGCCGGATAACATTCAAGAAATCATAAAGGTATTACACACTATTCATCCAGATTCCACATCAAAATGGTATGTAGATACCGGTCCTGTTTCCGAAAAACAATGGGCAAGGAAAGCCGGTATAGGTTGGCAAGGAAAGCATTCAAATATCATTTCAAGAGATATCGGTTCTTGGTTTTTTATTGGCGTGATCATAACAAGTGTTGAACTTGCTCATGATCAGCCTATTCAAGACTATTGTGGCACCTGCACGGCATGTATGGAGGCATGTCCAACTGCTGCCATAGTTGAACCATATACAGTAGATGCAGGTAAATGTTTGTCATATTGGACCATTGAGGCAAAACCCGAAATTTCAATACCGTCCGAAATATCGCAGAACATGGATCAATGGATATTTGGATGTGATATATGCCAGGATGTTTGCCCGTGGAATTCATTTTCAAAAGAAACAACCATTGCTGAGTTTCATCCCAGACATGGGCAAACAACATTATTACTCAATGATATAATGTCCATGGAACAATCTGAATTCTCCGACAGATTCCGAAAGAGCCCCTTGAAAAGAACCAAGCTTGCCGGATTACAAAGAAATGTCGAAGCTTTGCTGCATGCTCAGAAGGATACTGATGAACATATATAGACCATCAATATTTGAAGGATATCCTATCATAGCAGGCATGTCGATGCGCGGAAATTCATCGGATTTTCCACCTTGTGGATTCTCATTCAGGAAATTACCACTTATATCAGATGATCAGTTTGCAGTACATGAAACAAGTTTTAACAAAACAATTGGTCTAGGTATTGGGAAGCGCATCATTACATTAAGACAAGAACATGGTTCGGAGATTATTTCAGCCGATGAAATGCATACTGATTGTGGAGATGGATTATATACAATAAGCCATCAAACAACAATAACAGTCTCTCTAGCAGACTGTTGTGGTATTCTGATTGTTGATCCTAAGCAAAGGGTTCTTATGGCTCTTCACTCCGGCTGGAAGGGGACGAAAGCCGGGATTGGTCCCAAAGGAGTGGATTTGCTGATGAAAACCTATGATAGCAAGCCTGAAGACCTCCTGATTTGGCTCACTCCTTGTGCCGGTAAAGATGCCTATGAAGTAGGTGAGGAATTCAATGACTATTTTCCGGGACATGTTTATACTTCAAATGAAGGAAGAATAACATTGGATTTGCAGGGAGCAATCATCGAAGGTTTGCTTAATAAGGGCATACTATTGAAGCAATTGGAGATCAGCGATATCTGCACCATCGATGATGAGCGATTTCATTCGTACAGAAGGGATGGGGATTATGGAAGAAATGTGGCTTTCTTGGCCTTTTCAGATTGATGAAAGATTCCTGGGATCTTGTCATCATTTGCCTCAAAAAATCGTAAAATACACTTTGATATAGAAGAGATATTCGTATTTTTGAATTGCAGCATCTTTCCATCCAAACAAAGTATTATGAAGCACTGGTTTTTCGTGGCCATTTGCATATTGTGTTCAACAATGATGCAGGGTCAATTGATGAATCCCGGTATCCTTTATGGGACAAAGGACCTCCGTGAGATTGCCAAACTCGTCGATGAGGGTTTATTGGCAGAGGGAAGACTACGATTACAACGTTCATTGAGCATCGCCCAAACAAGTGCAGCCAAAGATGAAGCGCATATGTTGCAATCCCTGATTTTGAGGCAATCTCAAGATTATCGATATGCAGACAAACTCCTCGGGGAATTTATTCAGCAGCGACCCAATTCTCCCTTCATACCCATCGCATGGTTGGAACGTGGATTCATAGCATATCACATTACGGAGCTTTCCAAAGCAGTTGAATATTTTTCGGGTATCGTCAATTTAACGCAAGAAAAAGCAAAAAATGATTCAGTCTTTGCCGATTATCGAGCAGAGGCTTTGTATTGGAAGGGAGCATCTGAAGCGCGACTTGGAAATCCTGATAATGCTTTATCAACATTGAAAGAGATGCAGGATATATATCCGCTTCATCGTCTTGCTGATGATGCATTGTATATGAGAGCTCAGTTGAAAGAAAGGTCAGGTTTGGAACAGGAAGCCGTGGTATTGTATGGGGAATTATTGCGTACATATCCCATGCGAAATACAGTATTGAATTCTGCGATCCGAGCTTCCAATATCAAACTTGGCATGCGTGAACCAAATGCATCTATAGCATATATTGATCAAGCCCAAGCAGTCATTGATAAATTACAAGCGAGTGACACATCAATTATAAAACCCGAGGAACAATCCTTCTCAAGTAGATCGAAGGAGGATATCGCATTCATAAAAGCTCAAGCATTAGTATTGGCAGGGCAATGCAAATCTGGTTTGCAGGCATTTGAGGCATTTATGTCAGCATTTCCCGGATCCCCATTATTCATGCATGCAAACATGTCTGCAGGATATGCAGCATTCCATTTGCAGGACTATGCAGTATCCAAATCATATTATCAATATGTCATTGATTCCGCTCTAGATGAACAAGCACTGCTTCGTTCCGGAGCTCAGCTTTATCATGCATTGATAAGCAAAGCAATCGGAGATCGAAGCTTGGCAAAGAAAGAATTCTCTTCTTTGTCCATGCAGACCGGCTATCCCTTTTTGGCGCAGGCATTATTGGAATATGGTCAATTGGCATATGAGGATAATGAACTTGAAACAGCACGCAAAACCTTTGAAAGGGGTATTCGCGAAACGCAGGAAAAATCTTTGCTTGTAAAGTTCCATTTGCTTTTGGGAAGTGTTTATCATGATCAAGAGCAATTTGGAAAATCAGCAAGGGAATATGCATCTGCAGAGAGAATTGCAATTTCCATGTCAAATATGGAATTGGAGAATAAAGATAATATCCTTGCGGAAGCTCGCTTAAAACAAGGGATATCATTTCATCAAAATGATCAATATAGAGATGCAATCATCGAATTGTCTACATTTCTTGGAGAACATCCCAAAGATTCTAGAAAAGATCAGGCATTGTTTTGGCTTGCTGAGTCTTATTATAGAACAGATTTGTTAAAGAATGCAGAAGAGTTTTATAAGCAACTCATCAGTGATTTTCCCATTAGTAATAGAAGAGAGGAAAGTTTTTACGGAATTGCATGGTCGCAATTCAGGAGAAGAGATTTTTCTCAAAGCTCTCAATCTTTTTCAAAACTTGTAAAAGAATTTCCCAAGACTCGTTTTGCCACTGATGCATTGGCAAGAAAGGGTGATGGCCATTATGTATTGAAGCAATATAAAGAAGCGGCTCAGGCTTATAAGGCGGCAATGAATGAAGGACCTCGCAGCGAGGAAGGGCAATATTCTGCATATCAGTATGGACAGGCATTATATAGAATAGATGATTTTGATGCAGCAATAAAGGCATTTCGCACATTTGCAAGGTCATATCCACAATCACCACTCTCTGCATCAGCATTGTACTCAGTGGGTTGGACCCTCTTTCAACAAAGACGCTATGAAGAAGCCATTTCTGAATTAAGGACTTTGCTTGTAAATTATCCATCCACTCAACTTGCTGCAAGAACGCATTATACCATTGCCGATGCATTTTATAATATGGAACGATATGATGAGGCGATTTCATCGTATACAATCGTCAAGAATCAATATGCATCCTCGCCATTGGCGGGTGAGGCTGTAAAGAGCATTCAATATTGCCTTGAATTTTTGGGTAGAATCGATGAAGCTAAAGTAGTCGTTGATGATTTCATCATGAAAAATCCAGAATCGGAAATAGCAAAAGACCTAGTGATGAACCGTGGATTAAGTTTATACAATGGAAAGAACTATTCCGGCGCCATTGCTGAGTATGAAGCATTTCTTAAGAGCAATTCCGATATGGAGCGTAATGCAGAAGCATTATTCTACTTAGGGAAGAGTTTCGCAAGTCTTGGTGAGCCAGCAAAAGCAGAGCAATCATGGCGTGATGTGTTCAAACGCTATGCAAAAAGCGAATATGCACCATTGGCTCTATTGGAAATTGGCCTTCTGAAAACGAATGATCAACGATTGCGAGAAGCGGATACTGCTTTTGCCCTGGTCATGACGGAATTCCCTGAACACTCCTCTTCGGCCCAAGCCGGTTTCGAAAGAGCTGAAATAGCAAATTCCTTGGGGGATTCATTACAGGCATTGCGATTCTACACACTCATCGCGGATACATATTCCAGCACAGAATACGGAGATCAATCTCGATACAGAATTGCAATGTATTTTCGTTCTCGCTTGATGTATGACAGTGCTTTGGTTCATTTCAACTCATTGGCGAAGCGGATTGACAATCCCAATATTGCTGCTGAAGCTCAATATCGCATTGGTGAACTTTGGCTGAAGCAAAAAGAATATGACAATGCCATCACCGCATTTTTGGGAGTAAGAGAACAGTTTAGCTCAATAGAAGATTGGTTCTCATTATCACTTCTTGGACTTGGCGATTGTTATGAAACAATCAAGAATTATGATGCCGCCAAAGAAGTGTTTCAAACATTGACTACGCTTCGTCCCGATGATGATTATGGTAAATCAGCTTCTGCTCGATTGAAGAGAATCCAAAAGGTAAAGCCATGATGTTGAGCCTTATTGTATTGTTGTTGATGTCTACCCCAATTGTGGCGCAAGACAATAAAAACACAGCCGATCAACAATTGGATTTGCAGGAGTTTGTTATTACAGGAAAGACAAATGCCGAAATCAAAGGCGGCTTAAAAATGAAGCCGTCAAAACCGGGGACACTCTCAAAAGCAGAATTAGATTCAATCAATACAGATGTTAAGATACCTGTACCATTATTGCCTACTGTGCCTTTACCATCTAGTGCAATGAGGCCCTATTCAGTACAAGGTTATGTCATGGGTGAATTTGGCATATTTGTCACTCCATATATCAATGCCGGATATTCATTTTCATCCGGTGGATATGCAATTGATGTATTTGGAAATGTTGAACGTAGTTCAGGTCATGTTGATAATGCTGATTATACAAAAGCAGGCATATCCTTGCGTGCAAGTTATGATGCTCCAAAAAAATTCATATTCTTCGGAGGAAGTCGCACTGAATCAGGGTTCACTTATGCCAATAAGTCATTTAAGCTATTCGGTGCCGACAAGCAATTTGTGTTGGATCGTTCCATGAACGATATAGGGGCGCATGTTGATGTCAAGGGTATAGTTGGTGAATATTCCTATGCAATGGGTGCTCTATGGCAGTCCCTTTCAATAGAAACTTCTGATAGTGCATTTTCAGATGCACGGATCAAAGGGTTTGCTGATATTACAATGCCATTGATGGGGATGCCTATCACAACTTCTTTATTAGTTGATCTGCATTCCTATGGCGAAGATTCCGATTATAATTTTTTACAAGCAGGGGCTTCTACCATCTGGACCAGTGGCGATTTAACTATTCGAGGTAGTGCTGGTTTTCAATCAGCAATGAATTCTCAAGGTGTGCAATTTGGAGCAATCTCTCTGATGGGTGATATTGATTATCGACTATCTTCAGAGTTTACAGCCTATATGCACATAAGATCAGGTCTGAATAATTCATCGCTTTCACAAATGCTCGCAATCAATCCATATGTAATGAATAGTCCTGTTATTTCATTCAGAAGAGATGATATAGATATAGCTCCCATGTTACAATGGCACCCATCAATCGATGTATCATCTTCAATAAAGTTATCATATCGTTCTTCCTCGAATATTCCGGTAATGGTTCCCAATTCGCTTGAAATAGGAAAGTTTGCCGGATTTGACATTGATTACATTTCAGCAACATTGTTGGACATGCGATTTGAAACCCAGTGGAAAGTATGGGGGCATTCAACCATCGGTGGATTTGCATCATATACCCATAGTTCCCAAGCAAATCAGGATATTGCCATTCCCATGATTGCTCCACTTACAATAGGATTACGATATGAGCGTATGTGGTCAAGTTCCATGCAATCTGTCTTTTCTGTCGAGCATATAGGTTCCAGAACGGTCGATAAGGAGGGTCTGATAGATATACCTTCTTATATCATGGCCAATGCTCGAATGAATTATACCATTCAAAAGGACTTCGAAGCTTATCTTCGAATAGATAATATCCTCAATGCTTCTGTGTATCTTTGGACTAGATTCCGTGAGCGGGGAACATTTGTGGCACTAGGTGCAAGATATCTTTTCTAATGAGGACATTGCCATATGAGCAATCAACAACAACCACAAGATGAGTTTGGTGGATTCGGCGAATCTGATAATCAAACATTCATGCATGGGAAGTCTCAATCATCAGCTCCATCAGATACACAAGGAGAGAAGTCTCGTTCTGATTCATCTTCAGGATTTATTTCCTATGTTCAACCGAATGCACTTCCGGAAGAAGAAAAAACATCCACAAAAAAAATAGGTCTCATAGCAGTATTAACACTATCTGTGTTGGCTTTATTGTGGTTCGTATTGCCAAATACATCCGAAAAACAATCATCTGAAAAAATTACCCAGTCAGCAGACACGATTTCTGAGGTGGAAAAAGCTATTGCAAAAGATAAGGAGATTCTCGATGAAACACGCGAACAAGACTCACTAGCACGTGTGCAGGATTATTTGGCAAGAATGCAGCTAGCCCAAGGCAAAAGCATAGGTAATAATGAGAGAAATGATGATCAAGTTCAAGAACAGAATGAAGTTCAGAGACCTGTAGAGAAAATAATTCAAAAACAAGATCAGATCGCTGAACAAGCACCGATTGAACAAAGAGCGCCGACTAAGAAAGTTGCTCCTCCTGATCCTGTACCTGCAAAATCATATCCTGAATACAATGAAAAAGGACAAGGAATTCAATCTCCTTCCATTCAAAAAGATAAACAGCCGGCAAAAATTTCTAAGGTTGAAAGGCAAACTATGCCACAACCTGCACCTAAGATTGAAGCTAAGCGAAAAGAACCGGTACTGATTGCAAAAAAAGACCTGGTGCGTCCAAAGCCCGCTCAGAAGAAGCCTGCGATGAACAAAAGTCAGGCAAAACAACAAGTGCTGGATGAAACATTTGATGTTCCCAAAAAGAAAGAAAGGAAAGAGCCGGTAATCAAAGAAAAGAGCAAGAGTACAGGTGCTGAATACTCAGTGCAAGTAATGGCTAGTATTTCTAAAGATGAAGCTGATGCCGCATTGCGAAAATTAAAATCCAAAGGTGTTTCTTCAGCATTTATGAGCAAAAGATCCTTGAAAGGAAAGACATGGTATCGTGTTCGTTTTGGAGGATATTCTGAACGAGATCAAGCAGAAAATGCAGCGAGAAAAGCAGGATATACAAATGCCTGGGTTGAAAGAGTAAAGTGAGAAGATCATGCATTTGAGAGAGAGACATAATGAGACACAATTCACCTATAATATTCAGGTGCTGTGGGATCGTTATGCCGCTCGTGGATTTGGCATAGCTTTGATGTTCATGCTCCTTTTGCTGATTTGGTTTTCCTATACATCAATCAATATTGAACCACTGCAACAAGAATACAATAGTCAACCCATCATTTTATTGAATTTTGGTGAGGGTGACGGAACAGGAAAGAGCAAAGGAAATTTGGCCAAAGAAGGAGATGCTTCATCCGGTGCTAAACCTGAAAATCCATTGCAAGATGCCGGCAAAACAAGATCTACATCATCGCCAATTGATCCTTTATCAACCTCAAACTTGACCGCAAAAGAAGATGTTTCTGCAATTAATAAAACCGACATAGATTCTATGAAAGGGAAAGGTTCATCGATTGGATCCGGTGTTGGTACAGGAACAGGTTTAGGAAATAAAGGCACAGGATCTGGAAAAGGAATGGGTCTAGGTGATATTGAGTGGGGCGGTGGTGGTAATCGGACAGTATTGAATAAAGTTATGCCCCCCAGTCCTGAAACCCTCACAAAATTAGTTTCAATCAAAATACGATTTACCGTTCTTCCGGATGGAACTGTAGGTGAAATGAGGCCAATGACCAAGGGGGACCCCAGTTTGGAGGGTGTGTCTATGAAAACTCTTAAAAAATGGAAGTTTAATCGTTTGGAGGCAGATCTTCAGATGACAGGAACGATTACCTTCACATTCAAGCCTAATTAATTCATCAACATGCCTGATTTTCCCCAAATATTCGAGCAATTCCCCATAATTATCCTTTTCTTGATTGGGGTGATTGTCCTGTTAATTGTGCTGAAAGTGGCACGTAGTTTCATTAAATTTGCACTATCTGTTTGCGCCTTGGTAATCTTGGCGCTCGTTATTCTGAAACTTCTGAATCAACCCTAATATGTCACAAACGATTGGAATCATCGGAACAGGATATGTCGGTCTTGTAACCGGTACATGTTTCGCTGAAAGTGGAAATAATGTTCTTTGCATTGATGTAGATCAACATAAAGTTGAAACCTTGCTTCAAGGTAAAATGCCCATTTATGAACCTGGGCTCGAACATCTGCTTGAACGTAATATTAGCAATGGTCGTTTAAAATTTTCAACTGACATAGAACTTGCTGTCAAACAATGCACCATTCTGTTTTTATGTTTACCTACACCTCCAGGTGAAGATGGTTCTGCTGATTTGAATTATGTTATGGATGCAGCAAAGAATATTGCTGAAATCATAAAAAAAGAGAATATAACTGATCTACGAATTCTTGTAAATAAAAGTACTGTTCCTGTAGGCACGGCTGATAAAGTTCGCTCCATATGTAGAAATGCTGCCCCTGGTTTTGAAATTGAAGTCGTAAGTAATCCTGAGTTTTTGCGTGAAGGATTTGCAGTAGAAGATTTCATGAAACCTGATCGTGTTGTTGTGGGTACCTCCAATCCCAAAGCAGAACATGTGATGAGAGATATCTATGAACCTTTTCTCCGAAGCGGTAACCCAATTTATGTGATGGACGAAAAAAGTGCAGAAATCACAAAATATGCAGCAAATTGTTTTTTGGCGATGAGAATATCATTCATGAATGAACTTTCCGCATATTGTGAAACAATTGGTGCGGATATAGAAAATGTTCGAATTGGTATAGGATCAGATTCAAGAATTGGAAAAAGATTTCTCTTTGCGGGCATTGGATATGGTGGAAGCTGTTTCCCAAAAGATGTTAAAGCGCTTCTTCATTCCACCGATGCTGTTGGAACACCACTTGGTATCATTCATGCGGTGGAAGATGCAAATGCACGTCAAATACAACGATTCGTGGAAAAAGTAATTGATAGGGTACCAATTATCAAAGGGGCTAAGATTGCCTTGTGGGGGTTGTCATTCAAGCCAAATACCGATGATGTAAGGGAAGCGCCTGCATATACTATTATTGATCGATTACTCGAAAAAGGTGCTCACATATCAGCATATGATCCGGAAGCAATTCCTAATACAAAGACTATTTATGGTGATTCAATTCAATTTGCAAGTTCTGCATATGGCACTTTACAAGACGCCGATGTGCTGATTATTGCAACAGAATGGAATGAATTCAGAAAACCGGATTTTGCAGTATTGCGCAAAACCATGAAACATCATTTGATTTTTGATGGACGTAATCTCTTTGATCCTGAAATCATAGCATCCGAAGGTTTCGAATATCATAGCATTGGCAGACTCGCCTCCGGCATTCATTCATAGTGCCTTATTTCCATTAACGGCCTTTCCTATTCTTGAGCGATCTTATGGTATTGATCGATCTCGTGCTTACTATCTTCATAGCAAAAACACTTTTTTTTGCTTTTGGAGTATTGAAATCTCGTAGAATTGGGTCCTTATCATTTCCAAATAATTCACTCACAGTTTCGGTTGTCATACCGGCAAGAGATGAAGCCGAGAATCTTCCAGCCTGCCTTGAATCACTAATGAAGCAGAATGCTGATTTTTGTGAGTTTATTATCGTAAATGACCGTTCTTCCGATGAAACACAAATAGTCATAGATGCATTTGTAAAGAAGGATAATCGCTTTAAAGGCATTCAATTAACAGAAGATCGAAGTGGTAATCTTCGAGGTAAGCCCGGAGCGATTCATGCAGGAATCATGGCATCCTCAGGAGATATCATCATGATGTCAGATGCCGATTGTACTTTCCCTGATGGATGGATACAAAAAGTAAAACTCTACTTTGGTAATGAAGCAGTTGCAATGGTTGCAGGTTTTACAACAATTCGTGCTCAGTCATTATTCCACCACATGCAAGACATGGAATGGCTGATGAATCACACACTCGCTTCAGCCGGGGTTGCATTGGGTATGCCTTTGGGCTGTTTCGGAAATAATCTCTCAATCAGAGCCTCTGTTTACAGGGAAGTTGGTGGATATCCAGGAATCCCCTTCTCAGTAACAGAAGATTTGCTCTTATTACAAAGAATTGCAAATGGTGGATATAAGATACTCTATCCAATTAATGGTGAAAATGCGGTAAGTACTTTGCCTTGCAAAGACTGGAAAGGTTTTGTCAGTCAGCAACATCGCTGGGTACGAGGTTCTGAAGCTTTGGGATGGAAAAAACACTTATTCGTGTTTTTTGCTATTGTATTTTGGGGTAGTGTTTTATCGACAATTATTCAGGGTGACTTTAATGGGACTGTTTCCATTTTTGGGATGAGGATACTATGTGACTGTTTCTTGATTTTGCCATCTCTAACGGCCATAAAGCGCATGAAACAATTGCCTTGGATTATTCCGGGCATGTTATTCATGATATTTATAGAAATAATGGTGGCTATGCTCTTGCTAAAAAGAGACGTCCATTGGAAAGGGCAAACATTTCAGTAATGTTATTTCTTCTGTAATGCAGCTTTCACGAAACTTATAAAGAGGGGGTGTCCTTTGACAGCTCTTGATTTATATTCCGGATGGAACTGCACCCCAACGAACCAAGGATGGCTCTTTAATTCAATAATCTCTACCAAAGTGGTATCAGGTGAAACTCCGCTAAGTTTCATGCCATGATCCTCGAGCGTTTTTCTGTAGGCATTATTAAACTCATAACGATGTCTGTGACGCTCACTGATTGTATCGGATCCATAAGCAGCATGAGCAATCGTACCCTTGCGTATTGTACAAGGATAAGAGCCCAATCTCATTGTACCGCCTTTGTCCGTTACTTGTTTCTGGGCTGACATCAAATGAATCACCAAATCTTTGCCTTTCTTGAATTCCGCAGAATGGGCATCTTTCAATCCAGCTACATTTCGGGCAAATTCAATCACGGCACATTGCATGCCAAGACAAATTCCAAAAAATGGGATTTTTTGCTCCCGAGCATGTTTGATGACTTCGATTTTTCCTTCAATTCCTCTTGAACCAAAACCAGGGGCAACAAGAATACCTTGCATACCTTTTAACACTGATGCTACATTGCTTCTTGTAATTGATTCAGAATCAATCCAGGTGATATCAACTTTTGCATTATTGATTGCTCCTGCATGGACGAAAGCTTCCAAAATGCTTTTGTATGAATCCTTTACTTGATTGTATTTTCCTACTAGGGCAATATTGACCGTATGTTTTGGTTGCTTGATGCGATTGACAAATTTGGTCCAAGTATCAAGGTCAATTTTTCCTGGTGTGACTGAGAATTTTCTCAACACGATTTGGTCCAAATTCCGTTTGGCCAAACTCATGGGTACTTCATAAATGGTTTCGGCATCCAAGACTTCGATTACAGAGTCTTCTTCAACATTGCAGAATAAAGCAATCTTACTTTTCAATTCTTTATTGATTGCCTGTTCGGTTCTACATAGGAGTATATCTGGCCTGATACCCATTTCCATTAACATTTTAACAGAATGTTGCGTTGGTTTGGTTTTGAGTTCGCCTGCTGACTTTATGTATGGCACATAGGTCAAATGAATATTCAGTGTACTTTTTGGGCCTTTTTCCATGCATAATTGCCTCACGGATTCCATGAATGGAAGAGACTCAATATCTCCAACAGTTCCACCAATTTCAATGATCACGATATCAAACATTTTATCGTAAATAGTCATTCTTCGTTTGATTTCATCGGTGATATGGGGGATGACTTGTACAGTTTTCCCTAGATATTGTCCCTGTCTTTCGCGTTGTATTACTTCAAAGTATACTTGTCCCGAAGAAACTGAATTGGCCCTAGTTCCATCAACATCAAGGAATCGTTCATAATGACCTAAGTCAAGATCGCACTCGGCTCCATCATCCGTGACATACACTTCGCCATGCTGTTGTGGATTCATTGTTCCCGGATCAACATTGATATAGGGATCAAATTTCATGATTGTGACAGAAAGACCTCGTTGTTTCAGCAATAGCCCTAAAGATGCAGATGCAATCCCTTTACCAAGAGAGGATAGCACTCCTCCGGAAATAAAGATGTATTTCGTTTTCTTTGCTGCCATGATCAATGCGAAAGTGTAAGTGAACAAAAAAAGAGACGCGTGTACATTGCTAAACCGCGTCTCCCCTCAGTTTCATCGCGAAATAAAATTACATGTGCTTAATGACTGCATCACCAAAAGCAGAGCAAGTCACTTCTGTTGCACCTTCCATCAGTCGTGCAAAATCATAGGTGACTGTTTTTGCGGAGATGGCTCCGTCCATTCCTTTGATAATTAAGTCAGCGGCTTCATTCCAACCCATATAACGGAACATCATTTCACCGGATAGAATGACGGATCCAGGATTGACTTTGTCAAGTCCTGCATATTTCGGTGCCGTACCATGAGTGGCTTCAAAGATCGCATATCCATTATCATAATTAATGTTGGCTCCCGGAGCAATACCGATCCCACCAACTTGGGCAGCCAATGCATCGCTGATATAATCGCCATTGAGGTTCAATGTTGCAATTACATCATATTCAGCTGGCCTTGTAAGAATCTGTTGAAGAAATGCATCTGCAATGGAGTCTTTGATAAGCAGCTTGTTTCCGGGATTTCCGCCACAATCATCCCAGCCAATTGCCTGATCTGAAAATTCCTCGCGTACTAGTTCATATCCCCAATCTCTGAATGCACCTTCAGTGAATTTCATGATATTGCCTTTATGCACCAAGGTGAGGCTTTTTCTTTTTTGAGAAATGGCATATTTGATTGCTGCTCGTATTAGACGTTTTGAACCCGGAGCGGAAACAGGCTTGATGCCAAGTCCTACAAGCTCAGGTGATTCTGTGCCAAAACGAATCTTTTTATGAAATGCTGGAAAAGTCGACTCAAGAAATGATAACAGTGAGGCAGTATCTTGTTCTCCTGCCTTGAATTCTATTCCGGCATAAATGTCTTCAGTATTTTCACGGAATATGATCATGTCCACTAGTTCGGGATGTTTCACTGGGGAGGGAACACCTTGGAAATATCGAACAGGACGAAGGCAAACATACAAATCCATCATTTGTCGCAAAGCAACATTTATGGATCGAATGCCACCACCAACCGGTGTTGTGAGAGGACCTTTGATGCCAACAACATATTCACGAAGTGCGGTCAAAGTGTCTTCCGGAAGCCATGTATTGGGACCATACACTTCATTTGATTTTTCGCCGGCAAAAATCTCAAACCATTCAATCTTTTTTGTTCCGCCATATGCCTTCTCAACGGCTGCATTCATGACGCGAACTGAAGATGCCCAAATATCAGGACCGGTTCCATCACCTTCAATAAATGGGATGATTGGATTATCAGGTACATTTAATGAACCGTCAGAGTTGACGGTAATTTTCTGACCTTTTTCAGGGGTTGTTAACTTGGTATAGGGCATGTAGGGTTGTCCGAGGCTGAATTTGACTCAATAATTCATGGCAAATTTAGAGAATTGGAGTGAATACACGTAAGGAAATATGCTTATTTCTTTGCAGCAGATACCGGAGTTCGGATTTCTACAAAGACCGTACGAGAATAAGCCCTTCCTTGCGGAGATTGATTCGTGAAGGGATAGGTTTTTCCACCCAATGGGATTATTGTCACTTTATCATCCGGAAGTTGAAGAAATTGTTGAACTTCCTTGCATCTAGATTGAGACAAAGCAGTGTTATATTCTATATTACCACTTTGATCTGTATGTCCGCTGATAGTGACAAAAGAGTTGTCTTTAATGGATTCACGTATCGTTTTGGCTATTTGCTGATTAGCAGAGCTGAGGGTTGACTTGTTAAATTCAAACAAAATGAGCGCAAACCGTTCAATGAGTGTATCATTAATTTGTAATTCTTGTTTTTTCTTCAATGTTAAGCGTTCGGTTGCAATAGATGTTGTCCATTTATGCGTTTTTCCAAGTGTGTCTATTGCAGTAAACTTGACCGTATATGGTTTATCTTCCATGCTTTGCGAAGGTGCGATTCGCCATTTTAGCATTGTATCGGGTATATTTCCATTGCCTGATATACTATAAATGGTATTGTTTTCATCTTCGATTTGAATGGCCCAAGCACGAATAGGTTTGCCATCTTCAATGGTTGGTTTTAAAAGAACATAAGGGGGATTCATAGTCTTGATATATGTTCTCTTTTTCAATGGAGCCATAATGGAAAAATCTTTCGATAAAATTTCAGCACGTGAGTTTTCAGATTGCCCCTCTATTGAATGAGTATTTGATGGAA